>DATLYH010000137.1:0-13989 GCA_035575035.1 Gemmataceae bacterium
GCGCGAGACTCGCTTCACGGTCACCGAGACGGCGACGGGGCAGGAGCGGACGCGGACCTTGTCCTTGGGGTATGGTGCCGACGGCATTCGGGGGACCGCGGACGATCCGCCGGCCAGCTGTTCCGCGCAGCCCAGGTAGTCCCCCATCGCTCACAGTACCGGGCCGTGTCGTCCAGCGCCTGTCGCTTCCCCTTCGACCGCACCTCGGCCCGAGCGGCCCGAAGGTACTCCTGCCCCTCCCACCGATCCACCAGTCAGCGATGCCTAGCGTCCCGCGTCGGCCCCCGCCCGCTTCGCCTCGGCTGCTTTCACCGCCTCTGAGCCAACCCCGCGCGTCTGATGCCCCTTGTCATGCGACCCTTGCCGCTTGGCCATGACCCAGCCCTTCCTTTAAAATGGTATTTCCCATCAATCAACATGGATCGTTCTATTCGGTTATAGTGAAATCCTCCCGAGGCGGCGTACACAGGGGCGGCGGGGGCGGAAAAGACTTGCTTTCGCCGGCCATCCCTCTACCATGCGATAGAAGCGCTCGGGTTAGAGGTGGGAGGGACGTGTCATGAGCCTGCAACCCGGCCATTGGTGCCTGGAGGCGGAAGAACGTGCGGGCGCGACCGTGATCCGCTTCGCCGGCCGTAGCGTCCGTCTGGGTGAGCAGCACCTCCAGATCGTCGATGAGCAGCTCGCGAGTCTGGCCCGGAACCTGGGGCGGCGAGAGATCCAGCTGGACTTCGGCAATGTTGAGTGTCTGGCCACCACCGCGCTGGGCCGGCTGGTCAAGCTCCACAAGCGAGTGCAGGCCGAGGGCGGCCGGCTGAGCCTGTGCGGCGTCAGCCCCCATATCTACGAGGTTTTCGAGATCACCCAGCTGACCAACCTCTTTGACATTCGCCGGCTGGACGAGGTTCCGGCAGGGGGAGAGGAGGTCGCCGCGCCCGAGGCGGACACTCTCTGAGGGCGGGGGTTGGACCGGCGTCCTGGGGACAGGAGGCTGTATCATGAAACTTTGCGCCGCGGCTCTGCTAGCGGCCCTGGCCTGGGCGCTCTCCGCGGCCCGGACAGAGGCCCATTTCCTGTTTGTCCGCATCCTTCCACCGGCCGAGGGTGGGCGGGCTGCCGAGGTCTACTTCAGCGAGTTGGCCGAGGCCGGCGACCCGCGTTTCCTTGCCAAGGTTGCTCATACACAGCTCTGGCTGCAAAAGACGCCCGGCCAGTTCGAGCCGCTTTCCCTCCACCAGGCCCCTGATCGACTGCGCGCCTGGGTGCCAGCCACCGGCAGCCTGGTAGTGGTTGGCCAGTGCCGCTACGGCGTCCTGCCCCGCAAAGTTCCCTTTCTGCTGCGGCACTTCCCCAAGGCGATGGCCGGCAACCCGGACGAACTGAATCGCATGAAGCCGTACAGCAAACTGCCGCTGGAGGTGGTGGCGACCGTCGTGGGAGACGAGGTTCGGCTGGTCGCCCTGAAGGACGGCAAGCCGGTGCCGCACGCGGAGTTTGTCACAGTGGACTCCCGGCTGGCCAACGTCACCCTGAAAGCCGACGCTGAGGGCGTGGCCGCCTGGAAACCGCCCGCCCCCGGCACTTATTCGGTCTACACCCGGGACACGCGCAAGGAATCCGGCGAGGCGGACGGCCGGAAGTACGAGGAGATCCGCGACTTTGCCACGGTGGCGTTCACTTGGCCCCTGGAGCGGCGAGAGGCCGATCCAGCCGCCGTCGCCCTGTTCGAGGAGGCGGTCGCCGCCCGCGCTCAATGGCACGACTTCCCCGGCTTCACTGCCCGCCTCAGCGGCAACCTGGACGGCCGGCGGTTCACCGGCAAGGTGACGATCGACGCCAAGGGTGAAGTCACCTTTGCCACCGACGACGTCAACCACGACGAGTCGGTGTCGGGTTGGGTGCAGGAGCAGCTGGAGTCGATCGTTCTGCACCGGCTGGCTCGGTCGGGCGGCGCCGGTCGAACCCGGCCGGTACTCTACTTCGCTGAGGATGGCGACGACCACCCGTTGGGCCGGCTCCTGGCGTTCGAGGGCGGCCGGTTCGCCTCTAGTTACCGCATCAAGGACCGGCAAATCATGGTGGTCAACCGGAACGTCGGCCGGGAGAACATGACGATCACGGTGTTGGAGAATGACAAGAACCCGGAGGGTCGGTATCTGCCGCGCAGTTATGCGGTGAGGTACTGGGATGCGGCGACCGGCCGGCTGCTGCGGACGGACACAGTGCAAAATGGCTGGCGGCGGGTCGGTTCCTGGGACCTGCCGGCGCTACACGTGGTGACGACGGCAACGGACGCCGGGTTGTCGGTGCGCGGCTTCACCCTGTCGGAGCACCAGCTGCTGTCGGGCAAGGCGCGGTAGCGCATCCGGCCCACGGCAAGTTGGAAACTTGCCGCCCCAGGGCACTTGATCATCCCTCCAATCGCAGCAACAGGTCGCCGGCCTCGACTTGCATGCCCGGCTTGACCAGCACCTCGGCGACCCGGCCGGCCCGCGGAGCATAGACGGTCGTCTCCATCTTCATGGCCTCCAGCGCCGCCAGCTTCTGCCCTGCCGCCACCTCGTCGCCCGGCTTGACCGCCACGCCCACCACCAGGCCGGGCATCGGCGCCCCCACCTGGAGCGGATCGCCCGGGTCGGCCTTGGGGTGCGCCTGGCCGGCGGCCTGTAGCGACCGGTCCAGCACCAACACCTCGCGCGGCTGACCGTTCAGCTCGAAGAATACGATCCGGTGGCCGTCCGGGTGCGGGTCGCCCACTGTCAGGAACTTGATGATCAGTGTCTTGCCCTTCTCGATATCGACGCTGACTTCCTCGCCCGGCTCCATCCCGTAGAAGAAGACCGGCGTCGGCAGTACGCTGGTGTCGGAGTACTTGTGTTGATGGGCAATGAAGTCAGGGAAGACGCGCGGGTAGAGCAGATAGGTCACCAACTCGCGGTCGGTGGCCGGCCGGCCGAGCTGCTTCTCCAACGGCCCGCGGGCGGCGGCGAAGTCGGCCGGCGGCAGGCTGGCCCCCGGTCGGCCGCGCAAGGGCTTGCGGCCGCGCAGCACCCGCTTTTGCAACGCTCTGGGAAAACCACCCGGGGGTCGGCCCAGCCGGCCCATGAAGAAGTCTACCACCGACTCCGGGAAGGCCAGGTCGCGCTTCCCTTCCAATACGTCCTGCGGCGTCAGGTTGTTGCCGACCATGAACAGGGCCATGTCGCCGACCACCTTGGATGTCGGCGTCACCTTGATGATGTCGCCGAACATCCGGTTGACCTCGGCATACATCCGGCAGACCTCCGGCCAACGCGGCCCCAGCCCCAGCGACTGCGCCTGCTGCATCAGATTGGTGTACTGGCCGCCCGGCATCTCATGGAGATAGACATCGGCGCTGGCCGCCAGCTGGCCGCTCTCGAACGGCCGATAGTAGCGGCGTACCGCCTCCCAGTAGTCGGCCGTCTGCTGGAGCTGTTCGTAGTCCAGCCCGGTGTCGCGCTCGGTGAAGCGCATCGCCTCGACCAGGGCGTTCAGGCTCGGCTGGCTGGTCATGCCAGCCAGCGGTGCCATCGCCGCGTCCACGATATCCACCCCCTCCTCGGCAGCCAGCAGCAGCGCCGCGATCTGCCCGCCGGCCGAGTCATGCGTGTGGAAGTGGATCGGGATGCCGATTTCCTGCTTGAGCGCGCGAATCAGCCGCTGGGCGGCGTAGGGTTTGCACAAACCGGCCATGTCCTTGATCGCCAGCAGATTCGCCCCCAGCTTCTCCAGACGCTTGGCCAGGTCAACGTAATACTTCAGATCGTACTTGGGGCGCTGCGGGTTGAGGATGTCGCCGGTGTAGCAGATGGCGGCCTCGCAGAGCATGCCGGTATTGCGCACCGCCTCGATGACCACCTTCAGGTTCGGCAGCCAGTTGAGAGCGTCAAAGACGCGGAACAGGTCGATGCCGGCCAGAGCCGCCTCCTTGACGAAGGCCCGGACCAGGTTGTCGGGGTAGTTGGCGTAGCCGACGATGTTGGAGGCCCGCAGCAGCATCTGGAAGAGGATGTTGGGCACCCGCTCGCGCAGCTCGGCCAGGCGGTCCCAGGGGGACTCCTTGAGGAAACGGACGCAGACGTCGAAGGTAGCCCCGCCCCACATCTCCAGGGAGAATAGTCCGGCGTGCCAGGTGGCGTAGACCGGGGCGATCTGCAGCATGTCGTAGGTGCGCATCCGCGTCGCCAGCAACGACTGGTGGGCGTCGCGGAAGGTGGTGTCGGTCACCAGCAGCCGCCGCTGCTCCCGCACCCAGCGGGCGAACCCCTCCGGCCCCAGTTCGTGGAACTTGTCGCGGGTGCCGGGGGGTACCGAAAAGGACGAAGGATGCGGGTTGAAGGATGAAGGCAGAGGGGCCGGCTCGCGGGAAATCTTCATCCTTCCGCCTTCATCCGTCATCTTTCCAACTTCCGGGTTGCCGTTGACGATCACCTCGGCGATGTAGGTGAGGAGCTTGGTCGCCCGGTCCTGGCGTACCGGCAGGTGGAACAACTCGGGGGTTTCGTCGATGAAGCGGGTGGTGAACCGGCCGGCCAGAAAGTCGGGGTGAGTGACCAGGTTGATGAGGAAGGGGATGTTGGTCTTGACGCCGCGGACGCGGAACTCTTGCAGCGAGCGCTCCATCCGCCGGGCCGCATCGATGAAGCGCAGCCCGTGCGCAGTCACCTTCACCAACAGCGAGTCATAATACGGCGTGATGACGGCACCGCCAAAAGCCGTGCCTGCGTCCAGGCGAATGCCCATGCCGCTGGCCGAGCGGTACGCGGTGAGCCGGCCGTAGTCCGGAATGAAACGGTTGGCCGGGTCCTCGGTCGTCACCCGGCACTGCAAGGCGTAGCCATGCGTCTGCACCGCGTCCTGCGTCCCCAGGCCGATCTCCGGGTCGGACAGCGGTAGTCCCTGGGCAATCAGGATCTGGCTTTTGACGATGTCGTAGCCGGTCACTTCCTCGGTGACGGTGTGCTCGACCTGGATGCGCGGGTTGACCTCGATGAAGTAGAACTGGCCGGTGTCCACGTCAAGCAAGAACTCCACGGTGGCGGCGTTGTCCAAGCGCACGGCCCAGCCCACGGCCAGGGCGCTGTCGAGGATGCGCCGGCGGACCTGGGGATCGAGGTTGAGGGCCGGGGCGATCTCGCAGATTTTCTGGTGGCGACGCTGCAAGGAGCAGTCGCGCTCGAACAGATGGACCAACCCGCCGTGCTGATCGCCGAGCAGCTGCACCTCGATATGGCGGGCGCGGGGGATGTATTTCTCAAGAAAGACATCGGGGATGCCAAAGGCGGCACCGGCCTCGCGGCGGGCCTGCTCCAGGGCGTCGTCGAGTTGGTCAGCGCTGGGGGCGACGCGCATGCCGCGGCCGCCGCCGCCCATGGCCGCCTTGACGATGACCGGGTAGCCGAGCTTGCGGGCCAGGCTGCGGGCCTCGGCATTGCTGCGGATCGGCGCCTCGCTGCCGGGCAGCACCGGCACGCCCGCTTCCTCAGCGATCTGCCGGGCCGCGATCTTGTCGCCCAGCTTTTCAAGGATGTCGGTCCGTGGGCCGACGAAGACCAGCCCGACCTCCCGGCAGGCGCGGGCGAAGGCGGGATTCTCCGACAGGAAGCCGTAGCCCGGGTGGATGGCATCGACCTCGTGCTCGACCGCCAGGGCAATGATGCCTTCGATGTCGAGGTAAGAGCGAATTGGCTCGCCCGGCTTGCCGACGCGGTAAGCCTCGTCGGCTTTGAAACGGTGCAAGGCAAAGCGATCTTCGTGGGAGTAGATGGCGACGGTGCGGATGCCCAGTTCGTGGGCCGACCGGAAAACGCGGATGGCGATCTCGCTCCGGTTGGCGACCATCAGTTTGCGGATCGACACGCTGGACTTGACCGGTGGTTCCTCCGGCATGGCGGCAATATCCCTTGGAAGGCTGTGGGGACCGACCAGACGGGCAAGGCTGCCCTTCGGGGCGTAGGTGTATAATAGTGCGCCCGCTAAACCGGCGACTAGCCCGTCCCAGGAAGTAACCTGGATAGGAACCTTCGTCGGTGGCGATTATGAGGAGTTATCGGCCGGGCTTACAGTACACCACCGGCGGGAAGTCGGGGGGGCGGCTCCTGTAAGGCGAGGTCAAGCATGCAGCGGACGGCGATTCGGATCGGGCCGCGGGATCACGGCCGGCGCATGAACCTGACGGAATTCGATCGGGCGGAGGGCGCCGAGGGCTACCTTTACGAGCTTAGCCGGGGGGTGGTAGTTGTGGTTGATGTTCCCAACCGGCGTCATCAAACGCAAGTCGCGGCCTTGAGACTCCAGTTTTCTGCTTACCAGCTCGCGCACCCCGAACAGATTGATACCCTCGCCGGCAGCGGCGAATGCAAAATCCTCCTCCCGGATAAGGAAACCGAGCGCCATCCCGACCTTGCCGTGTACAAGCATCCGCCTCCCACCACGGAGAACATTTGGGCCACCTGGATCCCGGAAATCGTCGTTGAGGTCGTCTCCCCCGAGTCCGAGCATCGCGACTATGTCGAGAAGCGCCAGGACTACCTGGACTTCGGCGTTCGCGAATACTGGATCATCGACGCCGACAAACAGCAGATGCTGGTGCTGCGCCGTCGGGGCGGCCGCTGGACCGAGCGAGTCGTTCGCCCGCCCGAGGGCTACCAGACCCGGCTGCTGCCCGGCTTCGAGTTCAACCTCGCCCAGGTCTTCCAGGCCGCCGAGGAAGCTCGCGGCTGATCAGGGGCCCCTCGTCTCTCCCCCCCCGCCCAAGCCTTTTTCTCTGCCCATCCTCGCCGGCTTTCGCCCGCCCGCGGCGGCCTTGACCCCCCCAGAAGCCCCATTAAAATGGAAAACCGTCGCGGCCCCAGGCCCGGTGTGATCCGTGCATCCTGCGGGTAGCCCTCTCATCCCTTGTCCTTCTCCTCGACTCGGGTGGCCCCATGAGCATCAAGCAGATGGTTATCCTGAGCGTCGTGGTTGTCGCCCTCGTTTTCATCGTGACTTTCGCGTCGCAGTACCTGGGGAGCGAACCCAAGCAGTCGTCCGGCAACCCCAAATCGGTTGTCCCCGTCAAGTACCTGAAGTTCCCTCAGGGAACGACCTACGGCCCGGCGGACGAGACTGCGAAGGATGCGCAGCCACCGATCCATGAACGGTCCCTGGCGGGCCACCACGATTACTGGTTCGAGAATGACAGCGGCGTCCCGGTCAAGCTCGGCGTGGTCAGCAAGAGCTGCAAGTGCTCCAAGGTGGAGGTGTGTGTCCTGCCGGAGGAGAAGTGGAAGGGGGTGGCCGAGAGCCAGCGGGCCTCGCTGGCTCAGAGCGCGGAATGGAAGACGCTGTTGGAGGCGCAGCAGGAACGCGACAGCGCCACAATCCCGGCCGGGGGCGCCGGCTGGCTGCGCCTGGCCTGGGACGGCGAGAAGCAGGGGCGGGAACGGCTGACCGCCACCCTCTGGATCGAGGGACCGTCCGGCAGGACCACCGAGGAACTCGCGGCGGAGATTCTTTTCCTCGACCCGGTTGTCTGTCAGGAAGAGGACAAGGTGCAAAACCCCGGCATTGCGCTGATACGGTTGGACGAGAAGTACGTTGGCAAGGTGGGCGGCGCCGAGGTCGGCAAGGCGAGCTTCATCTGCTGGTCGGCCACCCGACCCGATTTCACCCTCCAGCCCGACCCCGACTCCCGGCCGCATCCGTGCATCATCGTCAACCAGCCGGAGAAGCTGTCTGCTGCCAGCTGTGAAGAGTTGGCCAAGAAGATCAACCTCCCCGTGCGCACCGCGTACCGCCTGGCCATCGAGGTCCGCGAGCAGGTCGAGCGCATCGATGAGAAAACCGGCCAGCCACGTATCTACCAACTTGACCAGGGCCTCTTCCGCTACCCGGTACACCTGAAGAGCAGCGCCGGCCCGGTTACCGTCCACCTGATGGGCGAGGTCGAAGGGCCGGTCATCGTGGAAACGCCCGACGGCCGCAGCCGCATCGACCTGGGCAGCTTCCCGATGAGCGAGGATCGGGTCGAGATCATCAAACTATACACCAGTGAGCCGGACCTTGAGGTGCGGCTCGACGGCGAGCGGACCCGGGCGACTCCCTTCTTCCAGGTGAAGGAGCCGAAGGAGATCCCGCAGCCGAGGGGCAAGGCGTGGCATGTGGAATTGACGATCCCGGCAAATACAGCCGAGGGACCGTTCCCCAATCGGTCGAAAACGGCCAAGCCAGGCTACGACGACTGTGCCGTCTACCTGACGATCCACAAGAAGGGCGAGGCCGGGGAAAAACCGGATCAGCCGGTGCGGCGCATCCGCATCCCAATCTACGGCAATGCGACCCGGTAGGAGGCGGTTAGTGGATGGGAGGCAAGTTGGAAACTTGTCGGACGCCGACAACCTGAACCGAGGAGGGGCAGTTATGCTGAGGGACGAGCAGAACTCTCCGGGAACCGAGGCGCGGCCGACCGCAGCGGAGCAACGGGCGCGCGGCGCGGGCTTCAAGGCGGCGGCCTGCCTGGTGGCCGCAGCTGCCCTCCTGGCCGCGACCGGCTTTTTCCTGGTGACCCGACTATCGCAGCCGCCGCAGAACACCGCCCCATCCGAGGAAGAAGCCGACGACCCCCGCCTGGGCCGGCCGCTGTTCCAGGGCTGGACCAAGCCGGACCTGGCCCTGGTTCTGTCGGCCCAGCAACACGGCTACCTGCTGCCGTGTGGCTGCTCGCGGCCGCAGATCGGCGGCCTGGAGCGACGCTACAACTTCCTGCAAACGCTCAAGGAGCGCGGCTGGCCGGTGGTGGCCGTGGACCTGGGCGACATTCCGCAGCGCCAGGGCCCACGGCGGCTCCCCAACCTCCAGGGCCTGCTCAAATACGAGTACTCGATGCGGGCGCTGCGGGAGATGGGCTACACAGCCGTCACTGTCGGCGAGCACGAGCTAGCCATGCCGCTCGACCGGGCTCTAGGCCAGTACGCCCTGAATAATCCTGAGCCGCGCGTCATCGTTGACAACCTGGCCAACGCTGAGGAGAACTTCCCCGGCACCGGCCGTTGGCGACTGACACAACCGCCGGGCAGCCCGCTTAAGGTCGCTGTCGCCGGTGTGGTCGGACCTACCGTCCAGGAACGGGCCCAGGACCCGGCCGTGCATTTCCTCGACAATCGGAAAGTGCTGGCCGACCTCCTGAAGGAGATGGACAAACAGAAACCGGACCTCCGCGTTCTGCTCTACCAAGGGCTCCCGCGGGAGGCTTACGAGTGTGCCCGGCACTTCCCGCAGTTCAACGTCATCCTCTGCCTGAGCGAGTACGAAGAGCCGTCGGGCAACCCGCAGAAGGTCGGCCCGACGCTGGTAGTCTCGGTCGGTCACAAGGGCAAGTACGTCGGCGTCGTGGGTGCCTGGCGCACCGGTCGGCCGGACCAACCTCTTGACCTACGCTACCAGTTGGTCCCGATGAGCGAGCGCTACCTGACGCCGGAGAATAAGGCGGACAGCCACCCTATCGTCGCCCTGATGGAGCAGTACACCGAGGAGTTGAAGCGGGACGGCTACTTGAAGAAGTATGGCCAGACCCGACACCCGGTCCAGGTGGCCCATCCGCAGGCGACCTACGTCGGCTCCGAGAAGTGCAAGAAGTGCCACGAATACGCCTACACGGTCTGGAAGGACTCGGCCCATTCACATGCTTACGACACGTTAGTCAGCGCTCGTCGGCCGTCATTGCGGCAGTATGACGCCGAGTGTGTCGTCTGCCACGTGATCGGGTTCGCCACCCAGGGGGGCTTCACCAGCGCCGAAGCCACGCCGCACTTGAAGCACGTCGGCTGCGAGAGCTGCCACGGCCCTGCCAGCCTGCACGTCGCCGACCCGAACAACGAGGCCCTGCGGGTGGCCTTGAACCCGTGGAAGGCCCAGCCGGGCGAGTCGGAGGCCAAGCGCCTTAGCCGGGTCGAGCAAAGCTGCGTGCAGTGCCACGACCCCGACAACGACGTCCACTGGGACTTCAAGAAGTGGGAGAAGATCGCACACTGAGCGCGGGAGAGGGCCGCTTCGCTCCCCCGGCCGGCCGCTTTTCTTTAGCCCAATTTTCTTGACCTGTTTTCCCGGCTCGTTAGAATAGAGCAATCACGGGTCGTGCTAACGTGGCACGACGGGCTAGATACCTGGAGATGGTCGAATGCCCGCTGACTGTCTCATACAGGGGGTTCTAGCGAAAGGAGGTGATCCAGTGGGTAAGAGTAAGGAGCGGCTGCATTAGAGCAGCCGACGGGCTGCCGTCGATGCAGCCGCAGGATTTGTAGGGGACTCCAGTGCGTATCTCGCTGGAGTCCCCCTTTAACCTCCCCCGAAGGACCACTTGGCTGGTGATTTCCATGCCGGCCCGCGCTGAACAGGCCTGTGTTCCCACCCTGTCGCCCGCCGTCCGGAGTGCGTCGTCCTCTTTCTTTACCTACCGGTTTTGGTTTTTGGGCCCAGCATCGGGCGGGTTGAGGGGTTCGGCTATCGCCAGCTGAGCGAATGCAACTGAATGCAAAGCCCTGAAACCCGCGTGGTTTCAGGGCTTTTTTGTTTGTCCTGGAAGTGAATTCACGGTTATGCCCCGTCCCGTCCCGGCGGTTAGTCTGGCAGGCAGACGCCTCCGCCGGCGCCCGGGCGATCCGGGCACCTCAAAGGAGCGGCAGCCATGATCGTTGTCATGAAACCCAGCGCTACCCAGCGGCAGATCGACCACATCATCGAACGCATCGAGCAGCTCGGCCTGCGTAGCCATGTCATCGTCGGCACCGAGCGGACGGTGGTGGCGGCTCTCGGCGAGAAGCGCGACGGCGCCAAGCAGGCCCTGGAAACCGGAGAGGGGGTCGAGAAGGTGGTCCCAATCCTGGCCCCTTACAAGATAGCCAGCACCGAGGTCAAGCAGGAGCCCACCGTGGTACGGGTGCTTGGCCTGCAGGTGGGGAATAGCCACTTGGGCGTCATCGCCGGCCCTTGCTCAGTCGAGAGCCGGGAGCAGATCCTGGAGGTGGCCCACATCGTCCGTGAATGCGGGGCGGCAGGCCTGCGCGGCGGGGCGTTCAAACCGCGCACCAGCCCCTACAGCTTCCAGGGCCTCAAGGAGAAAGGCCTCGAGCTACTAGCCGAGGCCCGGCAGCAAACCGGGCTGGCGGTGGTCACCGAAGTCATGGCCCCCGAGCAGGTCGGACTGGTGGCTCGCTACGCCGACGTACTCCAGGTCGGCGCCCGCAACATGCAGAACTACCCCCTGTTGGAGGCGGTCGGCGAGTCGGGCCTGCCGGTGCTGTTGAAGCGCGGGCCGTCAGCGACAATGGATGAGTTCCTCCTGGCCGCCGAGTATATCCTCAAGACCGGCAACACCCAGGTGATGCTTTGCGAGCGCGGCATCCGCACCTTCGAGGACCACACCCGCTTCACCTTGCCGCTGGCCACCGTCCCCTACCTGCACCAGACGACGCACTTGCCCATCGTGGTTGACCCCAGCCACGGTACCGGCAAGGCCAGCCTGGTGGCGGCCATGGCCCGGGCAGCGGTGGCAGCCGGGGCCGACGGCCTGATGGTGGAGATCCACCCCGACCCAGAGAAGGCGCTGAGTGACGGCTTCCAGGCGCTGACGCCGGCGGCTTTTCGGCAGATGATGGCCGAGTGCCGCAAGGTGGCCGCGGCCGTCGGGCGGAAGATGTAGGCTGGCCGCTGGCGCCTTACCGCACCACGGTTAGTTGCTGGTGTGGTGGTCTAGGGCGCGGGCATCCCGGCACTGCACAACCTGGAGTTACGCCTCGCGGTCAACGAAAACCCGGTGCCACAACTCCAGGATGACCAAGGCGAAGAGCTTTTTGGCGGTCATATAATCCCCGCCTCGGGCCCGCTCCTTGAGATGTCGGACATATTCCGGCCGCAACAGGCCCCGGCGACGCAGGCGGCGTTCGTCCAGGTTCTCCTCGATCAAATTCCACACCCGGTGGTCGCCCAGGTAATGCTCCAGCGGCAGGTGGAACGGGACCTTCCGGGCCAACGAGACCGAGTCGCGCAGGCGCTGGCGGGCCAGGTCGCGCAGCAGGACCTTGTTCGAGCGGCCGTTGATCTTGGTGTGGCCAGGGAAGCCGGCGACCAGCTCCACGAACGGATGATCCAGAAATGGCACCCGATTCTCAACCGAGTGGGCCATACAGAGCTTGTCTTGCTTCAGGTTGATGTTGGCCGGCAGCCACTTGCGATACTGCATTGACAGCACCTGGTCCAGCAGCGTGGCCCCGACCGGTTCGCCGGCCAGGTGTTCGCGCGGCAGCCGTCGGACCTCGGCGTAAAACTCGTCGGTGTAGAGTTGCCGCAACTCGTGCGGACAGAAAAGAGCCAACAGCAGGTCATACAGCTCAGCCAGGTCGCGGCGCGGCAGAGCCCGCAGAAGCAGGATGAAACGCCGCTTAGCCTCAGCGGCCACGTTGAGCGGCACATCAGCCCAGCGGTCCACCAGGCCGACCGGCAGACAGCGGGCGACCGGCACGCCGAGCCGGGAAAAGACGAAGCCGGGCAGCCGCCGGGCCCAGGTTGCCGCAGTGATGATGGCCTTCAAATACTGATAGCCGCCCAGCGTCTCATCGGCGCCGTCGCCGGTCAGCACCACCTTGATCCCCGCCTGGCGCGTGGCCCGTGAGAGGAAATACTGGGCCACCACAATACCGTCGCCGACCGGCTCTTCCAGGGTACGGATGACGGCCGGCAATTCCAGCAGTTCCTCGACGCCGCAGAGCACCGTGTGATGGTCACAGCCCAGGGCGCGGGCCGTCTCCTCCGCGGCCCGGCCCTCGCCGTAGCCTTCCTTAAAGTCCACGCAGAATGTCCGCACCGGATGCCCGGTCAGCCGGACCATCTCACTGACCAGCGTCGAGGAATCGACGCCGCCGCTCAGGTAGGCACCGACCGGCACGTCGGCGATCATGTGGCTGGCAACGGCGTCGGCCAGGGCCCGGCGGAACAGCTCGGGATAGTCGCGCCCCGGCGGACCATCGCCGCCAGCGGGGGGCGAGTAGTAGCGGTGGACGGAGACTTCGCCGGCCTTCCAGCGCAGGTAGCAGCCCTCCGGCAGCCGATGGACGCCCTTGAAGATGGTTTCGTCGCCGTGGGCAAAGCGGGTTTGCAGGTACAGGTGCAGCGCCGGGCGGTTGACCTCGACGGTGTAGCCGGCCTGGAAGAGCGGCTTGACCTCGGAGGCGAAGGCGAGCTTGCCGCCCCCCTGCCAGTAATAAAGCGGCTTGATGCCGAAGCGGTCGCGGGCCAGGTAGAGCACCTGTCGGCGACGATCGTACAGGGCGAAGGCGAACATGCCGCGCAGCCGGGCCAGCATGCCGATGCCGTGCTCCTCGTAAAGGTGGACCAGCGTCTCGGTGTCGGAGCGCGTTTGGAAGCGATGGCCGGCGGCCAGTAGCTCCTTGCTCAGTTCCTGGTAGTTGTAGATCTCACCGTTGAAGACCACCACGACCGAGCCGTCTTCATTGGCCAACGGCTGACGGCCTCCTTCCAGGTCGATGATCGACAGGCGGCAGTGGCCCAGGCCGACCGGGCCGTCGAGGAACAGCCCATCGCCGTCGGGCCCGCGATGGGCCATGACATCGATCATGCTCTGAAGTACGTCGCGCTGGACTTCTTGTCGTCCGGACAGAGCCAGGCCGCAGATCCCACACATCAGATAGTTCCCCCTTCACGGCCGGGGCGTACCGCTGGCCGGGTCCAGCCGCCGACCAAACAGGATGATCATCAATCCAAAACGATGATGCAGCCAGCGGTGCAGCCAGCGCGGGATGCTCACCGGCAGTGCCCGGGCCGGGAAGAAGAAATAGCCGACTTCCTCGATCTGAAACAATCCCTCGACCAGCTGCCGCAGTTCGGCCAGCGTGTACGATCGGCCGAGCGGGTTGTCCCGGCCGTCATACATACGCACGATCTCGTCGGCCCGTCCCGATGCCAGCAGCTTCTCGC
>DATLYH010000138.1:0-54890 GCA_035575035.1 Gemmataceae bacterium
GGTGATGCTGGCCGCCGAGCACCTGCCGCTGGAGTTGTCGTTCCGCCGGATGGGGAAGGATGCCCGCCTGGCGGTGTTCTGGTCGGGACCTCAGTTCGGGCTGGAGCCAATCCCGCCGCGCTTCCTTTTCCACCCGCGCGAGCACTTGGTCAATCGCGATTTCGAGCGCGGCCAACTCCTGGCCCGGGTGCTGCGCTGCGCGGGGTGTCACGCCGGGGAACCGCCCCCGCCGCCGGCGCCCGCGCTCGACCGCCTGGCGGGCAACCTCTCGCGGTCATGGCTGGTCCGCTGGCTGACCGCCGGCGAACACCCCGCGCCGGATCAACAAAAACGGGAAGAGCCGATGTCGCCCCGACGGATGCCGGCGTTCGGCATGTCGGCTGCGCAGGCGGAGGCCATCGCCGACTGGCTACTGACACCGCGAGGGCCAGACCGCTCCGAGTTGGTCCTGCCGCCGTGGGAAGAGCCGCCGAACGAAAAGCCGGCAAAGAAAGGAAAGAAAGCTCCTCCTCCAAAACCTCGACCGGATGCCAAAACGGGCGAACAGCTATTCCTGACGCTGGGCTGTCTGGCCTGTCACAGCTGGCGCGACCACGGCGCCAGCGGTTGGCTCGGCGGCGGCGACCTGACCCGCATCGCTGACAAGCGCCCGCCCGGCTTCTTCGCCGCCTGGTTGGCCGATCCTGCCCGGCTCAACCGCGACCACCGCATGCCGGTGTTCACCCTGTCCAGCGCGGAGCGGACCTCGCTCGCCCTGTTCCTCGCAGCGCAGAAGTCGGGGTCCGGAACAGACGATTTGGCCCCGCACGAGTCGGCCGAGCGGCGCGCCGAGGGAAGGAAGCTCGTCGGCCAATTCGGCTGCATTGCCTGTCACCGGCTGCCCGAGGAGGCCGGGGCGGAGTCTTCTGAGCCCCGGCTACCCAACCTAGCCAAATCCGCACCCGCCCCGCGCCTGGGCGAACAGAGCAACTGGCGGCAATCCTGCCTGGGCGATCCCAACCCGGTGAAGCACCGCCCCGGTTATCGACTAAGTGAGGCCGACGCCCGCGCTGTGCGCCTGTATTACACTCGCCGTCGGGAGGCACTGGGGGAGCGGCCGGTGCTCGACGGCCAGCTGCTGCTGGCAGAGCACAACTGCCTTGCCTGCCACGCGCGGGAAGGGGCGCGCGAGGCCATCCCGCTATTGCCGCCGTTGCTGACGGACAAGCTCATGGCCGCATCGGAGCATTACGGCGAATTGGCCGCACGGCTGCCTGCCCTGACGCCGCCGGCGCTCAACAGTGTCGGCGACAAGCTCACCGACCAGGCCCTGGCCGATGCGATCAGTCGCCGTGGCGAGCCGCACCGCCCTTATCTCCAGGTGCGCATGCCGCGCTTCCGGTTGCGGGACGATGAGCTAAAGGCGCTGGTGAAGCACCTGGTCGCCACCGACCGCATCCCGCCGCGCCACACGACCCGCCCACCAGCCAAGGCCCAGCAGGACCGCTATGTCCTGGCCGGCGGCCGGCTCGTCTCCAGCGACGGCTTCGGCTGCACCAGCTGCCATCAGGTCGGCCGCGTTGTGCCACCCGAGGTCCCGCTCAACGTGCGCGGGCCGGACCTGTCGCTGCTCGGCCGCCGCATCCGCCGCGAGTGGTTCGACCGCTGGGTACGCAACCCCGCCCGGATTGTCCCGCGGATGGAGATGCCGTCGGTTCAGCTGCCCGTCTCCGGTGTGCTCGACGACCGGCTCGATGAGCAACTGGCCGCCGTCTGGCATGTGCTGAACCTTCCCGACTTCGAGCCGCCGCCCCCCAATCCCGTCCGCACGCTCCGCCACGATGGCAACCACCCCAGTGCCGAGCCGGTGATCATCACTGACCTGGTGGAGCACGACGGCCGGCTTCGGGTCCGCCCTTTCCTGGTGGGCCTGGCCAATCGCCACAATGTGCTGCTTGACCTGGAGGTCGGCAACCTGGCGCTGTGGACCGCAGGCGACACTGCCTGGCAGCGGACCCGGGGAAAGAACTGGTACTGGGAGTTGGCCGGCGCGCCCGTCCTCGATCCGGAGATCACCGGGTCCGACCTGGTGCTGGTGGCCGGTGGCCGGGAGCTGTCTCCCCAACCGCGGGAACAGTTCGTCGCCGAGGTCGATGGTTGGCAGACGGAGGGTCCCGCTGTCGTGCTGCACTATCGGTTACTGTTCGCCGCCGGGGGGAAGGCCGGGGCGAACGGCCTGACGCTTCAGGTTCAGCGCAGGCTCGCCCCGGTCGTGGCGGAAAAAGGCGGTCATCCGACGGGGTTCGCGCAGGAACTGTTGGTCGGACCGCTGCCGGCCGACTCTCGGATGCGGCTGCGGGTGCTTTCGGAAAAGGCCGCGGCGAGTGCGACACGATCGGCCGATGGTCGGGAGGTCCGCCTGGGGGATCGGTTCAACACCCGGATCGTCCTCCGGGAGCCGGCCAGCGCCGCGTTCTCGGCCGACGGGACAACGGTATGGCTTGATCCTGATGAAAAGGGGAACGCTCGCCTTGTGCTGCACTATCTGACGGAGGTGCCGCTCGACCGTTTTCCAAAGGTACCCGAGCCGCCGGTCGTGCGGAAGGGGGAACCGGTGGAGATCGCGCCCGGTTTCCGCGGCGAGCGGCTGCCGCTGACGGCCCTGATCATGCCGAGCGGGTTGGCCTGGCGGCCGGACGGGCGGTTGGTGTTTGTGTCGCTGAAAGGCCAGGTCTTTGAAGCGGTCGATACCGACGGCGACGGCAGCGAAGATCGGTTGACGCTGCTGGCAGACGGCCTGCCCGCCCCTTACGGCATCAACACCGGCCCGGGTTACGTCGATGTCAGCGTCAAGTATGCTCTGCTGCGCATCGGGGACATGGGGCTATCGGGCCGGCGCATCCAGGTGATCGCGTCCGGCTGGGGCTATAGCTCCGATTACCACGACTGGGCCGTCGGCCTGCCGCGGAACGAGCGCGGCGAGTACTTCCTCGGCATTCCCTGCCAGCAGGACCAGCGCCCTCTCATCGCCGCCCGGTTCCACGGCAACGTTCTGAAGTTAGTGCCGCGCCGACCAACGGCCGATGACCCACGGCTGTTCGCGCTGGAGCCGATCTCGGCGGGGCACCGCTTCCCGATGGGGCTGGCGCTGGACCGCAACGGCGAGTTGTTCGTCACCGACAACCAGGGGAATTACAATCCCTTCAACGAGCTGAACCATGTCCGGCCGGGGGCCCACTTCGGTTTCATCAACACCCTCGACCGGGACAAGCCGGTCCCTCCGCTGACGCCGCCGGCCATCAACATCCCACACCCCTGGACGCGGAGCGTCAACGGTATCTGCTTCCTCGACACGCCGAAGGAACTCCGTGCCCGCCTGAGCCGCGCCGTCTTCGGGCCACTGGAAGGGCACCTGATCGGCTGCGAGTACGACACCCGGCGGTTGATTCGGATGACGTTGCAGCGGGTCGGCGACACCTTCCAGGGAGCCGCCTATCCGTTGAGCATCCCGCCGCGCGACCCGGCCCGCGGTTTCATGGGGCCGATCGTCTGCGCCGTCTCGCCGCGGGGTGAACTGTACGTTGGCAGCATCCGCGATAGCGGCTGGGGGGCGGGGAACAACCTAGGCGAGATCGTCCGGGTGCGAATCGAGCCCGATCAACTCGGCAACGGCATCGCCGAGGTGCGGGCGACCGCCGACGGCTTCACCATCGACTTCTTCGGGCCGATCGACCGCCAGCGAGCCGCCGAGGCGGAGAGCTACACGATCCAGTCATACCGCCGAATCTCGACCCCGGCCTACGGCGGCCCCGATGTAGATCGCCGCACGGAGAAAGTGACCGGGGTAGCCGTGGCCCCGGATGGCCGCCGGGTGACGCTGCGGCTGACCGAGCTACGCCCCGGCTTCGTGTACGAAATTCGCCTGAAGAACCTCGCCCCCGGCGGCGGAGATTTCCATCCGGCCGAGGCGCACTACACCCTGCGCGTCATCCCGAAATGAGTCCGATGGGGCGATGGAGGATGGTCGGTGCTCCGTGTGCCGTCCGCCACGGCAGAGGGAACGTCGTAGCCGAATTCGGCTACCGCTCCCGTTCACAATGGTCGGGCCCATCAATGATTCGATCCATCGGCATCTTCCCTGTGGTGGACTACCTGCCGACTCCCCCTTATACTCATGAAGAATGCGACATCCGTTACCTGTCCATGAGGGGGGCTGCCGATGAG
Organism: Gemmataceae bacterium; assembly: GCA_035575035.1. Taxonomy (GTDB): domain Bacteria; phylum Planctomycetota; class Planctomycetia; order Gemmatales; family Gemmataceae; genus DATLYH01. Next base: position 4,204 of record DATLYH010000138.1, read on the forward strand.
TGATCGTCTGGGGGCAATCCTGGCCGGCGTGGCGGGCCTGGCGCTGCTGGCGGCGCCGGCCCGGGGAGCGGACAACGAGCTGACTCCGGCAGAGAAAAACGACGGCTGGATTCTGTTATTCAATGGCAAGGACCTGACCGGCTGGCACCGCACTAGCCCCGGCTTCGGGACCTGGAAGGTCGAGGACGGTGCCATCTGCCTGACAGGCCGCGGCGGCGGCATGCTCTACACCGACGAGCGGTACGACAACTTCATCCTCAAGGTCGATTTCAAGATGAGTCCGCGCTGCAACAGCGGTGTCTTCGTCCGTGTCGGCGACCCGAAAACCCCGGTCCAGACCGGCCTGGAGGTGCAAGTGCTGGACGACCAGGGCCGCAAGCCAACCCGCAACTCCTGCGGCGCCATCTACGACCTGGTGGCCCCGTCCAAGGCGGTGACCAGGCCGGCCGGCGAGTGGAATACCTTCGTCATCACCTGCAACAAGAACCTGATCACCGTCGAACTGAACGGCGAGAAGATCTGCGCGATGAACGTGGACGAGTGGGACAAGCCGGGCCTCCGCCCCGACGGCTCCAAGCACAAGTACCAGCTGGCCATCAAGGACTTCCCGCGCAAGGGGCTGATCGGCTTCCAGGACCACGGCACTCCCGTATGCTATAAGAACATCAAGCTGAAACCGCTCAAGTAGTCCGTGGTCCGTAGTCAGCAGTCCGTAGCAAAGACCGGGCGAGCACCTGACTACGGACCACGGACTACGGACTACGGACTGCTATGCAAAACGAACCCAACACCTCGCAGATGCCGTTCCGGATCGACGTGGCCGACCGGGTCAAGCGGCTGCCGCCGTACCTGTTCGGTAAGATCAACGACCTGAAGTACCGTAAGCGGCGCGACGGCGTGGATGTTATTGACCTGGGCATGGGCAATCCGACCGACGTGCCGGCGCAGCTGGTCATCGACAAGCTCTGCGAGGCCGCCCACGACGAGCGCAACCACCGCTATTCGGTGAGCAAGGGGCTATACAACCTGCGCCGCGAGGTGGCCCTGCGCTACGCCCGCCGCTACGATGTCGCGCTTGATCCCGAAACCGAGGTGCTGGCCGGGCTCGGCTCCAAGGAAGTCTTTAGCCATATGTGCCTGGCGCTGCTGGGGCCCGGCGACACCGCCATCGTGCCGGCGCCGTCATTCCCGGTCCACGTCTACGCCGTCGCCCTGGCGTCGGGCAACGTCATCAGCCTTGACTGCACCCAGCCCGACCGCTTTCTTTCCCACGTTGCCCAGGTGGCTGAGCACCTCTATCCCCGGCCCAAGGTGCTGATCCTCAACTTCCCCCACAACCCGACCACTACCGTGGTCGAGCGCGACTTTTTTGTAGACGTGGTTGCCCTGGCCCGCCGTTTCGGCTTCATGGTCATTCATGATTTTGCTTACGGCGACGTCTGTTTCGACGGCTACCGGGCGCCGAGCTTCCTGAGCGTGCCGGGGGCCAAGGAGGTCGGTGTCGAGACGACGACCATGAGCAAGGGGTACAACATGGCCGGCTGGCGGCTCGGCTTCTGCGCCGGCAACGCTGAGATGATCCGGGCCCTGGCGACGATTAAGGGCTATTACGACTACGGCATCTTCCAGCCGATCCAGATCGCCGGTATCCTGGCGTTGCGGCACTGCGAGGACCTGGTGGAACGACAGGCGGCCGTCTACCAGCGCCGCCGCGATGTGTTGGTCGAGGGACTGACGCGGCTCGGCTGGGAAGTGGAGAAGCCGAAGGCGACCATGTTCGTGTGGGCGCGGTATCCGGCCGAATGGCGCCAGCGGATGGGCTCAATCGACTTCGCCATGAAACTGTTGGAGGAGGCGGAGGTGGCGGTCAGCCCCGGCCGCGGCTTCGGCGAGGCAGGCGAGGGCTATCTCCGCCTGGCCCTGGTCGAGAACGAGCAACGGCTGCGGCAGGCAGTCCGGCAGATCGGTCGCTGCCTCCGCAGCGAGAGAGCAGCCGGCTGATCTGTGGCACCGGCTGACAGCCGGTGCCACGTCATGGGAGCCGGGTACCGTCAACTCTTGACCTCAATCTCACGCACGGTAGACCAGGCGCCTGGATTGCCCGCGGCATCATTGGCCCGCACCCGCCACCACATCTTCTTGGTCGGCAAGGTGCTGGTGCTGTACGTGGAAGGAGTCACAGTTTGACTGACGATCTGCGGCGCCGAGAATGTGTTCGAATCGTCAATCTGGATGGTGTAGGAAGCGGCACCGCTCACGTCGCTCCAGTCAAAGGTGATTGTCTGCCCCGGACTGAAGCGCGCCCCGTTGCTGGGGAACATCAGGGTCGGCGCCGGCAGGGGGCCGGTGGGTGCCGTCACAGTCAAGTTGGCTGATTGACTTGTATCGGCCATAGTGGCGGTGATCATGACGGTCGTGTTTGAAGCGACCGAGCTGGTGGTCACCGTGAAACTGGCACTGGTAGCGCCGGCGGGAACAGTCACGCTGGCGGGGACCCGGGCGACCGCCGTGTTGCTGCTGGCCAGCTTCACCACGATCCCACCGGCAGGGGCGGTGAAGTTGAGCGTCACGGTCCCCTGGGCGGAGCTGCCGCCGCTCACGCTCGTCGGACTCAGCGTCAGTGACGACACTGCCGAGCCGACTGGCAACAGCGTCAGCCGCGTCGCCAGCGTGATGCTGCGGCTGGCGAAGATCGGCAGCCAGGTCGGCGTCGATACCGGTTGGGTCGTGATCGGGAAGGTCGTGCTGTTGGCACCCTCCGGGATGAGGACGCTTGCCGGCACGGACGCCCGGGAGAGGTCGCCGCTGGCCAGGGTGACCAGTGCGCCGCCGGTCCCGGCCCGCCAACCGGAGGGGAGCGCAACCGTCCCCTGCGTTGAGCTACCCCCGATGACGACACTGGGGCTCAGGACAAGACTGTTGAGTTCCGGCGATTTGTCGGTCTCGGCCACGTACACCGAGGCCGCCTCGAGCACACCGGCGTACTCGGCCACGACCCCGGAGCCGCCCCGGCCGGGCCCCGCCGTCACCGTGAAGGTCACACTGGTGCTCCCTTCGGGCACGGTCACGCTGGCCGGGACGAAGATATTGTCGGGGTACACACTGGCCAGGGAGATCACCGCACCGCCGGCCGGAGCCGGGTTGCTTAACGTGACCGTGAGCTGACCGGTGGGGTTGGCCCAGAGCTCGGCGGGGGAAAGGGCGAGGGGCGGCGTTGACGTCGATGTCGAAGGCGGGGGCGGGACCGGTGCTCGCGGCTCGCCGTTCTTCAACTCCAGACTCCAGGCGCCGGACCAGGGACCGACCGTGATGTCGTTGGCCAGGCGGACCCGCCACCAGTAGCGGCCTTCCGGCAGGTTCAGTTTGTGCTGCGACTTGGTGAGGTAAGAAACGAGGATGCTTCTGCCGCTGCTGAAGTCGCTCCGCGTGTCCACCTGGAGCTGGTAGTACCTGGCGTTGGCCACTTCCTGCCAGGCAAAGGTGATTTCGCCGGGCGCGAACTTGCCGCCGTTAGGGGGGCTGCTCAGGGTAGGGGCGGGCGACACCGGAGGATCAACGGCGTTGAGGGAGCGCACCTCCGACCACGGACCAAGGTTGCCCGCCCGGTCCAGAGCCTGCACCCGCCAGTACCAGGTTCCGTTCTGGTTGACGTCGAATCCCTTGACCACCAGCGAAGCGGGCAGCCACGGCTCGAACCAGCCGCGCAGCTCGGCGGCGATGTCGTTGGTGAACGTCGGGTTCGGGCTGAGCTGCAAGTGGTAGGCGGCGATCCCGGATTCGTCGGCCACGTCAGTCCAGTCGAAGGGCACATTCAGAATGGGCACGGCAAAGGTTGCCCCGTCGGACGGCCAGCGCAGCTGCGGTGCCGGCGGCGGTGTCACGTCCGTGGTCGCATTTGGCTCCAGGGTGAGCCGGGCCACGAAGGCATCGTAAGCGAGGGTGCCGGGGGTGGCGCCGCCGCTCTCCTGACCGTCGGCGGCGTAGACCCGGTCGAAGGCACCCAGGGTTGTCGGAAAATCAGGCGAATTTGTCAACCCGCCGACGATGATCGACGTGCCGCCAACGTAAGCGGCGTCGAGGATGACGTCGCCGGCGTAGCCGCCGAGCAGGGTGGAATACAGCAGCCGGCTGCCGTCGCTGCTGATGCGGGCGGCGAACGCATCATACGTTCCCAGGCCGACCGTCTTGTTGGGGATCCGATCGTAAGCCCGTTCCGTGGTTGGCGGGTTGTTCACCGCGGTCGAGCCGACGATGATGGCGGCGCCCGTGTCATCAACCACCACGGCGGTAGCATTCTGGTTGCCCGGTGCCCCGAACAGGGTGGACCACAGCAGCGTGCCGGGGCCGGCCGCAGGGAAGCGGAAGCGTGTCACGAACGCCACCGACCCGTCCACCGGGGTAGGATGAATCCGCTGATAGGCCCCCACCGTGGTGGGGAAGTCGCCGGAACGGGTGAAACCGGCCACCGTCACCAACTCCGGATTGGTGGGATCGAACGTCACGGCATTGGCCGACTCGAGGTGCTGAGCGCCGCCCAGGTAAGTGGAATACTTGAGGTCAGCAGTGCCGCCGCCATTGAGCGCCAGACGCGTGACAAAAGCGTCCCGGTTGCCTTGGTAGGTGGGTTGGAAGGCGTCCGGCGTGGTCGGGAACGCGGTGGAAGCGGTTTGCCCCGTCAGGGTCACGATTCCGTTTCCGTCCACGGTCATGGCGTAGACGCTGCCCGGGCCGATGAACGCCGAGTAGGTCAACTGCGTGCCCGTCGGATTGAACCGGGAGACGAACAGGCCCGGCTGGCCGGGGTAAGCGCCCGGGGTGGTGGGGAAGTCGGCCGAGTTGGCCGTCCCGGACACGATCACCGAACCGGAGGGGTCGTAGGCCACGTGCGACGCTATCTCCTGGCCTGCGTTGGGAGAGCCGGCCAGGTAAGTGCCAAACACCAGGCCGCTGCCGCTGGCGTTGAACTTGATGACGTAGGCATCGTAGTCGCCGCTGCAGCAGTTGCCCCCGGTGCGGTCGTAGGCGCCGGGGGTCGTGGGGAAGTCCTCGGAGTTGGTGTCGCCCACCACGACCGGCTGGCCGGCGGCATCGACGGCCACATCCTGCACCGAATCGACCCCCGAACCGCCGAAGAACGTCGCATATACCAGCGCCGTGCCGGTTGCGTTCAGCCGGGCGACGTAGGGCGTCCAGGTGGGACTGAGGAACGTGCCGTAGTCGATGACCCGCAGGTTGCCCAGGGTGTGCGGGAAGTCGGGCGAGCGGGTGTTGCCGGCGATGATGATATCGCCCGAGCCGTCGGGCACCAGGGCCAACCCACCGAACTGGTCGTCGCCGTGGCCGCCCAGGAAAGTGCCCCAGTCCAGGCCGGGGTCAACTACCAGCGGCAGGCCGGGGTCGCGGTCGGGCGCTACGAAGCCGAAGTGCTCCGCATCGAGGATGCGGAAGCCGCTTTCGATTATACGCTGCTCGCCGCTGGGCAGGACCTCCCATGTCACCGGTGCCGTTTGCCGCAGCGGCCCGCCGGTGGTTTGCAGGATGAGCGAACCGTCATCGGCCAGCTCGAGTCCGGAAATCCCCTCGACGCGGATCACCACCTGATCCAGGTCGGCCCCCGGCTGCAACAGCAGGTCATAGGCGAACTGACCGGCGTCTTCCCGCACGCGGACATCCACCCCCTCATAGAGGCCGTCGTAAAGCACGCTGCCATACGCCGCCACCTGCGACCGCCACTCGGCCGGGTCGTTGCCGAGGAAGAAGTTGTAGTAGCCGCTCTGCCGATCTTCGCCGATGAGGGCCACGTCCTCCGCAGCCCCCTTAAAGGTCAGGCTGACCAAGGCAGGCTGGTCACCCCCTCGGTGAAGCCGGATGCCGTCGTGCTCCAGGTGGACGGTGAACGAGCTGTTCCAGGCCACAAACACTGCCGGGGTCTGCCATTGCCCGCGGTTCTCGATGAAGCTGACCGGCAGCCCTGCCAGGTCTGCGGTGTCGGCCGGGTCCGGTGTCAATGATCCGTCAGCGAGGGGAGGAATAAGGTTACTTGGCGGGATGCTTGCCGTGCCGCCCTCCTCATGAAGAGCACCTGCCGCCGAGACTACCATTGGGGGCAAGGGTGTCTCTTCGCCCTGCGGGGTGAGGAAATCAAGCAGGTCCAATCCGGCCGGGGCGCTACCGAACACGGCCGGCGTGGCCGCTCCGCCGGTCGGCGCCTCGGCCTCTCCGGTCGGCACCAGACCACTGCCTTGGCTGCCCGCCGCTGCCACTGCCGGCACGCCACCGCCGGAGCGGGCAGCTGCCGCCACTGCCGCCGCGAGCAAGTCGTCCGACAGGCCGGCCCGCGCCCCAACGTCCCAGGCCCATCCCATGTCCCATGAACCAAAGGAGGGGGCAATCTCCGAATTGGCTCTGTCCTTTCCAGTTGAGGAAGGTCCGATCAGAGCCTGCACGGAGGGGTACAGCGGAACAGAGCTGGAGAGCAACGAAGCGACCCGGCCATCTTCCGCGAAAGCGTCCCCGCTCTGGACTTGCTGTCCGTCTGCAAGAATGCCGATGGGCTCCGCTGTCACCCGGTCCAGCTCCCGGTCGAAAAGGCCCACGGCCAGCAGCGGGCCGCCGAAGAATTCGAGGACGTCGCCGGCCGCCAGGCGATCCTCCAGCCGTTCGCACTGGAGCCGCCGACCATTCCGCTTTCGGATCCTGTCCCGCAAGGAGAGAAGAGACGGGCGGTTCATGAGCGCTCCCTCCAGAGCCTCGGCAGCGTAGCCGGGCCATTACCCGTACCGCTGTTCATTCTCCTGAATGATTAGAGGCGCCAGGCCGGGTTAGGCTTCCCACCCAGCTGGCAAAGCGAAGGGCCGACGGCGCACAGGGAAGCAAACAAGTGACAAGTAACAAATAGTCCGGTCGCTGGATTACTTGTTACTTGTCACTTTTACTTGCTACTTGGGTGGGGCTGCGTTCTTCACATGGCGGTCGAACCAGGTCACCATCTCGTAGAGCGTGTGCTCCACCGACTCGCGGGCCAGGTAGCCATGCGACTCAAACGGCAGCGCCACATAACGCACCGTGCCGCCGTTGCCCTTGATCGCCTGGTACATCCGCTCGCTCTGGATGGGGAACGTCCCCGCGTTGTTGTCCGCCTCGCCGTGGATGAGCAGCAGCGGCGCCTTGATCCGGTGCGCGTACATGAACGGCGACATCCGCAGGTAAGTCTCTGGCGCCTCCCACAATGTCCGCCGTTCCGCCTGGAAGCCGAACGGCGTCAGCGTCCGGTTGTAGGCCCCGCTGCGGGCCACCCCGGCCCGGAAAAGGTCCGAATGCGCCAGCAGGTTCGCCGTCATGAAGGCGCCGTAACTGTGCCCGCCCACGCCGACCCGGTTGCGGTCGATGACCCCCATCTCGTCGGCCTTGTCGATGGCCGCCCGGGCACTGGCGACGATTTGCTCGATGTAGGTGTCGTTGGCCTTTTCCGGCGGGCCGACCACCGGCATCGACGCCCCGTCCAGAATGGCGTAGCCTTGCAGCAGCAGGAAGAGGTGCGAGGCGCCGCTCAAGGTCGTGAAGCGGTGCGGCGAGCCGGTGACCTGGCCCGCTGTGTCCGGGTCGGTGAACTCGCGCGGGTAGGCCCACATCACGGCCGGCAGCCGTTCCCCCTGCTTGTAGTCCAGCGGCAGGTAAAGGGTGAACGACAGCGGCACGCCATCGGCCCGCTGGTAAGTCACCAACTGCTTCTTGATGGCCCGCAGCTGCGGTGTCGGGTCGGTGAACTGGGTCAGCGCCTTCTTCTCGCCCGACGCGGTGCGGACGAAGTAGTTCGGGGGATCGGTGGCCGTCTCATGGCGCGTCAGGAACCGTGAGCCGTCGTCCGCCAGCAGGGCGACCACGGACTCATAGCTGTTCGCGCCGCAGCGGAACAGCCGCTCGGTTTTGCCGGTTTTCGGATCGAATCGGTCAAGGAACGGGCGGTCGCCGGTCGGGGTCGCCCCGCTGCCGACGAGGAAGATTTGCCCCTGGTACTGCCAGAGGACGCGGTGGCCGGTCGGCAGGGTGCGCATCAGGGGAGTGCCCGGGTCGTTGTAGCGATCGTTGACCGAGCGGTCCCAGAGCAGCCGGGGCGCCGCGCCTGGGTTGGCTCTGTCAAGTACAAAGGTGCGGCGCCGGCGGCGGTCGCGGTCGTAATCTTGCAGCAGGGCGAGCCCGTCCTTCTCGCCCCAGGTCAGCCCGGCGTAGCGGTGCTCTGTCCGGGCGAACGAAGTGGCTTTGTCACTGCTGATGCGCAGCATCTTCAATTCGTCACGATGCGGCACCTTCTTCCGCGGGTCGCCGCCATCCAGGGCCTCGGCCCAGACCAGGGTGGCGGGCTCGGCCGGCAGCCAGTGGTACTCCCGTGGGCCGGTCGGTACGCCGTCGATCGGCACCTGGTCGGCCAGGGGCAGGCTAGCCACCTTGACAACAACCTTGCCCTCACGGTCCCAGACCTCGACCTCCTTGGGGAACGCGGTGGCCGGCAGCAGGTAGGAGTAGGGGCGATGGTTGCTGACCACCAGGATATGCCGGCCGTCCGGCGCGGGTTCGACCCGGCTGTAGATCCCCGGCTTGCCGAGCAACGCCTGTTTGCCCGTGGCGACATCGACCAATACCAGCTGCGAGGTGACGTAGTAATCGAATAGCTCCTCGTCGTGGGGATTCTGGAGAAGGTCCTGGTAGGTGCGTGCAGGCGACGGCTTGCCGCTGCTCTCCTGGATCACCGGCCCGCGGGGGACGCGCGGCGTCTCGGGCGGCTTGCCACGGCCGGCCGGCACCGTCTTGCAGAGCAATTCCTTGCCATCCGGCATCCAGTCGATGGCCTGGCCGTAGGCGGCGTTGATCATCACGCCCGGGAGCCGCCGCAGCTTGCCGGTCGCGACGTCGCCGACCCACAGCTCGATCCCTGTCGGCGTGGTGTTGGTCAGGGCGAAGTGCTTGCCGTCGGGCGACCACGAGGGGAACCCCAGCCGGGCACCCTCGGGCAGGGCAAGCTTGACCACTTCGCCCGTCGTGATCGATTGAAGAGAAAGGCCGGCGACACGCGGCGGGGCGTGCGGGCCGTTGGTGGTGGGGTTGATCCGCAGGCCGGCCAGGCGGAGCATTGGCTCGGCCAGGTCGGCGATCGGCGGGTAGCGGTCGGTCTGGATCAGCAGCAGGTAATCGCGCGTGGGGCTGACCGAGACCTGCGGCGGTGCCGGCGCGTCGAGGATGTTCCGGATGTTTTGCGGCGGCCTCTGGTAGGTGACGGGCGCCTGTCCACGGAGGCCGGCGCCAGCCGACAGCAGCACGAGGAGGGCCAGGCAGCCGATGGCCGCGGCCCAGCGGACAGAGGTTCCCTTGCGAAGCAACATGGCGGTTCCTCGGACGAGAGTGGCTTGAATGATCAGTTCGGGGAGTTCACCCCCAACGGCGGACCGATCCTCCCGCGCCCCCGGAAGGGGATCAAGCGAAAACCAGGGCTAGCGATCCAGGGGGAACATCGGCCGGCGGATGTGGCGATAGTTGAAACGGTGGGGATTGACCGCCGTCAGTCCCGGCGTGTCCACCGCGATGATGGTGCCGGCGATCAGGGCATAAGCCGCCTTGTATGCGATGGCTGCCTTGACCACCAGGATGCGCTGCCGCTGCGGCTGGACGCCCAGGCAGGTGAGCTGGCCCAGGCTGAACGGCGGGTGGCGCAGCGAGGTCAGCACCAGAAGATTGCGGCCGGGCAGCTCCACCAGTGCGGTCAGGCCCATGCGGTTGACGCGCTTGCCGCCGTGCCGCACCTCCGGCTCGACATAAGTGCCATCGTGCAGCACGCGCACGCGCCCCGTCACCGGCACCGGGTCGCCGTGCCGCCGGTCCACCTTGCCGCCAACCGTCAGGCTCACCTCTTGCCCCACGCCGGCAGCGGCACACTGCTTGACTTCTTCCGGCGCGTACAGGCAGACGACGCTGTCGGTCGCCCCCTGGCGCAGCAGCTCGGCCAGCAGCACGGTGCCGTCGGCTGCCGAGCCGCCGCCGACATTGTCGCCTGTGTCCACCAGCACCACCGGCAGTCGATCCGCTTGCAGGGCGCGGGCTACCGCGGTCGGTGCATCGGGCAGCATGGCGGCCAGGCGCTCGCGGGCATCCCAGAGGCGGCCCGCCAACCGGTCCGCCTCGCGCTGGGCCAAGGCCGAGTCGCTATCGGTCACGACCACCACCGAGGGGCCCATCTGCGGCACATCGGCGTAGGCAAAGCCCGGCAGCAGGCTGACCGCCAGGATACCGGGCTGTTGTTCCAGCGCTCGGGCCTCATCCATGAATTCCTTGAGCGGCGGTTCTGACGTGTCATGGACCATGATGTTAACGATCAGCGGCGGCTTGGCCAGCGCCTGGCGAGGCCGGACCTCGCCGCGCAGCATCCGCCGCAGGAGCGACGCCGCCCGCTGGCCGCACTCGCGCTGGTCCACGTGGGGGCAGGTGCGGTAGGCGACCGCCGCGTCGCAAGAGGCGATCAGGCGCTCCGACAGGTTGCCGTGCAGGTCGAGCGTGACGACGATGGGGAAGTCCGGCCCCAGCGCCCGACGCAGGCGTTCGAGCACCTCGCCGTCGGCATCGGGGTACGACTCGGCGACCATGGCACCGTGCAGGGCCAGGAGGAGGCCGTCGGGCCGCTGCTGCCGCAGCTGTTCGATCAGGTAGCCGGTGACCTCCTCGAACACATCGTCGGCGACCGGCCCGGCCGGCGTCGCCCAGGCCATGACGATCGGCACCGGCTCGTCGCCGGCCTCAGCGACGGCGCGGAGGAAGCCGCCGACCTCATGGTGGGCGTCGCGCCATTCGTCCATTAGCGCCGGGCCGAAGGTCAGACTCTGCGCGGCGAAGGCGGCTCGATCGGTGCGGAGTGAGTTGAAAGTGTTCGACTCGTGCATGAAGCCGGCGATGCCGATCCGCATGGCAGCTGCCTTTCCCGAGGGCGTGGTTAGGAGTCGGATTCCCGTTACACTATGAACATGCTCCTCGGATACAACACCAACGGCTTCGCCCACCACCGCCTGGAAGACGCTCTGACCATCCTGGCCGGCCTCGGCTACCGGAGCGTGGCCATCACGCTTGATCACCACGCGCTGAACCCCTACGACCCGCAGCTGCCGGCCCAGGTGGCCGCCATCCGCGGCCTACTTGACCGGCTCGGGCTCCGCTCGGTCATCGAAACGGGCGCCCGCTTCCTGCTCGACCCTTGGCACAAACACCAGCCCACGCTCGTCAGCCCCCGGCCCGAGCAGCGCGAACGGCGGCTGGAGTTCCTCCGCCGCGCGGTGGACATTGCCTACGAGTTGGGCTCCGACGCGGTCAGCTTCTGGTCCGGCAGCCCGAGCGACGATGCCCCTTTTGATACCCTGATGAGCCGGCTGGTCGAAGGCTGCCGCCGTCTGGCCGATTATGCCGCGGATCGGCAGGTACGGCTGGCGTTCGAGCCGGAGCCCGGCATGGTCATCGACACGATGACCCGCTTTGCCGAGCTGCGCGAGCAGGTGGATCATCCAACGTTCGGACTGACCATCGACATCGGCCACTTGCACTGTCAGGGCGAGGTGCCGATCGCCGATCACCTGCGGCACTGGCGGGACCTGCTCTGGAACGTCCACATCGAGGACATGCGCCGTGGCATCCACGATCATCTGATGTTCGGCGAAGGGGAAATCGACTTCGGCTCGGTACTGCGGACGCTGGCAGAGATCGGCTACCGCAGCGGGGTCCACGTCGAGTTGAGCCGGCACAGTCACGACGCGGTCGCGACGGCTCGGCGGGCGCTGGCGTTTCTGCAAGCGGTGCTGCCCGATTGATGCTGCTGGCGGCTTAGCGCTCTTCCCCCTCACCCCTTACCCCTCTCCCCCGAAGTGGGGGAGAAGTCCCTGTTCCCGCCGCTTCATTGGCGGAACTGAGCATGGCAGTCGCTACAGCTGGCGTTGACGCGCAGGGCAGCTGCCCGTATCCCCTGGAGGTCCTTCGCCCGTACCGCCCCGGCCAGTTCCACTGCCGAGCGGCGCATCGCTCCGGACCACTGCTGCCACTTCCTCAGGCCGTCGGCCTCCTTCCGGGCTCGGGCCGTAGGCTTGCCCTGGGTGGACTCGGCGACGGCGGCCACGATGTAGGCCATCCGCGCCAGGTGCTCGGCCTCAGCCTCCAGCCGCTTCGGGTCGTAGGGCTGCTTGCCCAGGGCCAACTCGCGCAGTTTGGCCTCGATGCCGTCCGGTTTGATCTCGCGCGGCCTTGGTCCGACCCCCAACCCTTCCGAGGTGCGCAGCTTGAACAGATCCATCAGGTCGAGAAGGCTGGCCTGTTTCAGCGCCTCAACCTGCTTCGTCGCCTCGGTCGGGTCGTTTTTCTCGATAGCATCGGCCAGCTTCAGCACCGCGGCACGGATCGCCGCGCTGTCGGAGGCGACGCTGCTGCCGGGCCCCAGCAGCCAGAGGCCCGCAGCCAGAACGGCCAGACCGGTGGATCTAATGGATGTCGATGTGTTCATGAATTCCCCCATGTACCTTGAATCCGGTGGTCCGATCATCTTGTCCGGCGGTGGCGCGATTGTCCAGTCTGTGGGCGGCTTGTCTCGCTAGCGGCGCCGGTCAGCGGTACACTGACCCCAGACAGTAATCAGGTATCCCTTCAGACGGTCCAAGCGAACCGATGGCCGAGAGTCGAGACGAGCAGTGGATGAAACGGGCGCTGGAGCTGGCGGAGCGGGGCCGGGGCCATGTCGAGCCGAACCCGCTCGTCGGCGCCGTGGTTGTGCGCGGCGACCAGGTGGTCGGAGAAGGCTGGCACCGGCGCTATGGGGAGGCCCACGCCGAAGTCAACGCCTTGGCCGCGGCCGGCGAAGCGGCCCGGGGGGCGACCCTGTACGTGACCCTGGAGCCGTGCTGCCACCACGGCAAAACGCCCCCCTGCACCGACGCCGTGATCCGCGCCGGCATCCGCCGGGTGGTCGCCGCCCTGGCCGACCCCTTCCCCCAGGTGGCCGGGCGCGGGGCGGAGTTGCTCCGAGCCGCCGGTATTGAGGTGGAGTTCGGCCCGGGCGAAGCCGAGGCGCGCCGGTTGAACGCCCCGTACCTGAAGCTGCTGGCGACCGGCCAGCCGTACGTCCACGCCAAGTGGGCCATGACGCTCGACGGCAAGATTGCCACGCGCACCGGCGACTCGAAGTGGATCAGTAGCGAGGCCGCGCGCCGCCGGGTGCACGAGCTGCGCGGCCGAATGGATGCCATCATCGTCGGCATCGGCACGGTCCTGGCCGATGATCCGCTCCTGACTGCTCGCCCGCCGGGGCCGCGCACGCCGGTGCGCATCGTGTTGGACAGCCGCGGCCGTCTACCGGCCGACTCGCAACTTGCCCGGACCGCCCGCCAGACACCGACCCTGGTCGTGACCGCAGAGGGAGCGTCCGCTTCCCACGTTGAAGCGTTACAGGCGCTGGGCTGTGAGGTGATCGGCCTGCCGGTCCTGGACGAGCGGCCCGCGGTGGCGGCCGTGCTCGGCGAATTGGGACGGCGGCGGATGACCAACGTACTGGTGGAGGGCGGGTCGGCCGTGCTGGGCAGTTTCCTCGATGCCGGCGCGATTGATGAGGTGCACGTTTTCATCGCCCCGCGTCTGGCGGGCGGCGCCGGGGCGCGGACGCCGATCGGCGGCCGCGGCGTGGACCGGATCGCTGATGCGCTGGCGCTCGGCGGCTGGCACGTGGAACAACTGGCGGGCGATGTGCTGCTGCATGGATGGAGGTAGTGGCCTCTCGGCCCGGGTTGGCGAGCCTTGTTGCCGCGGATGGTCGGGCGGGAAAAAGGACTTCCCTGCTCCTTCGGAAATGAGGGGAGTCGTGAAGATGGATCGAAAACCCAAACCCTTCTCATCCCCTGGATGAACGGGCCCGTCCCTTCTTCACGGCTTGGTACGCAATGTGCAAGTTTGTCTTCTTGTCAAGCTCGGGGCGCGTTCCTGCCCTGAGCAACATCAGGGCGTGATTCAGGAGGGAAGGACTATGGCTGCCACAACGGAGCGGATCAGTCCACAAGAGGCAAAGGAGCACCTGAAGGCCGGCGCCCTGCTGGTCTGTGCCTACGACAGCGAGGCGAAATTCCAGCAGAACCGCTTGGAAGGGGCGATCTCCCTGGATGAGTTCCGAGCCCAGGAAGAAACGCTGCCGCGCGACCGCGAGGTCATCTTCTACTGTGCCTGACCGCACGACGCAGCCTCCGCTGGTCGGGCGGAAGAGTACCAAAGCAAAGGTTTCCGGAACGCTAAGGTGCTGGCTGGCGGCGTCCAAGCCTGGAAGGAGGCCGGCTACGGCGTCGTCGCCACTGCAGGCCAAGACTAACTCCGGGCCGCAACCCCGCGAAGTCGGGACGAATCAGGCTCCCTGAAAGCATCGGCCCACAGCGGGAGAGCGTGGATGGTGCGCAGATAGGGGTACTGTGGTCGCTAGGGCAGCCCCGCCGCGGGGCGCATCCAGCGCGAGTCGCCCTTAGCAATCATGGCGACCTACCTCTGTCGGCGGGCCTTCTCCTGCAAAAGCCGCTTGGCCTTCTCTAGCTCCCGCTTCCGCGCGGCTGACAGGTTCTTGCCGGCCCGGTTGATAAAGAATTGAATCATACGAATGGCCGAGCCAAGCCCCTTGGGGCTGACCCTTTTGCGGGCCATCGTCCGGGCGATGGTCTCGGCGTCTTGGGTGAACAGGCCTTTGGGCGGGTAGGTCGAAACCGTCTTCACATCCTGGATCCACTTCTTCTTTGCCATGAATCTCTCCGCCGACCTAACCGTGGGGTACCCTCGTGACCATCAGCGCCGCGTCCCGACGGCGGCGGGCACTTCCTTGACAGAGGGGAACTGTGCCGATTAGACTCACCCTGCTCCCTCAACTTCCCGCGCGGTCCTGGACCGGTTGAATGGGCTCACCCTTTTCCCAAGGTTGCCGTCATGTCTCACCCCTCTCCTTCCCGCCACTCCGGTCGCGACCTCTTAAGACCTCCTGACGGCGTGACAGTTGCAAAGAGTGAGCGCCATTGTATCGTACTCAATCTCAAGACAGCTGTGGTCCATCCAAGATTGCCGATCAAGGCTTGGAGGGCAATGGACCCGATGGATTTAAGGATCATTTGTGAAACCTTAGCAACTCCTCCGGCCGCCTATATGCTGTGTTTCCATAAGTGGATGGCGCTCCGCGTCTGCCGGGGCCCTTCTTGACTGGTCATTGCCAGGTCCCATGAAAACGGAAAGATGAACCCAAGAGAGGACTCCTTATGATCAAGATCACACGACGAGCGTTTCTGAAGGGCTCCATCGCGGCGGGCGTGTCCTGGGGGCTGACGCCTCACGCCCGGGCGCTGGGAGCCAACGACGACCTACGGGTCGCAGTGGTCGGGTTCCGCAGCCAGGGCAACCATCACATCCGCTGCCTCCAAGGGCTCCCGGGGGTGCGCGTGGTGGCGCTGTGCGATGCCGACCGCGACGTGCTCCACCGCGGGCTGAAAGCATTCGCCGACCGCAATCAGAAGGTGGCCGGCTATACCGATGTCCGCAAGCTCCTGGAGAGCAAGGATGTCGATGCCCTCACCACGGCGACCCCCGACCACTGGCACGCTCTGGTCACTATCTGGGCCTGTCAGGCCGGTAAGGATGTCTACGTTGAGAAGCCGCTCTGTCACAACCTCTGGGAAGGGCGGCAGATGGTCGAGGCAGCCCGGAAGTACAACCGCATTGTGCAGTTCGGCAACCAGAACCATCCGCACCGAACAGGCGAACTGCGGCTGGAGACGGAGCAGGTGGGGAAGATCCACGTGGTCTTCACTGCCCTGAACCGCATGCGACAGAGCATCGGCAAGGTGAGCGGGCCGCAGCCGATCCCCGACTCCGTGGATTACGACTTGTGGTGCGGCCCCGCGCCCAAGGAGCCGCTGCGGCGCAAGAACCTGCACTATGACTGGCACTGGGTCTGGTCCACTGGCACCGGCGAGATCGGCAACAACGGTATCTACCCGCTGGACGCGGCCCGGCTGGCGCTGGGCCAGAACACCCTGCCCCGGCGCGTCCTGAGCCTGGGCGGGCGGTTCCTCTTTGACGACGACGGCGAGACGCCCAACACCCAGATCGCCCTCTTCCAGTACGAGCCGGGGCCGCTGGTGATCTTCGAGCTGCGGAATTTGCCGTCGGTAAAAGGCCCCAAGACGGTGGGCCCGAAGATCAAGGGGGAGCGCGGCGAGGCCGGGCTGCCGCGGCCGGTGGGCCAGCCCGGCGACACCGGCGGCTATCCCGCCCACCAGGGGCACCTGTACAACTTCCTGGCCGCGGTACGCAGCCGCAAGGTCAGCGACCTCCGAGCGGACGTACTCGAAGGGCACCTGTCCACGGCGCTGGTGCACCTGGCGAATATCTCCTACCGGCTCGGCACCCCCCACTCGTTGCCGGAAGCCCGCGAGGCGATCCAGGACCGGGGGAGCGACGCCCTGGAGACGTTCGAGCGCTTCCGGGAACACCTGGAGGCCAACGGCGTCGATTTCGCCAAGACGAAGGTGATCGTCGGGCCCTGGCTGGAAATAGATGCCCGCACCGAGCGCTTTGTCGGCAGCACCGAGATCGTCACCCGGGCCAACCAACTCTTGCGCCGCGAGTACCGCGAGCCATTCGTCGTGCCGGAGCGGGTTTAACACCGGGTCGCCTCGGGAAGTCATCGTTGCTGTTTGCGGCTTAGCGCCAAGTCGCAGGCGGCAACGATGATCCTTTCAGGCGCTCCCTACCCTATACCCGGTTGCGGCCGCCGGAGACATGAGGTACAACTCCCCCAGGCTGGGTGCGGTTCACGCCCCACTCCGGGGGAAGCGCCCGCCTCTCGGTCCCGGGAGCGCTCTGCCCATGCTTGCCAAGTTGAACACATTCACCCTGGTCGGCATTGAGGCCGTGCCGGTCGAAGTCGAGGTTGATGTGTCGGCCGGCTTGCCCAAGACGGTCCTGGTCGGCCTGCCCGAGTTGGCGGTGCGCGAAAGCATCCACCGCATCGAGCGGGCGTTGGCGAACCTCGGCTACCAGCGCCACCCTGGCCGAACGGTGATCAACCTCGCCCCCGCCGACCTGCGCAAAGACGCGGGGGGCTTCGACCTTCCCATCGCCCTAGGCCTGCTGGTGGCCACCGGCCAGTTGCTTCCCGAGCAGCTGCGCGACTTCG
Organism: Gemmataceae bacterium; assembly: GCA_035575035.1. GTDB lineage: Bacteria > Planctomycetota > Planctomycetia > Gemmatales > Gemmataceae > DATLYH01. The sequence continues at coordinate 21,413 of DATLYH010000138.1, forward strand.
CCACGGTCGGCGAGCTGGCCCTTGACGGCAGCGTCCGCCCTATCAAGGGTGCCCTCTCCATGGCCATGGCCGCCGCCGAGCGCCGCATCCCCAAGATGCTGGTGCCGGCCGCCAACGCCCGCGAAGCCGCCGTGGTCGAGGCGGTTGCCGTCTATGCCGTTGGCAATCTGGCCGAGGCAGTCGGCATCCTGGCGGGTCAGCTCCCGGCTGAGCCGGTCGCCTCCCACATCGACGAGGTATTCGCCCGGTTGAACACCTACGATGTGGACTTCGCCGATGTTCGCGGCCAAGAGTTCGCCAAGCGGGCGTTGGTCGTCGCCGCTGCCGGCGGGCATAATGTGCTCATGATCGGCAGTCCGGGCACCGGCAAGACCATGCTGGCCCGCCGGCTGCCGACCATCCTGCCGCCGTTGACGCCCGCCGAAAGCCTGGAGACGACGCGCATCTACAGCGCGATGGGACGGCTCAATCCGGACGAGGCCCTGCTGGCGCAGCGGCCGTTCCGGGCACCGCATCACACCATCAGTGATGCCGGCATGGTCGGCGGCGGCAGCACGCCGGCCCCGGGCGAAATTTCCCTGGCCCATCATGGCGTCCTTTTTCTGGACGAGTTGCCCGAGTTCAACCGCCGCAGTCTGGAGGTGCTCCGCCAGCCGCTGGAAGAAGGCAAGGTGGTCATCTCACGGGCGCTGCACTCGGCCACCTTTCCTGCCAATTTCATCCTGGTCGCCGCCATGAACCCTTGCCCGTGCGGCTACCTCGGCGACGCCAAGCACGTCTGCAAGTGCTCGCCCATGCAGATTGAGCGCTACATGGGCCGGATCAGCGGGCCGCTGCTGGACCGGATCGACCTGCACATCGAGGTCCCCGCCGTCCCGTTCCAGGAGTTGGCCGCCAACGCCGACGGCACGTCCAGCGCCGCCATGCGGGAACAGGTCAGCCGGGCGCGGCAAGTGCAGCGGCAGCGCTTCGGCCCGGACAGCCATCGGCTCAACAGTCGGATGACCAGCCGGCAGCTGCGGCGCTACTGTGTGTTGGACGAGGAGGGCCGCAACCTCTTGAAGAGCGCCATGGAAGAGCTGGGTCTGTCGGCGCGGGCGCATGACCGCATTCTGCGGGTAGCTCGGACCATTGCCGACCTCGACGGCTCGGCCAACATCCGGCCAGGGCATGTCGTCGAGGCCATCGGCTACCGCAGCCTCGACCGCAAACTCTGGGCAAGGTGAAGCAAGTAAACAAGTTACACTACCACCTCTTGACTTGTAACTTGTAACTTGTTATTTGCTTCACTCGGCCTGCCCCAACCGCATGCCTCTTCGCAACCGCCCATCTGCTATCCCTTGCCGCAACGGCGGCCGACGAATCTCTTCTCGCGATTGTCCCGTTTTTTTGCTACAGACGTCCGCTCGTGCTTCCGAACGAACACCATGTACAGTCCCCTGACCGAAATATACCCCTTTCCCCCGGAAGGATGATCCATGCGGAACGCGGTTGCGGTGACCCTGGTCGTACTGGCCGGACTGCTGCTGAACGGCACCGTTCAGGCGGCCGACCCGCCCCGGACGACGATCACGTTCAAGGACCTGGACTGTCCCAGCTGCGCCAAGAAGCTGGCGGCCCGGTTAGGCCAGGTGCCGGGCGTCGCGGCGGTCAAGACCGACCTGGAGACGAAGACCGCCACTATCACGCCTCGGCCCAACCAGCAGCCTTTGCCGCGTGCCCTCTGGGAAACGGCTGAGAAGGCCGGCTTCGAACCCGTCAAGCTCGAAGGCCCTGCCGGCACCTTCACCGATCGGCCCAAATGAGACAGGGGGCCAGACGACTGCCCCCCTGACCCCTGAGCCCTTCCTTCAGTAAAAAGACCACATGCAGCTCCCCGACCGGGATCGGTCCCCGGTTCGTTGCCATCCGCAAGGAGGTCCGTCATGCGAAGGCTGTGGTGCGCGTCGTTCGCGATTGGCCTGGTCTTGGGCGCTATCGCTCCATGCCGGGCCGACGATCCGGCGGAGCCGCGGGCGCTGATCGAGAAGGCCATCCAGGCTCGCGGCGGCGCTGCGAAGCTCAACCAGTTCAAGGCCGCCACCTGGAAGGGCGCGGGCAAGTTCCACGGCCTCGGCGAGGCCATCGACCTCACCGGCGAGTGGGCGGTCCAGCCGCCCGAGCAGAGTCGGAGCCGCGTTGAGTTCGAGTTCAACGGTATGAAGTTCCAGCGCCTTGTGGTCGTCAACGGCGACAAAGGCTGGGTCAAGTTGAACGACGCCGTGCAGGACATGGACAAGGAACAACTGGCCGAGGAGAAGTCCCTGGCCTATGCCGTCCGCTTGACGCCTCTGGTGACGGACAAGGCATATCAACTGGCCCCCTTGGGTGAGACTAAAATCGGTGACCGCCCTGCCGTCGGCGTCAAGGCCTCGCACAAGGACCGGCGCGATGTCAACCTCTACTTCGACAAGGAGACTGGGCTGCTGCTCAAGAGCGAAACGCGCGTTAGAGATGTGCTGACCGGGCAGGAAGTCGGCCAGGAAACCTTCTACAGCGACTACAAGGAGGTGGGCGGCCTCAAGCATCCGATGAAGATCATCATCCGGCGGGATGATCGGCCCTTCCTCGAAATCCAGTGGAGCGATTTCCAGCCGCACGATAAGCTGGATGACGGTGTCTTTGCAAAGCCCTGAGCGGGAGGCTCCGATCGCTGACACTCCCAGTTCGCCCTGGTCCTTCTTCACCCTTCCCTGAGGTGGATGATGCGCCAATTTCTTTGCTTGTCCGTCGCGCTCTGCCTGGTCGTAGGGACGGGGGCCCCGGCCTGGGCCGATGAGCAGGCAGAAGCGCGGGCAGTGATCGAACGGGCCATCCAGGCACACGGCGGAGAGAAGAACCTGGCCAAGCTCAAGGCCGAGAGTTGGAAGGTCCGGGGCAAGTTTTACCTCGATGACCAGGCGGTGCCGTACACCTGCGATTGGCTGGTGCAGCCGCCGCGGCAGATCCGGGAAACGCTGGAGACGACCATCGAGGGGAAGGACTACCGGCTGACGCGGGTGGTCAACGGCGACCAGGGGTGGACCCGGATCAACGACGACGTGGAACCCCTGAATAAGGCCGAGTTGGAAGAAGTCCGGCAGGAACTCTTCGCCCACTGGGCCGCGACCCTGCTGCCGTTGCGAGAGAAGACGTTCCGGCTGGCGTCTTTGGGCGAGGCCAAGGTCGGCGACCGCCCTGCCGTCGGCGTCAAGGTGTCCCACGAGGGATACCGCGATGTCAGCCTGTTCTTCGACAAGGAAACCGGCCTGCTGCTCAAGGCCCAGATGCGCGTCAAAGTGCTGCCCGGCGGTAATGAGGTCACGCAAGAGACCCTCTTCAGCGACTACCGTGAGATCGACGGCGTCCAGAACGCCCGCAAGTTCGTCGTCAAGCGGGATGGCAAGGTCTATGCCGATGGTGAGGTCAGCGACTACGCGCCGCGGGACAAGCTGGACGACGACACCTTCGCCAAGCCGTGACGGGAGCCATACCTTGTTCGCACCGACCCCGGCTCAGCGTGCGGCGGTGTGGCAGGTGCCGGACGCGGGGTCGAAGGAGACGGCGGAGACGACGGCGCTGGCTCCCGTGGTCACGGTATAGCCCAGCTTCTGTAGGAACTCCGCGTCGGCCTTCGGTGCCTTCGGCTCCAGCATGACATTCCGCCCCCCTTCGGTGTGCAGCCGGAGGGCCGCCACGGCCTCTTTCAGGGAAGCGCCCCGTCCCAGGTACTGGGCCAGCACTTCGAAGATCGCGTTGGGGATGCGCCGCCCGCCCCGGGCGCCCACGGCCAGCACGGGCTTGCCGTCGCGCAGCAACACCGTTGGACACATGTTGTGCAGCGGCCGCTTGCCGGGGCCGGGCGAGTTCGGCCTCCCCGGGCGCGGGTCGAAGCGCGACATGCCGTGCCCCAGGACCAGCCCCAGCCCTTCCACTGTCACGCGCGCCCCGAAACTTCCACCGTGGGTCAAGGTCAGGGCGACCAGGTTGCCCTGGGCGTCGGCGGCACTGAGGTGAATAGTGCCGTCAGCCTTCCGGCCATCGGTCTCGGTCGGCACTGGCTTACCGTCGCGCAGGGCTGCCTCGACCCGGGCCGCCATGTCCTTGGCATAGGTCTCCGACAGCAGCCGTTCCAGCGGCACCTTCACCTGGTCCGGGTCGCCCAGCAACCGCAGCCGGTCGTCCCAGGCGATGCGCAGTGCCTCTAGGCGGGCGTGCAGCGCCTTGGGGTCGTGGGTGGGGAATGCTTCCCACCCCAGGGCCTTCAGGATGGCCAGTGCTTCGAGCACGGTGGCGCCGCCGGCTGTCAGCGGCGCGGTGCGGACCTGGATGCCGCGCCAGGAGAATTCGAGCGGCTCGACCTCCCGCGCCTGATAAGCAGCCAAGTCTTTCTCCGTCACCAAGCCGCCGTGCTTGCGGAAGGCGGCGGCGATGCGCCGGGCAATGTCGCCGCGGTAGAACGGCTCGACCGACTTTCGCTCGGCCAAACTCTGAAGGAGGTCGGCCAGGTCGGGATTGCGGAAGGTGCTGCCCGGCTTCAGCGGCTCCCCCTTATTCAGGAATAACCGGGCCGAGCCGGGATCCTGCCGGAATTGCGCCTGCGCGGCGCGGATGGCATTGGCCAGGCCAGCGCTGACCTCAAACCCCTCCCGGGCGTAGCGGATGGCCGGCTGCACCAGTTTGGCGAAGGGTTGTGTGCCGTAGCGGTCGAGGGCAAGCTGCAGCCCCGCAAGCGTGCCGGGAACGCCGGCAGCCCGCCAGCCGAACATGTTGACCTGGCCCTTAACGTTGCCCTGGTCATCGAGCGGGAACATGTCCTCCCGGGCCGCCTGCGGGGCAGTGGTGTTGAAGTCGATGGCGGTGACCTTCTGGCCGCCGGCCAGGGCGATGACCATGTGCCCGCCGTAGCCACCGATACCGCAGTCGGCGATGGAAATGGTAGCGGCGGTCAGGGCGGCGGCGACCGCGGCATCGACGGCGTTGCCGCCCGCGGCCAGCACTTCCTCGCCGACCTGCGCTGCCTGGATCTGTCCCACGATGCACCCCTTACGTCCTGCCGGTTGGTCGTCGGCCGGGACGAACTGCCCGCCGAGCGACGAGCGAGAGGCAGCGGGGACAGCCGCGCTCCCAGAGGAGCGCTCCCCGGAGGAGCGAGCGTCCCGCCCGCTGAGCATGCCCCCGAGCAGCGCCCCGCCCGCCCACTGCAATATCTCGCGCCGGTCGTACACCCTGTTCCTCATGGTTTCCTTCTGTGTTTTATGAAGGCGGGGTGGGAAAACTCAGCCGGCGTAGGGGAGCGCGATCGGCGGCCCGCCATCGTCGGCCGTGAAGAAATTCCCCTGGAGATCAAGGCCCAACAGCTGCGCCCGAAAGGGGGCCCGAGCCAGAGCCTGTACCCCCCGGTCGCCGATGAAGTTGTTGCGGAGGTTCAGGGCAGTCAGCCGGGTCAGGTACTTCGTCTCGGCCAGGGCTGAGACCCCGGAGTCGGCAATCAGGTTATTGCTCAGGTCGAGGGCCGTCAGCTGGGCCAAGCGCGGCGAGGCCGCCAGCACCGCCAGGCCCTGGTCGGTGATGCTGTTCCGGCTCAGGTCCAGCGTTGTCAGGTTGGTCAAGTAGGGCGAGTCCGCCAATGCCTGCGCCCCGTCGTCACCGATCAGGTTGCCGCCGAGGGCCAGCCTCGTCAGGCGGGCCAGCGAGGGGCAGCCTGCCAGGACTTGCACTCCCTCGTCCCCCAGGACGTTGGAACTGAGGTCCAGCGCTGTCAGCTGCTCCAGGTAAGGCGAGGCAGTCAGTTCCCGGACGCCCTGGGCGGAGATGGAGGCCTCGGTTAGCTCCAGGCTGGTCACTCGGGCTAAGTAGGGGTTGCTGGCCAGGGCCTGAAGGGTGGCCAGGTTGGGGCGGAACCAGCCGTTGAAAACGTGTAGACGGCGGAGCGGGCCCAGCCGTACCAGCGCCTCGGCGTGTTCCGCGAAGGCCCGCAGCCGGATGCTGGCGCTTTCCAGCAGCCCGCGGTGGAATTCCCAATCGCTAAGGATAGCAGGCAGCGACAAGGCGGCTTCTACCTCCCGCAGCAGCTGCCGCTCGCGCTCTTCGAGCTCCCGGCGGCCTGCGGCGCCCGCCGGCATCCGTGCCAGGGCACACTGGACGCGGATCAATTCGCCGCGCGGGTCGCCCTGCTCCTCCAGCCAGTCGGCGTAGATTAGCCGCGCCCCGTCGTCGTCGGGGTTCTCGCGGATGGCTTGCAGGAAAATGTCCTCATCGGTCATACCGAAGCGCTATCATAGGGCCGCCGCGCACCGGATGCAATTGTGGCGCCGGCCGCCGGGCCGGCGGCCCCACGACATGGCGAGTGGCCGGCGAGCGGCACGGCGTTAGCCCGCCGGCAGACTCACCGGCCGACGTTAGCCGGCCGTTCGCCCGTCCTGGCCGCCCCCAAAATCAACTGAAGGATGGTTGCTTCTGCTTTTCGTCTGGTATAATCGACGCCGAACGCTGCCACGGTCGGTAGGGGGGATCTATCATGCTGCTCATTGGCCAACAACGGCAACGCACCTGTCAGGGAATGACACGGCGGGCTTTCCTTCAGGTCGGCGCCAGTAGCGTCCTTGGGTTGTCGCTGGCCGACCTGCTTCGGTTGCGGGCCCAGGCCGGCGCCACGAGCGGCGGAACAGCCCGGTCGGTCATCCTGCTGTGGCTCTGGGGTGGCCCGGCTCATCTGGACACTTGGGATCCCAAGCCCGGCGCTCCGCTCGAGTTTCGCGGTCCCTTCAGCCCCATTGCCACGCGCGTGCCCGGCATCCGGATCGGCGAGCTGTTCCCCAAGATCGCTGGCCTCGCCGACCGTTTCGCCATTCTCCGTTCGTTACACACCGCTTCCAATGATCACGGTGTTGCCGGCACTATCGGCCTGACCGGCAGCAGCGCTGGCGCGGTCAACCTTGGCGGCAAGGCGGAGGCAGGCTCGGTGCGGCCCGCGACCGGCGCGGTCGTGGCTCGGGTCCGCGGCACCCGATCGCCGCTGCCCCCTTTCATGGTCATCGGCGGCAAGCTGCACCAGGGGAAGAAGGCGATTGTCGGCGAGGGAGGCGGGCCGCTCGGCGCTCGCTACGACCCGTTCCGCCTGGAATACGATCCCGTCACCGGCACAAAGATCCCCGCTTTGCAACTGGGGCCGGAGCTTACGCCCGAACGGCTGGCCGACCGCCAGCGATTGGGGGAAGCCCTTGACCGGCTGGAACGCCGACTCGAATCGCTACACGCGGGCCGGGCCATCGACGAGTACCGGGCCCAGGCGTTTGCCCTGCTGACTTCACCCGACGCCCGCCGAATGTTCGACCTGAGCCACGAGCCTGCTGCGCTGGCCGACCGTTACGGTCGGACGCGCTTCGGGCAGTCGTGCCTACTGGCCCGGCGGCTAGTGGAGCACGGCGTGCCATTCGTCCAGGTCAACTGGAGCGACCACGTCGAGGCGGAGGAAGACTCCGGTGACGGCGGCTGGGACCACCACTACCGCAATTTCCAGATCATGCAGGATCGCCACGCCCCCTGGCTGGACCAGGCGTATGCGGCGCTGCTGACCGACCTGGAGGAGCGCGGCCTGCTGGGGAGCACCCTAGTGTTAGCAGTGGGCGAGTTCGGCCGATCGCCCAAGATCAACGATAAGGCGGGCCGCGAGCACTGGGAGCACTGCTACAGCGCCTTGATCGCCGGCGGTGGGGTCAAGGGCGGCCGGGTGATCGGCGCCAGCGATGCGCGCGGCGAACGGCCGGCCGACCGGCCCCTGACACCGGCTGACCTTGCAGCGACCATCCACCGCTGCGTCGGCATCACCAGTGAGCAGGCCCAGACGCTCGGCGTGGCCGTGAATGGACATCCGATCGAGGAGCTGTTCTAAGGCGAACGGCCGGCTCACACCAGCCGGTATTCCCCAGGCGAACAGCCGGCGTGAGCCGGTCGGTTCAGCCGTTCGCCTCACCGGCCGGCCTGCTCCTGCTTGAGCTTCTCCTGCTGTTCCGCGATCCAGCGCTCCAGGCCCGAGCGAGTCGGGAAAAGGGTGACGATGACCACGATGAACCCGAGCGCGGCCACCAGCGGCGTCCAGTTGTCTTTCAGATTTCCTTCCAACAAATAGGCGATCAGAAGGAAGAAGACCGCCCCTTCCAGCATGGCCGCGCCGGCGATCATGGTCGTCTGGTAGGCGTTGCACCAGGCGATCCGGGTGTTCGCGCCACGGCGCTGGCTGGCCTGCAACGCATCGGTAACGAAATAGTAAGCCACCGCAATCACCAAAGCGGTGCCGAGCGCGATGTAACTGATGATCGGCGACTCGGGGGCTGGCTGGTCACTCTGCCATCGGACCACCACGGCGACTACCAGGAAGGCGACCGCGCCCAGCACGATTGCCCCGAGGATGATCTGCATCACCCGGATGCGGGCATCCAGGTCGTTGGTCGGCGTCGGTGTGGACATGAAACGCTCCCTTCATTCGATTCCCAGGGGCCGGTCCTCCCGGCACCCCGTGGGGCCACCGGCCCGGCGGCCGGCGCCACGTCATTTCTCCGTGGCTAGCTGGCGACACACGGCCATCCGCACGGCCCCCTCGGCCGGCTCCCGGACCAGGTGAACCGGGTCGGGCTGAATACCGCACGCCTTCATCGCTTCCAGGACGCGCTCCCGGTAGCGGACATCGCCGAGCAGGACGCCGCCGGCCAGCGACACCGGCACGGGGCCAGGCCCCAGCTCCAATTTGCGGGCCACGGCCGCCGCTGCTTCCGCCAGCGCCCGGGCGGCGTCCTCCCGGATCTGGGCGGCAACCGCGTCCTCCGCCGCGGCCTCCAGGACCAGGGGGGCCAGCCCAGCCAGCGCCGCCCGGTCCCAGCTTCCCCGGTAAATCGCCGGCACCAGCATCTCCGGCCGATCCACCCCTAACTTGCTCAGGAGACGCTCGGTCAGGAGGGTTGCGGGACCGCGGCCATCAGCGGCACGGACCACCGCTTGCAGCCCCGCCATGACCAGTCCATAGCCGCTCCCCTCATCACCGAGCAGGTAGCCCCAGCCGCCGGCCCGCGCCGTCCGGCCATCCGCCGACCGACCGACGGCGATCGAGCCGGTCCCGGCGATCACTCCCAGCCCCCAGCCGGCCGGCGTTCCCGCGGCCAGGACCAGGACAGCATCGCTGGTAACCTCGACTATCTCGGCCAGGCCGACCTGGCTGGCCCATTCCTGAATCAGGCGCTGGTCCTGCGGTCGATCGGCACCGGCCAATCCCAGGCAGGCCGCCGCTACCGATCCGCGGGGAATTCCAGCCGACGCGAAGGCCAGGCTGATCGCCTGGTCCAGCGCTCGGGTCGCCGCGGCCGGCCCAACTGCCTGAGGGTTGGACGGTCCTGCCACCCCGCGGCCAAGCACCGACCAACCGCCCGCCTCGTCCCGCCGGGCCAGCAAGGCGACCGTCTGGGTGCCGCCGCCGTCCACCCCCAGGCAGAGGGCCGCGCCCCCCTTCACCCCCTGAGGGAGACACGGAGCAAGGACCGTCTTCTCCGTGTCTCCTGGTCTCCGTGTCTCCTGGTCTCCGTGTCTCCCTCTCCCTTTGTGGGGTGGGTGAGGGGCGCGGCGCCCGCCCCCCGGGGGACGCACGCCAGGGCCTTGCGTACCTGGCCGCCGGTCGCCTGCAACCGGGCCCGGGCCTCCTCGGGCGAGACGTTCGCCAACCGGACCACCAGCGCTGTCTTCAATTCGCCGCCGCATTGCTTCAGCAGTGCGTCGGCCTCGTCGATGGAAAGGCCGGTAAGGATGCGCACGATCCGGTTGGCCCGGGCTCGCAGCTTGCTGTTGGTCGCCCGCAAATCGACCATCAGGTTGCCGAACGTCTTCCCCAGGCGCACCATCGCCCCGGTGCTGAGCATGTTGAGGACCAGCTTGGTGGCTGTCCCCGCCTTCAGCCGGGTCGAGCCACTGAGCACCTCGGGACCGACCGGGACCGTGATGTCCAGATCGACCCGGGCGCTTAGCTCGGAGTCGGGGTTGCACGCCAGACCGATGGTGTAAGCGCCGCACCGCCGGGCATAATCGACCGCTCCCAGGACATAAGGCGTCCGGCCGCTGGTGGCGATGCCGACGAGCACATCCTTGGCACTGAATTGCAGAGCCGCCAGGTCCTGTTCGGCAAATTCGGGGTGGTCCTCCGCCCCCTCAACAGCCCGCGTCAAGGCCTGGTAGCCGCCCGCGATGATGCCCACCACTTGGCCGGGCGGTGAGTTGAAGGTCGGCGGGCACTCGCTGGCGTCGAGCACGCCCAGCCGGCCGGAGGTGCCGGCGCCGGCGTAGACCAGCCGCCCCCCCGCGCGAAGCCGGTCGGCGATCACCTCGATGGCCTGGGCGATCTTCGCCGCCTGCGCCGCCACGGCGGGGATGACCCGGGCGTCCTCGGCGTTCATCAAGTGAACAAGCTCGAGCGGCGTTAACTCGTCCAGGTTGATCGAGGCCGGATTGCGGGCCTCGGTCAGCAGGTGGTCCAAGGTTGTCACGGTCATGTCCCTTTTTCGGAACGGTCAGGCCGGCGGTCCGCGAGCAGGCCGACCGCCACCGTCACACCGGTGCCGATGACCGGATACCACGGCCAGGCCAGCACAGGCACGCCCAGCTGGGCGCTCAACCAGACCGACAGCACCGCCAGGAAGCCCGCGACCAGGCCGGCCAGCGCCGCCGGCGAGCGGACCGGCCGCCGCAGGCTGCCTAGCAGGAACAGGCCCAGGACCAGGCCGGTGGTGAAGCCGGCGACCGCCAGCACCTGGCGGATGATGCTCTCCGGGCTCCCCAGGACCAGGCTCAGCAGTGCCACGCCGATCTGGGCCAGGCCCCACCCCAGGGTCATCAGCCGCGACACAAACAGATAATGGCCCTCGGCATGTCCCGGTTGCAAGGGGCGGTAGAAGTCGCTCACAAAGGCGTTGGCCGAACTGTTCAGGGATGAGGATAGAGTAGACATGGCGGCCGCCAACACCGCCGCCACTACCAGCCCCACCACTCCCGGCGGCAGATAGCGGACAATGAAAAGGCTGAACACATCGTCGGGTTTGGCCTTTGTCATGTCCGGAGGAAAGCGCCCTTCAGCGTCAAGGACATACAGGCCGACGCCGATGAGCAGGAACAGCAGGAACTGCAACAGCACGACCACGCCGCTGAGCACCAACGCCGCTTGCGCCTGGCCCAGCGACCGGCTGCACAGATAGCGCTGGACCATCAGCTGATCAGCCCCGTGGCTGGCCATGCTAATGAAGGCACCGCCGATCAGCCCGGCCCAGAGCGTGAACTCGACGCGCGGGTCGAGAGAGAAGTCCAGCAGCGCGAACTTGTGATCCCGGGTGCCGACGGCCAGAAACGTTTCCAGCCCGCCCGGCGTTTGGTCCACGATGCACACCGCGGCCACCAGCGCCCCCGCAAGGTAGATGAGGAGCTGGATCAGATCGGTCCAGATGACTGCCTCCATGCCGCCGAGGTAAGTGTAGAAAACGGTAACCAAACCCATGACCAGGATCGACGTCTCAATGCCCCAGCCAGTGACGTGCTTGAGGAGCAGGGCGGTCAGGTAGAGACGCAGGCCGTCGGCCACGGTGCGAGTCAGCAGGAACAGGCCCGAGGCGGTCCGCTGCACCGCCGGATCGAAGCGCTGACGGAGCAGCTGGTAGGCGGAAAACAGCTCGCCGCGCAGGTACTGCGGCAGCAACAGCCAGGCAACCACGATCCGGCCGATGACGTAGCCGAAGGTCAGCTGGAGGAAGGTGAGATTGCCGCCTCGAGGATTGAACGCCAGCCCCGGCGTGCTCAGGAATGTAACGGTGCTGGTCTCGGTGGCAACGATGGAAGCGAGGATCAGCCACCAGGAGACGTTCCGGTCGCCGACGAAGTACGTGCTCAGGCCGCGCTGGCGGCGGGCGAACCCCAGCGCCAGCAAGGTCGTGGCCAGGAGATAAGCAGCCACGATCATCAGGTCAACGGCGGCGAGCGAAGAGGACATCCCTAGCAGTATAGCAAGAACGGCCGGCGCCGCTGCCGGAAAGCCTCTTCCTCTGCCTCCCAGGCGCGGGCGATCTCGGCCGGCGGCCGACCCGCCTCCAGGGCCCGGCGCTCGCGGTCGCTGCCGAAGAGCAGGTCAATGGCTAGCCGGTCGGCCACGAACTCGTAAGGCTCCCGCCGCCAGTCGAAGGAACCGCCCGACTCCTCCCGCAGAGCCGCCAGCACGGCCAGACCAGTCCGCACCGGCTGGAATGCCTCCCGATCGGTGACATGGATCTGCACACCGCCGCAGGTCCGACCGGCGAACTTGTGGAACGTCGGCCGAAACCAGACCGGCCGGAAGGCGACTCCCGGCAATCCCTCGTCATGCAGCCGACGGCGCAACCGGATCGCATCGACCCCCGGGGCGCCGCACAGCTCGAACGGCCGGGTAGTGCCGCGCCCCTCCGAAAGATTGGTCCCCTCCAGCAGGCACTGCCCGGGGTAGACGAACGCGGTCTCGACCGTCGGCATGTTCGGCGACGGCAGCACCCAGGGAAGGCCGGTCTGGTCGAAGTCCAGGTCGCGCCGCCATCCTTCGCAGGCGATCACTTGCAGCTCTCCGCTCAGGCCGCGCTCCGCCTGGTAGAGCCGGGCCAGTTCGCCCAGTGTCATCCCATGCCGGGTGACGACCGGGTGCGGCCCGACGAAACTTTCGTAGCCCGGCTGCAAGAGCGGCCCTTCCACGGCAACGCCCCCCAGCGGGTTGGGCCGGTCGAGAACAACGGTCAGCATCTTCCGTCGCGCCGCCGCCTCCAGGCAGAAGAGCATGGTGGCCTGGAAGGTGTAATAGCGGCTGCCTACATCCTGCAAGTCGATCACCAGCGCGTCCAGGCCCCGGAGCTGCTCGTCGGTGGGCCGGAGGCTGTCCACGGTGTCGCCGTAAAGGCTGTAGACGCGCAATCCGGAAGAGGGGTCCTGCCCGTGGCCGACGCCGACCAGGTCCTGGGCCTCGCCCAGCAAACCATGCTCCGGGCCAAACAGGACCGCCAGGCGGACAGCGGGCGCCTGGGCCAATAGCTCGGCGGCATGGCAGAATTGGGAATCAACCGCAGCAGGATGTGTCACCAGACCAACCTGCAAGCCCCGCAGCGGCGCGAACGACTGCGCGCAGAGGACCTCCAGGCCGGTGCGGACACAGGGGGCTCGGCTCATTTACCGATTATCCTCCTGGGCCAGCGACACGCAGATGATCTTCTTGTCGTTGCGGGCATAGACGCACTTGTTGGCGAAGGCGGGATGCGACCAGACGACCGGCCGCCGGGGCATGGTGTTAGTCGGCTCCAGGATGTTGGCCCGGCTGATTTCCTCGTACCCTTTTGGAGTCAGCCGGGCGAGGATCAGGTCCCCCTTCTCGTTGAACAGGATAAAGCGGTTGCCGTTGGGCACCAGAAAGGCGTTGCCCCAGCGGACCGATTCGCCGGTGGTCGGCTGGTGCGTCTCCCAGAGGCGCTCGCCGGTGTCGGCCCGCAGGCAGCGCAGCTCGCCGTAGCTGCAAATGCCGTAAATGTAGCCGTCCTTGATCACCGGCGTCGGGATGATGCTGTGCAGCGTGTCAGTCAGCCGGGGCTGCTCGCTCTGGCTCTTGCCGCGCCAGAGTACGGTGGCGGTCGGCTGGCCCTTGTCGTCCTGGCCCAGCTTCAGCATCATCGAGCCATTGTAGAACGACGATACCAGCAACCGGTCGCCGGCCAGGCGCGGCATCGGCACGCTCAGGCCGGCGCGGACCTTGAACGGCACCGACCAGTAGACCTTGCCAGTCTCGGGGTCGAGGCCGTTGACCGCCTCGGGGTGCCAGATGATGAGCTGCCGTCGGCCGGCCACGTCGTAGATCACCGGCGGGGAGTAGCCCTGCTCGCGGGCATTCATCGACCGCCATAGCTCCTTGCCGGTGTCTTTGTGGAAGGCAACGGCGGTGCTGCCCGGCCCGCCGACCAGGCAGATCAGTTTGTCGCCGTCGAGCAGCGGATGGGCCGAGAAGCCCCACTGCTGGGCGGGAGCATCGTAGTCCTTCATGAAGTTCTTCGACCAGATGACCGTCCCCTTGGCGGCCTCCAGGCAGTAGAGGTCGCCCATGGCGCCGAGGGTGTAAACTTTGCCGCCGCTGACCAGCGGCGTGGTCCGCGGCCCGCCCGGGTAGGCAATCTCGTAGGTGCAGTCGTACTCGTAGGTCCAGAGGACCCGGCCGGTCTTCTCGTCGAGGCAGAGGACGCGCTCCTTGCCGGGTAGTGCCGGACGGTCGAAGCCGCTTTCCGGGTTCTTGACGCCGGGGGCGAGGAGGCGATCAGTGATGTAGACCCGGCCGTTGGCCACCGCGGGGCCGGCGTAGCCGATGCCAACCGGCGTCTCCCAGCGGACGCGAGGGCCGCCGGGGGGGAATTTCTCCACCAGGCCGGTTTCGCGCCAGACGCCGTCGCGCTGCGGGCCCAGCCACTGCGGCCAGTCGTCGGCCCGCGCGACCGCCAGCCCCAGCACCGCCAGCACCGCCAGTCCCAGACCATGCCGACCAAGGCCCCGACCTGTCCAGTGAATCACTCGTCGCATTCCTCGCCTCCCGGTGGGATGAAACTTTGACCCTTGGTTGAGCCCCGCGCGGGTGGGCACGGCCCCTTCATCCCTACTCCTTTCCCCCTCCGAGGGGTAGGGGGGTGAGGGGGTGCGCGGGGTCCTGTCACTATCCCTGGTCGGCGCTGGAAATGCAACGGAAAGGTCAATCCGTTTAGCTATGAGCCTCCGGCGAGCACGCCCGGCGCGCTCACCGGAGGCTCACGGCTAAATCAGCGCCGGTCAGGCGGCGGCCTGGACCTTGGCGGACTGGCTGACGCGCTGCTGCGGCGGGTCGTTGGTCAGGAAGCGCTGGAGCGATTCGCCCGTGTAAATGATCACGTAGGCAAAGTCCGGGCGCTGCTCGTCGCGCCAGACTGCGACCGACTGGCCGCCGCTGTTGGCCGGACGGTCGCGGAACAAGGCGTCGAGGTTGAAGTCCTTGCCGGAGATGATGTAGACACGGGCGCGGTGCGGACCCTCGACGAACACCAACAGCGGCACCGCCTTGCCCTGGACCTTGACCAGGTCGTAATGGGCCAACAGAGCGTAGTTGAACCGGTCCGGGGCCACGATGACCCGGCCGCGTTCGCCGAAGTATTCCTCGATCCGCTCGCGGCTGGGCATGTTGAGCAGGTAATTCTCGTCGCGGAGCTGCACCAGGTCGAGGGCAGGCGGCTCGCGGGGAACCCAGTTGAATGCCAGCCAGACGACCACTGCCAGGATCGCGGCGGCGACCGCGAGGCGGACAATCCAGGCCACCCCCCGGCGGTGACGGCGGCCGCGCTCCGCCGCCAACCGATCGAGCAGCCGGCGGCGCAGTCCCTCCGGCACGGCCACGTCCCGGATGGCCCGGCCAAGGTGTTCATCGAGGCGGCGTTCGGCCTGGGCCAGCGCCTCACACTCGGGGCAGCGGGCAAGGTGGCTTTCCAAGGCCAATGCCTCGTCCGGGTCAAGTTCCCGGGGGCGAGCGAAGTCGAGCAGCAGTCGGGCGGTCTTACAATCCATCGGGAGTCGCCCTCCTCGGGCCGCCGCTTACCGCCAGCGGCGCCGGCGGCAGCAGCCGGTTGCGGAGGTAAGCCTTGGCCCGCGCCAACCGCGACATCACCGTCCCCAACGGCAGGTCCATCTGCTCGGCAATATCGCGGTAACTGAAGTCCTCGAAATAATACAAGATGACCGGCGTTCGGAACGCTTCGGGCAGTTCATTGAGGGCCTGCTGCAATCGTTCGGGGGCGATCTCGGGGAGAGGTTCCGGCGCCGCTTCGGCCAACTCGCCCACGCCGTCCAGCGAGACGCACGGCTGCTGCCTCTCGGCGCGGGCGCGGTGCAGGTAGACGTTGCGCAGGATGCTAAACAGCCACGCCTTGGCCCGGTCCCAGTCGCGCAGCTGGGACAGGTTGGCCTGGGCCTTGCAAAAGGCTTCCTGGGTCAGGTCCTCGGCATCCGGGGCCGACCCGCTCAGCCGGTAGGCGTAGCGGTACAGCGCCTGGTAATGGTCGTCTACCAGCCTCTCCACAGTCCGTTGTTTGGCGGGCAAACTCATGGCGCAGAGCCCTCAAGAAGCATGAACCCCGGCCGGACGTTTTATTCCCGAAAAGCGGCAACTCGACTCCCCGACAGCTCGACCGGAGCCAAGCCGGCCTCGCCGGAGAGACGGACCGTTGCGGCCCGGGCATGGACAAAGGACCATTCCACCACCTCACTCGGCGGAAAAGTCAAGGTACGCAATCGGCCGTCCTTCTGCCAGTGTAAACGGGGCCGGCTTCCTGGCAACCACTTTATGGGCAACGCTCGGCCGGACCGTCTGTTGAGGCCGGCTCAAAACGTCGGGAATAATCGGCCGCCCGGCGCATCCTATCAGGTGGACCGCCGCCGCCGGGGCGGACGGCTACTGTCCATGAGTCCACTATTACAAGGAAAGGACGGTTCCACTGTGAAGAAACTCCTCGCGTTGATGATTATCTTCAGCTTGGTCTTCCTGACGACCGGCTGCCCCAGCGCTACCACGCCGACGAAGAAGTCAACACCGCCCGCCACTGAGAAGAAGCCCGAGGAAAAGCAGCCTGAGGAAAAGAAGCCAGAAGAGAAGAAGCCCGAGGAAAAGAAGCCAGAAGAGAAGAAGCCCGAGGAAAAGCAGCCTGAGGAAAAGAAGCCGGAAGAGAAGAAGTAACCGGTCAGCGAATCCCTCCAGGAAGGGACGGAGTGAACAACCTTTCCGGTCCAGCTGGGAGGCATTGCTGTAACAAAACCGGAGAGGAATGGTGCCCTCCTTGCCATACAAGGAGGGTTCGTCCCTCTCCGGCCCTCCGGTACATGACGGGATGCCGGAGGGATAAGTTGGTCATCAATTCTCCAAAAGAAAGGATGGGTTGATTGTGAAAAAGCTGCTCGCACTGCTCCTCTTCGTTGGGCTCGTCGCTGGCCTCACGGGTTGCGGCTCGAGCACCACGCCGGCGAAGACAACCCCCACGCCCCAGAGCGGAACTCCCGCGAAGTAAGCGGTCCCAACCAGGTCTGTTCTGTAGCGCAGAATCGAGGGGGCTGAGTTGGTAGCTCCGGCGTGACACAGTTGGGGGGACTGTCCGTCAACTGCCCTGAAGGCAACATGTCCGGCAACATCCTTTGCCCTCTCTGACAAATGAAAGGAGCCGGCCGTACAAAAGACGGCCGGCTCTTTTTTTAGAGATGTCCGAGCGGTAACTGTCCCCTGCGGTCACCGGTCGAGGTCTTCCTCTTCCTCGTCCTCGTCAGCGGTGATGGGCCGCTGTGCTGCGGGGTCGCCTTCCACGCGCACCGTCTGGGTAAACTCCTTGCCGTCCACGGTCAGCACCACCTTGTAGACGCCGGAAGCAACCGGACGGCCGGCGAAACCGCCAAAGCCACCCGGTCCGCGCGGCGGCTCGGTTTCACTCTCAGTGGGGGGCTGGCCGGCGGGGGGTTGGCCGGCAGGCTGCCGACCGATGCCGGCTGGGGGCCGGCCGCCGATGCCGCCGGGACGACCCGACCGCTCCGGGGAGGCCGTCAGGTCCCACACCACCCGGTGCAGGCCGGGCTCGGTGTTGGTCCGTAGTTCGCGCACCGTCTTGCCCTCGATGTCCACCACCTTCAGGCTGACCTTGCCCGCCTTCTTCGCCAAGCTGTAGTAGAGCTGCGCCCCCGACGGCGGATTCTGGCCGACAAAGCGGCGGTTGGTGCCGCCCCGTCGCGGCTCCGGTTGCCAGCGCACCGCCGTGTTCGGCTTGAACAGGTGGGCCGAGGCCGTCAGCACCTCCTTGGTCGCCTGCCGCAAGGGCGTCACGTCCAAAATCCAGAGGCTCCGGCCGTGGGTAGCAGCCACGATCTCGCCCGCCGTCGGATGGACAGCGAACTCATGGATCGCCACCGTCGGCAGGTTATTGTTGATCTTCACCCACGACTCACCACGGTTGACTGAGGCCCAGGCGGCAAACTCGGTCCCCAGGTAGAGGAGGTTCTCATTCTGGATGTCCTCACGCAGGCAGCGGGTCGAGCCCCACGGCAGATTGGCCCGCAGCGACTTCCACGTCTTGCCGAAGTCCTCCGTGACGTAGACATACGGCTCGTCGTCATCGGAGCGGTGGCCGTCAAAGACGACGTAAGCCCGTCCCTCGGCGAAGCGCGAGGCCTCGATGGTGGCAACCCAGCGTGGTCCCGGCAGGCCGACATTCTGGATGACGCTGGTCCAGTTGACGCCGCCGTCGCGGGTCACCCACAAGGCGCCGTCGTCGGTGCCGACCCAGAGGACGTTCGGGTTGCGGGGCGACTCGGCCAATGCGGTGGCGCTGCCGCGCGGCGTGGCGGTGATCTCCGGCGAGATCGGCCGCAGATCATTGCCCCGGTCGAGCGAGCGGAAGACATAGTTGCCGGCGCAGTAGTAGATCCGCGAGTTGTGGTGCGAGAGGATGAACGGCGAGTTCCAGTTAAAGCGGAGCCGCTTGCCTGGCTCGACCGGCCGCGGCCGGAAAGAGGCCCGCTCGCCGGTGCGGAGGTTATAGCGGCTGAAATTGCCGTTCTGACTCTCGACGTAGATCTGGTCGGGGTCGTTCGGATCGACCCGGCAAACGAAGCCGTCGCCGCCGCCGACCGAGATCCAGTCCTCGTTGATCGGCCCGCCCGGACTGCGCGTCCGGCTGGGGCCGCCCCAGCTGCCGTTATCTTGCAGGCCGCCGTACACCTTGTAGTTCAAACGGCTATCGACCGCCACATGATAGAACTGGCCGATGGCCAGGTGGTTGAGATGGTCCCAGTGGCCGCCGCGGTCGTAGCTGACGTAAAAGCCGCCGTCGGTGCCGATGATCAGGTGGCGGCCATCCTTGGGGTTGATCCACAGGGCGTGGCCGTCGGCATGGACGCCGCCGCCGAAGCCGCCGCCGGTCCGACCGGTTTCACGACCGAAGCCGCCGCCCCGGCCAAGGTCGGCCGTGAAGGTCTTGCCGCCGTCCGATGAGCGGTACTGCGACACCCCCAGGACATAAACATAGCGGTCATCGCTGGGATCGACCCGGATCTGGCTGAAGTACATCGGCCGGGGGTTCAGGCTGTTGACGCGGACCCAGGTTTCACCGCCGTCGTTGGAGCGGAAAACGCCGCCGGACTGGTAGCCCTCGGCCCCCTGCTCGTGCTGGACGTTCTCCTCCTGGCCGCCCAGACTGGCTCCGTACGGCCGTCGGGTTGCTGTAGCGCCAACGGTCAGCACGATCTCCTTCATCTCGGTGCCGCGTTGCACGCTCAGAGTGACCTTCTCCCCTTCCTTGCGCCGCTGGAGCCGCTCGAGGAGTTGCTGATAGCCGGTGATCGGCTCCTTTTCCAGTGCCTTGACGATATCCCCTTCCTGGAGCCCGGCCCGGTCGGCCGCGCCATCGTCAATGACGCGTGTCAGACGGGCGCCTCCCTCGACATCCTCGCCGGCAGCGCCCAGAACCGCCATGCTGGCGATACCGCCCCCGCCTCCGCCGGGACCGCCGCGCTGCTGAACGCCTACCCGGGTTTCCAGGGCCACGGTGACATCGCTGGGCTGCTGGTTGCGGAGCACGCTGAAGGTCAACTTCTGCCCGGGACGGATTTCGCGGAGCAAATTGTTGAGCGCCGCCACCGTATTGACCTCCTTGCCGTTGACCGCCTTGATGAGGTCGCCGGCCTTCAACCCCGCCTTGCCGGCCGGGCCCTCCGGATGGACTCCCTTCAGTTCAAGGCCGCCGTCGGTCCGGTCGGCCGAGGCACGGAGGGCGGTGATCCGCGGCGGGCCCGTACCTACCCTTTCCGTGTCAATGATGGCATAGACCACGTTGGGGTCCTTGCGGTACCAATCAAGGCCGATGCGCCCCAGGTTGCAGGTCGGCAGGCCGGCGGTGAGCTTCTTCCAGCTCTTGCCGCCGTCGGTCGTCTTGTACAGGGCGGTGCCGGGGGCGTGTGTCTTGGCCGGGCCGTACTGGTCCCCATCAACCCGGCCGAAGAAACCGTCAAACTGGTCGCGCTGCCGCTCCCAGGTGGCGACGATCAGTGTCTCCGGATCGGTCGGATGCATCCGCATGTCGATGACGCCGGTCTTGTCATCGATGTAGAGGACCTTCTGCCAGGTCTGGCCGCCATCGGTGGTCTTGAACAGGCCGCGCTCCGGGTTGGGGCCATAGAGCCGGCCTAGGGCGCCAACATAGACAATGTCCGGGTTGGTCGGATGAATGAGGATCTTGCCGATCTGATAGGAGCTCTTCAGCCCCATGTTCTTCCAGGTCTTGCCGCCGTCGGTGCTCTTGTAGACGCCGTCGCCGTAGGAAACCGAGTTGCGCGGGTTGTTCTCGCCGGTGCCGACCCAGACGATGTTGCGGTCCGAGGGGGCAACGCAGACATCGCCGATGGAGACGGTCGCTTCCCGGTCGAACTGGTGTTCGAAGGTGATGCCGTTGTTGGTGGTCTTGAGCAGGCCGCCGGAAGCGGTGGCCACCCAGTAGGTGCTGGGGTCGGCCTCGTAAACCGAGATGGCGGTGATCCGGCCGCCCATGTTGGCCGGGCCGATGCAGCGCCAGGTCAGGGTCTTGACCCACTCGTCCGGCAGGGTCACCTCCGGCGTGGGAGCCTGGACCTTGTTGTCAGCAGCCCGCAGTTCGCTCAGCTTGCGATTTAGCTCGGCGATCTGCCTTTCCAGTTCGGCGATCTGCTGCTCCCGGTCGGGGGGCTGGGCAGCCGGCACAGGGACGGCCGCCACGCCGGCCAGGCCGAAGGCCGCCAGCCCACCCAGGACCAACCAAAAGGGGATGCGTCGGCGCAGGACCATAGATAACCCTCCTCGTGAAGCAAAACATGCGCGGGTCGGGACCGAGGTGACTGCCGGTCCCGGAGGTTAAACCCCGCGGAAGAGCCTGCGTTACGCGAGCGTCGGAAAAAAGTATCGCTGCCCCCAGGACGAGAGGGCCCATCCTAACAGGCGGCCGGCGGCCTCGAGTCCGCAGTGCCAAGCCGCCGGCAGTAACGACGACCATTCACCACCCTCTGACTCGGCAAAGGGGGCGCCGGGTCGCCGGAGGACGGCGACGGCACCGCCGCCGGATCGTCCCGGAAATTGTTCTCGCGGAAGCCGTTCTTTTCCCCGGCCATCGTAACCTCCTGCGCGGGGAAGTCCACCCCCTTGTAGCCGAAGTCGCCAGACGTCGGGTCGCGCCCCGAATTCGGGCGCATTCGGCTACTCCTTGCCGACGCCGTAGCGCGCGACGAACTCCCGGACCACCTGTGCCAGGCGAGCGTCAAGCAGGGCGAACACCCGTTCCGCGATCGGGCCGGGGACCCCGCCGTAAAAGGCCTCGGCGATCCCGCCCGTCATGCAGGCCAGGGTATCGCTGTCGCCCCCCAGCGAAACCGCCTTGCGGACCGCATCCTCGTAGTCGGTCGATTCCAGAAAGGCGATGATCGCCGGCGGCACCGACCCCTGGCACGACACGTCGAACTGGTAATACGCCCGGATTGTGTTGAGCGGCTCGCCCAGAGGGTAGCCGAACGTTTCCTCCACGTACTGGCGGATGTGGGCCTTATCGTGACCCGTGCGGGCCAGGAAGACGGCCGCGGCCACCGCCTGGGCCCCCTTGATCCCTTCGGGGTGGTTGTGCGTCACCGCGGCGCTTTCCGCGGCCCGGCGCAGCACCTCATCGAGCGAGTCATAGGCATGGCCGACCGGGCTGACGCGCATGGCCGAGCCGTTGCCCCAGCTATAGTACGGCTCGCGGCTCGGCGACCGCGCCCACTGGTGGAACATACCGCCATAGCCGGCGTGCGGGTAGAGGTCGTAGTACTCCTTGAGCTTGTCGGCGTAGTCGGTCCCGCTCAGGATGCTGTCGGCCAGGGCGACCGTCAGGACGGTGTCGTCGGTCGGTCGGCTGCAAGGGCTGAAAAGGGGAAAGTCGGTGCGCTTGATGGGCCGCCCCTCGTAGACCGAGCCGATGATGTCGCCGGCGATGGCTCCGAGCATGATCAGAAGACTCCCCATCAGAAGACTCCCCCGGCCGCCGCGTCAATCGCCCCGAGGTAAAGGGAGTAGATCCGGAAGATGGCGAAGATGATCAGGGCGGCGACAAACAGCCAGACGCCCCAGGCGGCCACCTGAGCCAGCAGCTTCAACCGGTGGGCGGCCTCCTCCCCATAATATTCCGCCTGGTGCTCCATCACCTCGGCGATCCGCCCGCTCTCCTCGCCGACGGCCACGATGTTGATGAACTCGTTGCCGAAGATCCGGCAGCGGGCCAGGGCCACGGCCAGCTCGTCGCCCGCCTTCAGCGTTCGCTCCACGATCGGAATGCGGGCGATGAACGCACCGTTGCCGGTGGCCCGCAGGCTGAGGCGCAGCGCCTTGGTGATCGACATGCCCGACTCAGTCGTCAGGCGCAAGGCCAGGCAGAACCGGGCCAGGGCCAGCGCCCGCAGACAGGGACCGATCGCCGGCAACCAGAGCAGGAACTCGTCCACCGGCCCCTGCTGCCGCAGCACGCGCGTGACAAACAAGTAGAGGCCGAACACTCCGGCCACAAAACCGAGGGCACCGGCCAGGAAGGTGATCGCTCCGCTTGTGCCGGTCAACCCCAGCCCGAGCGGGTCCATCGGCTGGCCGCCGCGTGTGTCGGCGATGATGCCGAGGATCCAAATCAGTAACGTGATGACGGCGACGGCCATGCCGAACTGAAGGGCCGGCCAGCGGATCTGGGCGATGAACTGCCGCCATAGTTTTTGCTGCAAGCGGTAGTACTTCTCCAGCTCGGCGAACACCTCGGGCAGGTTGCCGGTCTGCTCGCCGACGCCGGCCAGGGCCAGGAACAGCGGCGGGAAGGCGTGCCGCTCGTTTTCCAGGGCCGACTCCAGATCGTCGCCGTGCTCCAACCGCTCGGCGATGCGGGCAGCAACGGGGCGGATCGCCAGCGATCCTTTCTGCGCCTGCTGTCGGAAAACGTCGCGCAGGGTCAGGCCGGCCCCCAGGTAGTGGCGCAGCGTCCGGCACAGGTCGATCAGGCTGGACAGGGGCAGGCGGCCGGAGAGGAGCATGGCGGTTTCTCCGACGGGCGGTGCCGCCGGGCTTCCCTTCCGGCGGGCCATGTGTTAACGTCCACCATTGTAACGCCATCCCTCATCCCGGGGAAGGCAACCGTCAAGGGAGGATCTTTCCATGCCGCGTTTCTCTTTGTCTCGGGCAGTGGCTGGTCTGCTTCTGGTGGCTTTCCCGACCGTCCTGCGGGCCGAGTCGGTGGAGCTGCGCTGGCGCTTCACCAAGGGGCAGGTCCTCAAGTACCTCCTCAAGCACCGCGAGGTTCGGGACGCCCGCATCGGCACCCTGGAGCCTTCCACCACCACCGACACGGAGTACGAGCTGGAGTGGACCGTCCAGGACGTCGATGACCAGGGGACGGCTACCATCGAGCAGAAGCTGACCGCCTTGCGCGTCAGCATCAGCGGCAAGGATCGGGAATTCCATTACAACTCGGCCCGGGCCAATGAATCGACGGAGGCCTACCAGAAGAAGCTGATCCAGCTGTACGACCAACTCCGCTTCACCACCTACCGGCTCAAGCTGAAGTCGGACGGCACCGTCGCCGAGGTGTACGGGTTCGACAAGCTGCTGGACGAGATCGGCAGCGGGCTGACGGGCGGCGGTTTCAACGTCCTGGACTTTGAGGGGATTAACGTGCGCGACGGCTCATTCGGCTGGTTCCTCCAACAAGCGCTAGGAACGCTGCCGCGTGGGGCCATCGGCCAGGGCGCCAAGTGGAGCCAGCCCGTCCAGGCCAAGCTGGCCGGTCTCGGCGAATTGACCGGCCGGAATGATTTCACCCTGGGCTCGGTCGTCACGGTCGGCGACCGTCCCTGCTGGGAGATTGCGTTCAAGGGTGCTCAGTCGCTGGAAGTGGACATGAAGTGGATCGGCAACAACCTCCTACGGGGCACGCTGAAGGCGGGCAAGCTGGGGGGGACAATCCGCTTCGACGCCCAGGCGGGGAAGCTCGCTGCCAGCCAGGTGGAGGCGGAAATAAGCGGCGACCTCAAGTTGGGCGCAGGGGACAGCAACGCTGTCCTCAAGATATCGTTCCGGCACACGGTGGAGATGGAAGCGCGGTAGCGGTTTGCGGGGAAGGGATTCTTCCGGCCGCCGGAAGCGGGTTGGACCGAAGCGTGAGCGCGATCACCGAAGCTGCCAGCGTGCTGTTGACGCGCGGCCCCGGTTCACAAGAGGTTTTCGTCGTCCGTCGTGCCGAGCCGCTGCGCTTCTTCGGCGGTTTCTTCGCCTTCCCCGGCGGCAAGGTCGATCCGGCCGACGCTGCCCTCCTGCCCGCATCGCCGCGCCGGGCCAGCGCTGCCCGCGAGCTGTTTGAAGAAACCGGCGTCTTGCTGGCCCGCGATCCCGGCGGTTCGTTCCCTGTCGCCGGCGCTGACCTGCGGTATCTCCGCCGCGCTCTCATCGAGGGGCGGCTTTCCTTCGGTGAAATCTTGAAGCAACTCGGGCTCACCCTGCGAGCCGATGATCTGACCTTCGTCGGCACCTTGGTTACGCCGCCCTTCGCCTCCTTTCGCTTTGACACTGCCTTCTTTGTCGCCGAATTGCCGGCCGGGCAGGAGGCCGAGGTCTGGCCCGGCGAGTTGGATGAGGGCCGCTGGACCACTGCCGAGGCGCTGTTGGCGTGCTGGACGCGCTTCGAGTGTCTGGTGTCGCCGCCGACGTTGTCGATCCTGGAGGCGATCCGCGGCCGGCCGGTGGCCGAGGCGCCGGCTCGGCTGGCGCCGCTGCTGGCCGCGCTGGAGGGCGGCGCCATCCCGCCCATCTTCTTCGCCCCTGCCGTGCAGATGATCCCGCTCCGCACCCTGGCCCTGCCGCCGAGCACCCACACCAACGCCTACTTGATCGGCCGCGATCCCGCTTACCTGCTCGACCCCGGCCCGTCCGACGCTGACGAGCAGCAGCGCCTCTTCGACGTGCTCGACGGCCACCGGGCGGCGGGCGGCCGACTGACGGCCGTAGTCCTGACCCACCACCACCCCGACCATATCGGCGCTGCCAACGCCTGTGCCCGCCGCTACGACGTGCCGGTCTGGGCCCACCCGCTGACTGCCCGGGCACTGAGCGGCAGGGTGCCGGTAGCGCGCGACATCCGCGACGGCGACCGCCTCGACCTGGGCACGGCCCCTGACGGCAGCGGTCCGTGGCACCTGGAGGCGGTCTACACTCCTGGCCATGCCTCCGGCCACTTGGCGTTTTACGAACCGCACTACCGGCTGCTTTTTGTCGCGGACATGGTGTCCACGTTGTCGTCGATCGTGATCGCTCCGCCGGATGGCGACCTGACGGTCTATCTGGAGTCGCTATGGCGGCTGCGCGGCTACGAGGCGCGACTGCTACTGCCGGCTCACGGCAGCCCGAGCCCCCGACCGCAGCAAATCATCGACGAGGCCCTTGCCCATCGGCAGAAGCGCGAGGAGCAGTTACTGGCAGCGCTGGCTTCTGGGCCGCGGCAGGTGGCCGAGTTAGCCCCGGAGTTGTACCCGGGGTTGCCCGAGCCGCTGCGACGCTTCGCAGAATTGCAAGTGCTAGCCGGCCTGCAAAAGCTCCAACGCGAGGGACGCGTTGAAACGGCCGGCGGCGAGGGATGGCGGTTACGTGATCCGGCGCCGATCAAGGAAAGGCCGGACTGAGCGGAAGCGCCGGCGCGGGAACCCCCACCGGCGGCTCCGTCAGTACGTCGGCCTTCGGATCATTCTCACCAGTCGGGCCCCAACGGCTGGCGATCCACGGGCGACATCGCATAGGCCCACGTCACCCCCGTGATGGAAGCGTTCACCGTCCGCACGCTTCCGTCCGCGAGGGCGACCATGATCAGACCGCTGTGCGGGGACGAAGGAGTGTTGCCGTGGGTGCACGTAGCCGGGGTCTTGTTGAACTCCGGGGGCGGCAGGTAGTCGGGGGGCGCTGTGATGGGCCCGTTGATGAACGGCATCCCAGGCCGGGACCCACACCCGATGACGCAAACCCCAGCATTGATAACCGGAGGAGCCCCCAATGAAACTTCAATGTAAAACGTGGGTTGGAAGCCGTAGGTCTTCACGGGAAACTCCAAAGCCCAGGCAGAGAAAAAAGAGTTGTTCTTGGAAGCGAATCGTTGTCGCTGCGGCTCGGAACGGCGGCGGCCAGGACATGGCGGAGCAAGGCGCGGCCCTGGTGGAGGGCGGCCTGCTCGCAGGCGGCCAGGACGGTGCTCTCGGGGGCGGTGGCAGCGAGTTGTCGCCGTTCCGTGACGAAGGCGATGGCCTGCTCCAGGGCCAGCCGTTCCGTATCATCCGCATATTCAATCATCAGCGTCGGCATTCTAATCCCTCCGTGAAGCCTTGGTTCTCCCAAGAGGGGATTACCACAACCTCAAGCTGAACACCTTCCAGGTGGTGCTCATCGACCGCTCCGACGTCAGCCCTGGGCTTACGACATCGAGCTCAACTATGACCAGATCCAATGGGAGACCGGAGATGCCAGCGGCGGCGCAAACGGCTTCGGGGGCATTTCGGCCCGGGCCGGGCTGCCCGGCCTTGAATTGCCGGGCTCCGGCGAGAATGGCGCCTTGCTCGACAGCAATGCCGGCACCGGCCTGATCCACTCCAGCCTCAACAGTGACGTCCTCGGCCGCTACGTGTTCGAGGTGCATGACATCAACCATCCGCCCGTGGCTGTCAGCGACAGTTACACGGTGGACGAAGACACTCCCTTGCAGGTGAACGCCCCCGGTGTGCTGGGCAACGACAGCGACCCCGACGACGACCCCCTGACCGCGGCCCTGGTGAGCGGGCCGAGCCACGGCGCCTTGACCTTCAACAGCGACGGCTCGTTCACCTACACACCGAATGAGAACTGGAACGGCCAGGACAGCTTCACTTACCAGGCGGGCGACGGCCGCGGTGGAACGGCGACAGCGAGCGTCACCATTACCGTCAACCCGGTCAATGACGCGCCGATCGCCAATGGCGACAGCTAGTCCGTTCTCCACGGCCGGACGCTGAGCGTGGCGGGTCCCGGCGTTCTGGGCAACGACGAGGACCCGGATGAGGATTCCCTGACGGCGGTCCTGGTAAGCGCGCCCGCGCACGGCAGCCTGACCCTGAACGTGGGCGGCTCCTTTCAGTACACCGCGGATGCGGCTTACGTCGGCCCGGACAGCTTCACCTACCGGGCCAACGATGGCCTGGTGAACAGCAATCTCGCCACCGTATCCATCGACGTGACCAACCAGCCGCCGGTGGTAACGGACCCCGGCGCCCAGAGCGACGTGGTCGGCTACCCCGTTGGTCTGGCCATCTCCGCCAGCGACCCGGACGGCGACGACCTGACGTACAGCGCCGCCGGCTTACCGCCGGGGTTGAGCATCGATCCGGCCAGTGGCTACATCTCGGGGACCATCCCGAGCGAGGCGATCGACGGCAGTCCGTACACCGTGACGGTGACGGCTTCCGACGGGATGGCCAGCGCCAGCGCGACGTTCGAATGGGCCGTCACGTTCGTTGGCCTGGCCAACCCCGGCGCGCAGAGCAACCTCGATGGGGACGTGGTGTCGCTGGCGCTGCAGGGCCGCAGCGCGGCCGGGCCGCTGACCTACAGGGCTACGGGCCTGCCGGGCGGGCTGGACATCAACCCAAACACGGGCCTGATCTCGGGCACGCTCACCACGGCTGCGGTCAGCGACAAGCCCTACCTGGTGACCGTGACCGCTTCCGACGGCACCCACAACTCCAGCCAGTCGTTCTGGTAGCGCGTGGCGGCGGGCACCCAGATGGACGTGCCGGGAGAAACGCTGGCGACGGCCGAGCCGGTCGCGTTCGGGCTATCCGCGACGGCGGGGGTCGCCGACGAGATCGGCAACAACAGTTACGGCAGCCGGGACGTGGACCTGTACCGGGTGCAGCTGGCCGGGGGAGACGTCCTGACGGTGACCGTCCAGGTCCCGGCCGGCGTGCCGCCCAACGACCCCAATTTCGGGATCGCGCTACGCATCTTCGACTCGTCCGGCAACGAACTGGGTGTCGCCGGGGATGGCGTCGGGCTCTATCCGGGGGACGAGATCGACTTCACCGCGCCGGCGGACGGGACCTACTACGTCGGCGTTTCCTATCGTGGGAACACCAGCTACACTCAGTACGACGTATTCACCACCTTGGCCAACGGAAACAAGGAGATCTTCCTAGACATGGCCTGGGTCGCCCTTGCCTACCAAGGGGGTGGAATGAACGAGCTCAGGGCGCACAAGGCGTCCATTGACCCGGTGGCCTATGCGGGATGGGTCGAGCTTGACCAGGCACTCCGCGAAAACGATCCCGGAAAACAGCTCGAGCTGGCCACCTGTGCGACCAAGAAGTTCATTATGCGCAAGCAAAAAGTCTTGCAGGGCGTCCTGGACAACGCGGGCAGGAGAGTCGTCACCCAGTTGAATCCTCTCCTCCAGACAGCCAAACCCCTGTTCCCTAGGGGAAGCTGGGGGATTGGTGATTTCGGGAGCCTGGAGTACCGACTCGATCGGATCTATACCGTGATCTTCCCCAGTTGGGTGATCTACGTGCACGAGAACCCAAACAAGGTGAAGCAGTTCATGGCGGATCGCATCGCGGGGAAACTCTAACAACCGACTCAAGGAGCTGCATTGTGGCTGACCTCGATTCGCACTTGTCGCAAGCCCTCCCCGGGTCACGGTACCACCGCCGGGGGGCGCTCGTACTTGTCGCCTCGCTCACTTGCCTGCCCTGGTACGGCGGGACAAGGGCTAGCCTTGCCAGCCCGGTCGAAAAGCCGGCATACCGCTTCGCCCTGCCGCAAGACGTCTTGGCCTTGAAATGCGAGTGGGCGCAGTGTGTGGCCTTCTCCCCGGACGGAAAGAAGGTCTTCGCTGGCACTAATGCGGGCCAGCTCTGGATCTGGGAGCTGAAGAAAGAGGCCCAACCGCAGAGAATCCAGCTGACCTCCGGAGAACTCCTGACCGGACCGGTACTCTCCCTGGCGATCTCCCCGGACGGCGGCCGCGCCCTGGCTGGTTGCGCCGACTATCGGGTCCGCCTAGTGGACCTGGCCACGGGCCAAGTGATCCATGTCCTAGAGGGCCATAAGTGTCCGGTCTTCAGCGTCGCCTTCTGCCGGGACGGCCGGCGGGCCCTCTCCGGCAGCTCCGGCTCGGCCGGCACCGCCAGCATCTTCCTGTGGGACCTGAAGACCGGCAAGCCGCTGTGCCGCTACGAAACGGATCAGATCGTGCATAGCCTGGCCCTGTCTCCCGATGAGCAGCGGTTCCTGACCCCGGAGTTCACGTCGGTCCAGGAGTGGGACTTGCGGTCGGGGGAGCGGCTCCGCGCCCTGAAGGGCCACAAGGGCCGGATCTATGGGGTCTTCTATTCGCCCGACGGCAAGACCATCATTTCCGGGGGCTTCGACGCGGTGCGCGTCTGGGACGTACAAACTGGCCAGTGCCTGCGGACCCTGGGGCAGGGGAAGTTCGACGCCTACCACGTCGCCCTCTCCCCGGACGGCCGCCGCATGCTCCTGGGCGGGATCAGGAAGATGCATCTGTTGGACCTCGAGACGGGCCAGGAGCTGAAGCGCTGGGAGGATCGTGCTGCCGGTTTCGTGCGGGTGGCCCTTTCGCCAGACGGGCGCTACGCCCTGAGCGGCGAGGAGGACGGGTCGGTGTGTGTGTGGCGGCTGCCCGAAGTGAAAGAAGCGCCACCTGGGAAGTGAACCGACGCAAGGAGTTACAAGGGCGCGGCCGCGCTGACCGCGGTGGCGGCCACCAGCCAGTTCGCCCTGCATGCCGACAACAGCCATCCCAGCGACCTGACCACCGACGGCAGCACCATCTGGGTGACCGATGCCGAGGCCGATCAGGTCTTCGTCTACGACACCGCCGGCACACTGCGGGGCCGCTGGCGGCTCGACCCGGCCAACAGCCACGCCTCGGGGATCACGCTCAATCCGGCGGGGGGCACCGACCTGTGGGTGGTGGATCGCCAGGACCTCCTGGTTTACCACTACGCTACCGGGAGGACGCAGACGTCCGGCAGCCTGACCGCCACTGGCACGTTCGCTCTGGCGGCCGGGCAGGGGCGCCTGTCGTCGCTCGGCGGGTGGTGCAGACATTCTCCCGGACGGCGGCTATTCTAAAACGGAGCGTCAACGGCCGGGTAATCGGCACGACGGCTGAGCACCCGTTCTGGGTGCTGGGCCGGGGGTGGACGCCGGCCGGTGCGTTGCGGATTGGCCACCGGTTGCTGGGCCATGACGGGCAGGTTGTGCCGGTAGTAGCGATTGAGGATACCGGCGAGTTCGAGACGGTTTACAACCTGGAGGTAGAGGAGTACCACACGTACTTCGTGGGGGCGGCGGACTGGGGCTGGAGTGTATGGGCGCATAACTCAGCAGGGTGCAAGATTGGTTCAACTCAAGCAGTCAATCCCATTACTCGCAACAACATCCTTCGGGTTCGCCAGGTACGACAAGCCCTCGAAGCAGGTAACCCACCCGACAACTATAAAACTAATCTGCTTGCCGCGATCGTTGAGGTTGAAGGAGGTCCAGGCGGAGGTGGCCGTCAAAGCATACAATCGCCTGTCTTCCGCAGTCAAGGTAACGATAGGCACGCGGAGTACTTCCTCATCCAGTGGCTCGAAGGCCTCCATGCTCAAGGTTACAAGATCCAGCGCATGGACGCCTTTTCTGAACGTCAGATGTGTATCTTCTGCACCAACCACGGTTATAACCTTGCCATCGATCGGTTGGTCGGTAAAGGCAATTGGAGAATTGATTATGGTACCGAGTCAACAGACGCTGCCCGAACCTGGGCTTATTCCTTGGGAATCACAAGATACTACGACGACTTAGACCGATCGGCAGTATTTGTCGAGAGGTTCTGGTATGAAATCGGAAACTGGTTCTAAGGTAGGGTACAATGCTCAACGAACCTATGCGTTATCTCGAAACCCTCACGCAATACGAGGCTTCTCCCCTTTCTTTCGCCGGAGGTTGCGCTGCGCTGAACAGGATGCATTCCGAGCTTGATAGAGAAGTGGCCGACAGAATTGCTCGGATTTTAGCTAGCTGGCCTGACGACTTAAGAACCGTCTATTTTGATATTCCTCGGGGGGAAGTCGGGCTAGCACCAACTGTAATCTCTGCATATGCTTCTACATCCTGTTGGAAGCACATCCGGTCCTTATACCTCAAGGGAGCAGCGCAGGAAATCGTCGATTGTCTGCGCGCCGTGGATACCAGACACATAACGACACTGTTGCTGGACGGACCTTTGGAGGAGACAGCTTTGGGCCTTCTGTCCGAAGAGGCCCGCTTCCTGAACCTTCGGATGCTTATCCTAAGGGGTTTGGTACGTACTAACTTGAGCGACGGAACTATTGCCCGCTTTTGCTCCAGCAGAGTTGCCCGACAGCTAAGGGGTCTTTCGCTATTCGGGTTGGATCGCTCGTTTCCTCCCCTGTTCAATAAACTCCTGACGTCGGGGGACTGGCCGGAGCTGGCAACCTTATCCTTCCCTCTCAAGGACCAGTCGATGCTTCAGGCCTTGAGTTCCAGCCGCCTCCGACCGACGGTCGAGTTCCAAATCATTTTCCCTGACTCTTCTCTGATTCCCCCGCTCCTGGAGCAGCGATCCCTCGCCGAGCGCGTCAGCAAACTAAGCACGTTTCGCCTTTCTCCCGACGCCCTTCGCGCCATCCTGACCGCTGAATCTCTTGTCAATCTTAAGAGCTTGAGCTTGCAGCAATGCCTCTTGCACCCTCCCCTGATTGATTTGCTCAGGGGGTCTGCCTTTCGAGAAAAGCTTGAGCACCTGGCATTGCTCGGCTGTGACTTGGCCGGTGATAGTTGGGATGCCGTTGAGCCCATTCAGCTGCCCAGTCTCACGACGCTAAGGATAGCTGGCCTACGACGCCAGCGCGGGGACAGCACCTGGGGAGTGCGGCAGTTTACCCTTCCTAACCACGAGTCGCAAGCGGGTGTTGAGAGCCTATGCCGGCTTCTCGTATTGCCCCGTATGAAATCGCTCGTAATCCAGGATTCCTTGGTGCCAGGGCTTCTCGAGCAACTTCCGTTTAAAGCTTGGAACGTTCAGAATTGGAAGCATCTAGCTCTTCTCCATAACCCGATTGGTGATCAAGGTGTACGAACAGTGGCCAATTTAGAGCTACGCAGGCTTCGTTCTCTAGAAGTATCTGGCGCGCAAGCCTCTCCCGATGGGCTAACGAGCCTGGCCGGGGCGAGAATGCCCTTGCTCCATACACTGATTCTGTCGGCCAACGAGATAGACCCCTCCTGTGCTTCCAGTCTGGCGCGCTCGGGTTTGGCGCGCACGGTTGCAGTTCTGGAAT
Organism: Gemmataceae bacterium; assembly: GCA_035575035.1. Lineage (GTDB taxonomy): Bacteria > Planctomycetota > Planctomycetia > Gemmatales > Gemmataceae > DATLYH01. Next base: position 53,915 of record DATLYH010000138.1, read on the forward strand.
TAATAAATGTGCAACTGACAGACGAGGCACTGGACCGCCTTTTCCCTGAGGAGTGCTGGCCTCGGTTGATCGATCTGGATTTGTCATACAATCGTAATCTATCTCCCCGCGGCTTGGAAAAGCTTTTTTCGAAGTCAGTTCCCTTCCGGCTCCTGAGAATCAACCTGGCTGGTTTGAAGTTTGACGAGGCAGCAATGAAGGCCTTGTTGGCATGGGAAGGAACGCGCAGCACGATTCATCTCAATCTTTCACGGTGCCATCTGCCAGAGAAAACCGTGGAGCTGTTCTCGAACAGTCCACTAATAGAAAGCGCGGAAAAGATTGATCTGGACTCCGTTGAGTTCAACCCGAGCCTGGTACCAGGTATGCTTCAGTTGCCCAACCTCAATCCACTCCTACGGGCAAGATTGATGGCCACATCTATGTACGCCGGGTGAAGAAAGGTGCGTGGCTCCAGCCCACCGCGGCAGGCGGCCGTCGGCCAGCTCTACACTTATCCGGTGCGGGCCAGCGACCCCGACGGCGACCCGCTCCGCTACGAGGTGGTCAGCGGCCCGGCGGGGCTGACGATCGATCCACTGGGGCGGGTGAGCTGGCCGACGGCGGGGGTGACGCCGGGGTCGTACGCGGTGCAACTGCGGGTCAGCGACTCGTATGGCGCCGCCGCCCCGCTGCACAGCTACAGCATCACGGTGCGGGCCGATACCCAGCCCCCCGCGGTGCAACTGACCATCGCGCCCTACCCGACGGTCCCGATCGGCGGCACGGTCTACTTCCAGGTGACGGCCACCGACAACGTCGGCGTCAGCCGGCAGACGCTGGAAGTCCGCTTTGAGGGGGAGACGGAACCCTTCTGGCAGCCGGTGGCGTTGAACGGTTCAGGGCTGGGGCAGGTGACGGCGCGGGGGCTGGGGCTGGTCCGCGTGCGGGCGCGGGCTTACGACACGGCCAACAATCAAGGGGAAGCGCTGGACAG
>DATLYH010000139.1:0-6715 GCA_035575035.1 Gemmataceae bacterium
ACACGCCCCCCGCTCGCCGGTTGCACCGGGGGGCGCACGCCCCCCGCTCGCCGGTTGCATAAGAGGGAAACCACCGTGAGCACCGAACAGCCCTGGACCATCGGCCGGCTGCTCGAATGGACCGAGAAATTCCTCGCCGAAAAGGGGGCGGAGTTCCCGCGCCTCGACGCGCAGCTTTTGCTCGCCCATGTCCTTGGCTGCAAGAAGACCGACCTGTACGGACGCCGCTTCGACGAGGTCGCCTCCGACGAGGTCCGGCGGCAGTACCGCGAACTGATCCGCCGCCGGGTCGAGGGCTGCCCGGTTGCCTATCTGATTGGCCGCAAGGAGTTCTACTCGTTGGAGTTCGAGGTTGGCCCGGCGGTGCTCATCCCCCGCCCGGACACCGAATGGGTAGTGGCCGAGTGTCTGCGGCTGGCCCGGCCCATGCTGGAAGTGCGGGTCGTGGACATCGGCACCGGCTCAGGCGCCATTGCGGTGGCGGTGGCCCATCAACACAAGGGGGCGCAGGTGACCGCTGTGGACCTCAGCCCCGAGGCGCTGGCCGTCGCCGCCCGCAACGCGGCCAAGCACGGCGTGGCCGACCGCATCCGCTTCCTGCAAGGCGACCTGTTCGCACCCATTCCCGAAGGTGAGCGCTTCGACTTTGTGCTCAGCAACCCGCCGTACATCGCTCACGAGGATTTGCCCAAGTTGCCAGTCGGCGTCCGCGCTTACGAGCCGCACTTGGCGTTGGACGGCGGCCCGGGCGGCTTCGCCGTCTTTGACCGGCTGGTCGAGCAGGCGCGCGCCTACCTGCGGCCGGGCGGCTACCTGATCGTGGAGATCGGTTCGCCGCAGGAAGAGCGCGCCCGACGGCGGATCGAATCGTTCCCCGGCTACGAGCTGGGCAAGACGATTTACGACAGCGCCGGCCATCCGCGTGTGCTTCGAGCGCGCTGGCGCGGCGAGGAGCCGCGGTAGAAGGGGGCGGTTGGGGTTCGCCGCTTGCGGCTTAGTGCTAAGCTGCAAGCGGCACAGAAGACTGGCCCAGGCCATCCTGGATGCGATACACCTTCGTCCTGGCAACCTCGATAAAATGAGGGGCCCGTTTCCGTAAGGAAGCGGGCCCCTGGCTTTCACGACTTCATACCTGGCCCCGCGTCCTAGACGCAGGCCAGCTCGCGGCGGCGGCCACGGCCGCGCGACGCCTTCCGCTCCAGCTGCTTGCGCAACCGGTTGCGGGCCACGTGCAGCCGCCGCTTGATCGTGCCGATCGGCGTCTCGAACTCGCGGCTCATCTGCTTCAGCGACCGACCGCGGAGGTAGAAGGCCACCAGCGTCGCCCGGTCGATCGGCTTGAGCCGCTCCAGGCCGTCGTACAGCTCGCGGCGCTGCTCGGCGCGGAGCATCTCATCCACCGGCGTGGCGCCGACTGCCTCGGCCTGCTCCAGCACCTGCGCCTCGACCCCCTGGAAGGGGCCGCGCCGCGTCAGCCGGTTGATCGCCATCCGCACCGTGATCTGGCGCAGCCAGCCGGCGAAGCACGCCACGTCGCGCAGCTGGGGCAGCTTCTTCAGCACGTGCAGGAAGACATCCTGGGCCAGTTCCTCCGCCTCGGCGGCGTTGCGCAGCCGCGCCAACGCCACGGCGTAAACCGTCGGCTGGAAGCGCTCCACCAGCTCACCGTAGGCCGACCGGTCGCCGGCCCGGGCCCGCTCCACTAGGTTCGTCACCTCGTTCCAGGACATGCAAAGACACCCGTCTCGATCCAGCCGAGGAAGTTGGCAACACCGCTGCGGAAGGCCTCGCCCCGTCTCGGATCCGTGCAAAGAGGAGCCGCGGTCCTTCCACACTTGGCGATCACCCCGGCACCTGGGACCAAGCCCAACCTCGTCCCGTCCGGGGCAAGCGCGGTGACGGCGACGGCGAGCAAACGAAGGACGCCGTTGACCTTGACCAGCCCGCCAGCCCGCCGACAACAGGCGGACCCCTCCGGCGGCGCCTCGGTCAAGGAACGCATCCGCGTTTTATCCGACTTGGGAATAAGGTTCTGATGGAGACGTTGGCGTCGATTGTGGTGGCCGATTCTCGATCGGACGGTTAGCGGGCCTTGGGGATCGTTTCAGCTGCTTTCCGCGTCCCATCCGTCATCGAGAACCGCCGACCGGCAATCAACCGGCTCGGTCTCCGGTTCCCCTGGTCGAAATCGCGGGCGTCCCCCGGGCCGGTTCTAGCCCGGCCGCCTTTTGCCGTTTGCCCTGGGCCCACAAGCGGCCGCTCGAAGGCACGACGGCAAAGGTTGTTAAGGGACGCCCTGGGAGGACGGCCTGTCCATCTGCCACTGCACGGAACGGTGACCGTTCCGAGCAGCCGGGGCAGGGGGCCTCTCCCACGGCGATGGGCCATCCCAACTGGACGGCCCGCCCCGCGTTCCTCGCGGGACTCCGACGTCCGAGGACACCAGCGGGGCTGTCGTCGGGCCGACCGGCCCGTAGCGCGGCGGCATTATCCGTCCCGTGCCAAGCGGGGCAGAGGGGCCGCTGCGGGGGCTCGGTCTGGTCCTCCCGACAGCCAGGCGACGGGTGTCGCATCGAGAAGGGGACCATCGGGGTCTGATTGGCCAGGTAGGAACCGAGGCGCAGCTCGACGGCCTTGCCGTCGCCCCCGACGGAAACGCCACGCAGCACCACAGATTCCAGGTCGATGACGGCCATTGCAGACCTCCGACGATCAAAGAGAGACAGGACAACGGGGGGCCGGGCCACGTCGGCCGGCCCTGTTTGTTGCTGGTTGGTGAAAAGCCGGTCCGTTACCTCTCACAAGCGGGCGAATTCCAAAACTTTCAACAACCGCTGTACAACTAATTGTACGCTTCCCCGCCGTCAAGTTTTGCGGCGCCGGGGGAGATTTTTTTCGGTAAAGGGGGTGGGGGAAAACAGGGTAACCCGTACGCCTGCGCATGGATAAAGACGAGCGCCGGATCAAAGAGGTTCACGAAAATCCGGGAAAAAATTCCCCGCCCGGGCCCGCCCAGGAGGTGCGTGCAAAAACAACAACCCACGGGGCGAATCCCGTGGGCTTGGGAGGCAGGGGGAGAGGATTATAACCGATTGCTGTATCGGCGGATGCGTCGGCCGAAGATCGGTACGACCGCCCGGGGCTGCGGGGGCTCCTCCGCCTTGGCCCGGGGCGTGAAGGCATCGAACCCCTTGATCCGGTCCGGCTCCAGCTGTTTGTTGATCAGGATTTCGATGGCGGTCAGCTGTTCGCCCTGCTCGGGGGTCACAAAGGCGATGGCCACGCCGTCGGCCCCCATACGGCCGGTTCGGCCGATGCGGTGGACGTAATTTTCCGGGTCCAGCGGCAAGTCGTAATTGATGATGTGCGAGATGTTGGTCACATCGATACCCCGGCCGACCACATCGGTGGCCACCAGGTAAGTGATGGTGCCATCGCGGAAGGCCTGCATGATCCGGTTACGCTCCGGCTGTTCCAGGTCGCCGTGCATGGCGGCCACCCGCTTGTGTACCTTGCGGAGTTGGCGGTACAGGCGGTCGGCCCCGCGCTTGCGCTCGCAAAAGATGATGCACTGCCGGGGCTTCTCGCGGTCCAGGACGCGCAGCAGCAGGTCGAACTTACGCTCCTCGTCCACGGTGATGTACGACTGCCGGATGTTCTCGACCGTCAGCTTGGCCGGCGACAGGTTGATGTGGACGGGATCAACCATGTAGCGGCGGGCCAAGCGCAGCACCGGCGGCGGCAGCGTGGCCGACAGCAGCAGCGTCTGCCGCTGCGGCGGACAGCGGCGAAGGATCTTTTCGATGTCGGGGCGGAAGCCGATGTCCAGCATCCGGTCGGCCTCGTCGAGCACGACATAGCGGACCCGTTCCAGCCGGAGCGTGCCGCGCGCCAGGTGGTCAAGGACCCGGCCGGGGGTGCCGACGGCAAGGGCGAAGCCTTTCTTCATCTCGGTCAGTTGCTGCCGGAAGCGCTGGCCGCCGTAAATGGGGATGGCCCGGCAGTGGCGGCTGGGCGCCAGCTTGCGGGCCTCCTCGCTGACCTGGACGACCAGCTCCCGCGTCGGCGCCAGCACCAGGGCCTGTGGGCCAGGCTCGTTCCGATCGCGCCAGCTGTTCAGGAACGGCAATAGGAATGCGGCGGTCTTGCCGGTCCCGGTCTGGGCCTGGCCGATGACATCGCGGCCGGCGAGGGCCTCGGGGATCAGAGCGGCCTGAATCGGGGTCGGTTGGAAGTACGAGGCGCGTTCAAGGGCAGCCAGGATGGATGGAGAGAGGGATAAGGATTGGAAGCCCGGGGCGGCTTCCGCAAGCAATGCAGTCGTCAAACAAACCTCCCAGAAGGAATGGGGCCGTATATCAAACTGTCACTCCCTTATCATTTAGCTACCCTACTTTAAACCTTGGGCGCGTTCCTGTCCAGTGCCGTTCGGACCGCACTCCCGCGACCCGCCCAGCGCGAAAGCGCTTGCGAAGCGCCGCCTGGTCAGCTAAACTTAAATCATCTCGGGACAAGAGAATTGGGGTAGGCCTTCCGACCTGCACCTCTGCCGTTCGAATTCTCACTACCACCGAGGCCTTACCTGCGGCGCCCCGCGGCGTCGCTCCCGACGGCAAGCTACCGCTTGCCCTGTTCGCCACCAATGGCGCGGAAGTTCCGGCCGGCCACAAAGGAGTGGGCCCGCCGTCGCCCCAAGGCAATCATCCAGGGACGCTTCTCGAAAGGAGGGGCGATGCCTTCAACCCGCGGACATCTCTGGTCACGGTTCGTCATCATCGCCCGGCCTTTCTTCCGGTCCGAGCTGCGGTGGCAAGCGATCGGTCTGCTTGCCCTGATCCTGGTCTTCATCTTCTGCCTCAACGGCCTGAACGTCCTGAGCAACTACATGAACCGCGACTTCATGTCGGCGGTTGTCGAGGGAGAGGCGAGTCGGTCGGTCTTCCTGGCGCTGCTGTGGGCCGGGGTGTTCGCGGGGCTGACCATCGTGGCCGTCTTCAAGGCGTTCACCGAGGAGCGGCTGCGGCTCCGCTGGCGCGAGTGGCTCACCCGGCACCTGATCGACCGCTACCTGTCGAGTCGGGCCTACTACCGCATGCAAGCCCGGGCCGACGTCGATAACCCCGATCAGCGGATCACCGAGGACGTCCGGACCTTCACCGAACACGCCCTCGCCCTGCTGCTCATCATCACCAACTCGACCATTACCCTCGTCTCCTTCTGCGGCGTTCTCTGGTCGATCACCCCCTGGCTCTTCCTGGCCGCCGTCGGCTACGCGACACTGGGGACATGCACCACCATCATTTTGGGGCGGCGGCTGGTAAAGCTGGATGTTCAACAGTTCCGGAAGGAGGCAGACCTCCGCTACGACCTCATCCAGACCCGGGTGCATGCCGAGCCGATCGCCCTGCTCGGCGGGGAGGCGGATGAGAACCGTCGGTTGCGGCGGCGATTGGCGGCGGTGGTCGAGAACATGAAGGGGATCATCGGCCTAAGCCGCAACATCAGCTTCTTCACCATCGGCTTCGACTACCTGATCCAGTTGATCCCGCTGCTGATCGTGGCCCCCTTGTACATGCGGGGCGAGGTCCCCTTCGGGGCGGTGACACAAGCGCAGGGGGCCTTCCTGCTGGTCATGGGGGCGTTCGCGCTGATCGTCAAGGAATTCCAGCGCATCTCCACGTTCGGGGCGGTGGTCGAGCGGCTCGGCTCCTTCTGCGAGGTGCTCGAGGAAGAGGCGGCGGCCGGGAAGAAATCACCGATCGAGATGGTGGAGGACGACACGCGGCTGGCCTTCGAGGGGCTAACGCTGGTGACGCCGCGAGACGGCCGGCTACTGGTCCAGGACCTTTCGGTGGAGATCGCCGACGGGCAACGTCTCCTCATCCTGGGGCCGGGCGGCTCGGGGCGGACGTCGGTGCTGCGGGCCGCCGCCGGGCTGTGGACCGCCGGGCAGGGGCGCGTTATTCGCCCGCCGTTGGGCCAGATCATGTTCCTGCCGCAGCAGCCGTACCTCAGGCCCGGGACCCTCCGGGACCAACTCCTGTACGCCACCCGGGCCAACGGTCTGACCGACGAACAAATCCTGGCAGTCCTCCATCTCGTCGGGTTCGAGCCGGTCCTGGAGCGCGTGGGCGGGCTTGACGCCGAGCGTGACTGGCCCCACACTCTGTCGCTCGGCGAGCAGCAGCGGCTGGCCTTTGCCCGGCTGCTGCTCAGTAACCCGCGGTTCGCCTTCCTTGACGAGCCAACCAGCTCCCTGGACGCGGAGCAGGCACATCATCTCTACGAGGTGCTCTCCCGCACTCCGATCACGTACATCAGCGCCGCCAGCGATCCCTCCCTGCGAGAGTACCACAACCTGGTGGTGGAGTTGGCCGGAGCCCGGCAGGATCAACCGTCGCGGCGGCTCTGTGCGGCAATCGCCTGAGCCGCTGCTGCGCCTGCCGTCTCCAATCACGGCTCACCCTTTTCGGCCTGGCCGGCATTCGGCTTGCTACACTTCTGCCGGGACAATCCTTTTTCATTCCATTGCAGGAGGCCGACCGTCCCCAACGCGCCCTTGGTAGACTCCGCCGGCCTGGACGTCATCCGGCTCCCGGCGCATGGATAGATAAGCGCTGCGCTGAAACACCGGAAGGAGGTGTAGGGTGAACGGGACACCGGCCGACATCCTGACCCCCCTCAACCGCTGCTGTCAGGCCATTGGCGGTGCCCT
>DATLYH010000140.1:0-5510 GCA_035575035.1 Gemmataceae bacterium
GGGGCCCGCCTCTCCGAGGCCGACCGCACCCAGCTGGCCGGACTGCTGACCGAAGCCGTCCATCGGGCCGAGCATCGGCTGCGCGAGCAGCTCCGGCCCCTGGTAGCCGAGACACTGCGGCAGGTCGGCCTGGCCCCTCAAAACGTCGCCGAGCAGGTCGCGCTGCACAAGTTGACCGAGGAGTTGCTCGACCAGGTGGCGGAGAGGGGTTACCTGAACATGGGCCAGCTGCGCGATGCCGTCTCGCGCAACCAGCTGAAGCTGCCCGACCTGGCCGGGCCGGGCGAGTTCCTCCGGGGCGACCGGCTGCTGCGGGCCAACGCCCGCCTCGCCGAGCAACTCGACGGCATTTACCGGCGGGGTGAGGTCTATCTGCGCGAACTGCAGCGCCTCAGCTCGCTGGCCTTTGGTACGCCCCCCGGGCGGTTCCTGACCCGCTACCTCGCCTTGCCTTTCGGCGGCGCCGCCATCATCTCCCTGGGGCTTTATTACCTGATCGAGGAGATCAGTAAGGGACTCCAGTTCCTGGATGCGTCGCTCCCGACCATCCATGTCAAGTTGCTGATGTCACCGGTCACGATTGGCCTGCTGGGTGTCTTCCTGTTTCTGCTGCTGCACGTGCCGCGCTTCCGCGCCGCCGTCGGCCGGGGGCTGAAGCAGGTCTATCGCGGCGCACGGGCAGTCCTGGTCGATCTGCCGGCATACCTGCTGGAGCTGCCGCTGGTCCAGCGGGTGCTCCGAAGCCGGGCCCTGCGGTTCAGCTACCACTACCTGTTCAAGCCGCTGGCGTTCGCCGTGCCGGTCGGGCTGTTTCTGCGGACCCGCGAGACCGCCGTGGTCCCGCCGGCCGAAGGCGGGTTCATGGCCTTTGTGGCCGCCAACCTGGTCCTCAACTCGCGCGTCGGCCGCGACCTGGAGGAGGCCTGCATCGACGGACTGGTGACGACCTGGCAGCGCGTCCGGGCCGACATCCTGCCGGGGCTGTTCCGGCTGGTGATGGACTTCTTCAAGTGGCTGCTCGAAGGGGTGGACCGCCTCCTTTATGCGGTCGATGAATGGCTGCGTTTCCGGGCCGGTGACAGTCGGCTGTCACTGATGGCGAAGGCAGTTTTAGGACCGTTCTGGGGTGCGGTGACTTATGTCGTCCGTATCGTGGTCAACCTCCTGATCGAGCCGCAGGTCAACCCGATCAAGCACTTCCCGGTCGTCACCGTTTCGCACAAACTGCTGCTGCCGCTCATCCCTGCTCTGGGGAGTGTTCTGGCCGCACAGATGGACAAAGAACTCGCCTACACGGCCGCGACGTTGATTATCGGTGCCATCCCGGGGATCTTCGGCTTCCTGGTCTGGGAGCTAAAGGAGAACTGGCGGCTGTACCGGGCCAATCGGCCGGCCGCGCTTGAGCCGGTCGTCATCGGGCACCACGGCGAGACGATGGCCCGCCTCCTCCGGCCGGGTTTCCACTCGGGGACGCTGCCCAAGCTCTACGCCCGGCTCCGCCGCGCTGAGCGCCGAGCCCTGCGCACCGGCCAGCGCAAGGCCCCGCGCAAGTACCGCGACGCCCTGCACGAACTGGAGGGGCTGGTCCGCCATTTCGTCGAGCGCGACTTCCTGGCGATCCTGGAGCGGAGCAAGACCTGGGGTGGACGGCCGATTGAGGTGAGGGGAGTCGCCTTGGCCTCCAACCGCGTTCGTGTCGAGCTGGGCGGTCCGGCACCGGCCGCACCGGGCCTAGTGATCACCATCGAGGAGCAGTCGGGCTGGCTGCTGGCGGGGGTGGCGGCGCCCGGCTGGCTAGGCGAGCTCTCCGGTGAGCGGCGGCAGGTGCTGCGGGCTGCCCTGGCTGGTCTGTACAAGTTCGCCGGTGTTGATCTGGTCCGCGAGCAGATCGAGGCCTGCCTCGGGCCGGGCCAGGTTGTCTACGATGTCGCCGACGAGGGATTGGTGGTCTGGGCTGGCCCCAGCGGCACGGTCGAGGCGGTCTACGACCTGGACGCCGGCCCGCGGATGGAGCCGCGGATCATGTCCGGTCCCACGGCCGCGGCGCTGCCCGCATTGCCGGCCGAGCCGCTCCGGTTCGACCGGGTACTGGTCCTCTGGGAAACCTGGGTCGATGTCTGGGAGCAGGACCAGGCGGGGAAGGAGCCGCCCGAATCACTCCTCGAAGGGGTGTGCCTGCTGCCCCGGACGCCGCCCGGGCGCTAAGCCGTAAGCAGCGAACAGGGCTGGCCGTTTGTCGTGGCAGCGATAAGACACGGGTGGCCCCGTTGAAACGGGCGCGGCGGGGCCGTGTTCGGAACGGTCGCCCGCCTTCTTGTGGGGAAGAGGTCCCGATCATGGCAGCAACGGAACCGACTCGCCGGCAATCCCCCGAGGAGATCAACGAGGCCCTGCGCCGCGAGTGGACCGATCAGTTCGTCGAGGTGGACCCGGAACGGCCCGAACTCCAGCGCTTCAAGGGGATCGTCGGACGGGTGGTCACGGTCAACTGGAATAACAAGGCCCTGGTCGATTTCCAGGATGGCGGCTGGTATGATATTTCCCCGGAGTACCTACGCAAGCTCGACCCAGAGACGGCCAAGGGCAAGTATGATCCCAAGATCAACAGCGCCCAGCCGTTCCCGGAAAGGCAAAGCTAGCTTGGCCGTGGCATGATCCTCCTCATCGACAACTATGACTCCTTCACCTACAACCTGGTGCAGCGGCTGGGGGAGATGGACGCCAATCTGGACGTGCGGGTCTTCCGCAACGACCAGATAACGCCCGACCAGGTGGCGGCATTGCGGCCGACGCACATCATCATCTCGCCGGGCCCGTGCACGCCGCGCGAGGCGGGCGTTTCCAACGAGGTCATCCGGCGCTTCGCCCCAACGGTGCCGATCCTGGGCGTCTGCTTAGGGCATCAGTGCATCGGCCATGTCTTCGGTGGCGAGGTGGTGCGCAACTACCGCATCATGCATGGCAAGACCTCGTTGATCCATCACGACGGCCAAGGCGTCTTCCGCGGCCTGGCCAACCCCTTCGAAGCGACCCGCTACCATAGCCTGGTCATCCGGCGGGAGACATTCCAGCACCCCGACTTCGTCATCTCCGCCTGGACCGACGAGGGCGAGATCATGGGGGTGCGGCACCGCCACTGGCCGCTGCACGGCGTGCAGTTCCACCCCGAGAGCTTCCTCACCCTTGAGGGGCCGAAACTGTTGAAAAACTTCATCGCGCTTGGTCCGGTACATCCCTCCGAGCCCCGAGCGTGAGCGCGGGGGCGCCGGTACATCCCTCCGAGCCCCGAGCGTGAGCGCGGGGGCGCCGGTGAGCGGACGGCTGAGCATGAGGTCCTGGCCTGCGAATTGTCTCCTCTCTTCTCGGAACCTTCTACCGGCGACGCGCTCGGGGTAAAATGCGCTCGATAAACTGTCGGCCCGGTTTCGCGCAGGTGGAAGCGAGGGAAGAGCCTTGGACGACCACGCCGTGGGTAGCGAAGGGTGGCTCCAGGCAGCGCTGCGCCAGAGTGAGTCGCGATTGCAGCTGGCCCTGGAGGCCGGCCGCATGGGTACCTGGGACTGGGACGTCCGGACCAACAAGGTCGCCTGGTCTCCCAGTCTGGAGGCAGCCCACGGGTTGGCCCCCGGGATCTTCCCGGGAACCTTCGAGGCCTTCCAGGAACAGATCCACCCCGACGACCGTGCGTATGTCCTGGCCTCCATCCGGCAGGTGCTGGAGGCGGGCGAGGACTACCGCATCGAGTACCGCTCGGTCGGCCCCGACGGCCGGGTCCGCTGGTTCGAGGCGCGGGGCAAACTTTTTCGCGACGAGGCCGGCCGACCGCTGCGCATGGCCGGCGTTTGCATGGACATCACCGAGCGCAAGCAAGCGGAGGAGGAGATCCGCCGGCTCAACGAGACCCTGGAGCGCCGGGTCCGCGAGCGCACCGCCCAGCTGGAGGAGGCCAACCGCGAGTTGGAGTCGTTCTCTTACTCGGTCTCACACGACCTTCGCGCCCCGCTGCGGCATATCAGCGGCTTCGTCGATCTCCTCCGCAAGAGCGCTGCGGCGCAGCTGGACGAAAACAGCCGGCGCTACTTGCAGATCATCCAGGACGCCGCCCGCCACGCGGGCAACCTGGTGGACGAACTGCTGTCCTTCTCACGGATGGGTCGGGTGGAGCTGCGGCAGACGGTCCTCGACATGAACCTGTTGGTGGATGAGGTCCGCCGCGACCTCGAACCCGAAACCCAGGGGCGGGTCATCGACTGGCAGGTGGCTCCCCTGCCCAAGGTGCGGGGCGATCCAGCGATGCTGCGATTGGTCCTGCGCAATCTCCTGTCCAACGCCGTCAAGTACACCCGGCCGCGGGCCCAGGCCCGAATCGAGATCGGCAGCCGGGAGGAGGACGGCGAAGTGGTCTTCTGGGTGCGCGACAACGGCGTCGGCTTCGAGACACAGTACGCGGACAAGCTCTTCGGCGTCTTCCAGCGGCTGCACGCCGCCGAGGACTTCGAAGGGACCGGTATCGGCCTGGCCAATGTCCGTCGCATTGTCCACCGCCACGGCGGCCGGACCTGGGCCGAGGGAGTAGTGGATGGCGGGGCAACATTTTATTTCTCTCTGCCGCGGCACCAACCGGAGGAGCAATGATGGCGGAACTGAAGCGCATCCTCCTGGTGGAAGACAACCCTCACGACATTGAGCTGACGCTGGCCGCCCTGGACGAGAACCACCTGGCCAATGAGGTCGTGGTGGTGCGCGATGGTGTCGAGGCGCTCGACTACCTCTACCGCCGGGGCATCTTCAAAATGCGAGCCCAGGGCAACCCTGCCGTGGTGCTGCTCGACCTCAAGCTTCCCCGGGTGGACGGCATGGAAGTACTTCGCCAGCTGAAGTCCGATCCGGTCCTGAAGACCGTGCCGGTGGTGATGCTGACCTCCTCACGGGAAGAGCAGGACCTGATTGCCAGTTACAATCTGGGGGTGAACGCCTACGTGGTCAAGCCGGTGGATTTCAACGGCTTCGTGCAGGCGTTGAACAAACTGGGCCTGTTCTGGGCGGTCATCAACGAGCCGCCGCCCGGCTCGATCGGCCGGACCGGGTAAGGCGGGATCCTTGCCGCCTGCGGCTTGGCGCTAAGCTGCAAGCGGCGGCCCAGCGGCGCCCGATGAAAGGCGGAAGTGGGTGTGAGCAAGCTGCGCCTTCTTTTACTCGAAGACAGCGCCCTGGACGCAGAACTGATCCTGGTCCACCTGAGGGAGGGGGGCCTCGATTGCGACGTGCGCCGCGTGCAGACACGGGACGAATTCCGCCAGGCGCTCCAACAGGACTGCCCGGACCTGATCCTGGCCGACTATTCCCTTCCCGCCTTCGACGGTATCAGCGCCCTGAAGATGGCCCACGAGGTCTGCCCCGACGTGCCGTTCCTCTTTGTCTCCGGCCGGATGGGCGAGGAGGTGGCAATTGAGACCCTCAAGAGCGGCGCAACCGACTACGTGCTCAAGAACCGGCTGGAGCGGCTCGTC
>DATLYH010000141.1:0-3306 GCA_035575035.1 Gemmataceae bacterium
GGCGCGCGGCGAGCGGCTGGTGGTGCTGCATGTCCCCTTCGACGGCGGCCGGGACCCGCACTACCTCTGCCGCGAGCTGAGCGGCCGGGGACTGCCTAACCTGTGGGTGCCGGCAGCGAACGACTTCGTCCAGGTGCCCGAGTTGCCGCTGTTGGGCAGCGGCAAGGTCAACCTTCAGCGCCTCAAGGAGATAGCCGTCGAACAGACGCAAAGGGGGTGAGGGGTGCAGCAAGCGGCCCCATGCCCCACTCCCCACCCATCACTCTCCACGCATGTCTCTCCATCGTTGCCGCGTCGTGCTGGTCCGGCCGCGGATCGCCGCCAACATCGGGGCGATCGCCCGCGTCATGCGCAACCTGGGGCTCGGCCAGCTGGTCCTGGTCGCCCCCGAGGCCGACCCTGCCGACCCGCAGGCCCGCCGGCTGGCGACGCACGGCGAATCGATCCTCGAGCAGGCGCGGGTCGTGGCCGACTTCGGCGAGGCGGTCGCCGATTGCGTCCTGGTTGCCGGCACCTCGGCCCGTATCGGCGGCCCGTTTCGCCGCCAGTCGGTCGGCACCCCCGAAGAGATTATGCCGCACCTGGTGGCGAGCCTGGCGGCCGGGCCGGTCGCCCTGGTCTTTGGTCCGGAGCCGAGCGGCCTGACCAATGCCGAGGTGTCGCGTTGCCACTTCCTGATCCACATCCCCGCCGACCCGGATTACCCGGTGCTTAACCTGGCCCAGGCGGCGGCCATTTGCCTATACGAGCTGCGCCGCCTCTGGTTGAAGCAGCCCTCCGCATCCCTCCTCCCCGCCGCGAGGGAGAGAGGTGAAGGGGCATCTCGGCCAGCCCCGTTCGCCGACCAGGAGCGCATGTTCGAGCATCTCCGGGTGGCGCTGGAGAAAATTCACTTTCTCTACGGTCCCGCTGCCGGCCCGCTGATGCACGCGCTGCGGCACCTCATCGGTCGGGCCCGACCGACGGCGATGGAGGTGGACCTGCTCTTCGGTCTGGCCCGGCAGATCCGCTGGTATGCCGACCACGCCCGGCCCCTCTCCCCTTCGGAGGAAGGAGCACCACAAAAGGACGCCTCCACGAATCCGCAGGAAGAGAAGTAACTGTGTTCTCCGGGCGAGTGCTTCTGTCACGGTGGGATCAGCTTGCTGCCGGCCGGTGTCGCCCGGGCTGCGTTCGGGTCGGTCGTGGCGAACGGCTGGCCGTTGAACGTGCCGCCGTTATCCCCCTTGGTGTTGAACAGGATCTCGTACTTCTTGCCGGCAACCGCGACCTCGCAGCCGGTGCGGCCGCCCCGCGCGATGACCCGGGAAGCCGGGGGAGCCGAGCCAGGGTCGCACGGATAAAGCACCGTCAGGAACAGGTCGCTGGCCTGTTCTGTGCTGGGGGAGACCTCCAGGCGCCACCGGCCGTAGACGCTCGCCTCCACATTGATCCCTGGGTCATCCACCCAGTACTCTTTCCCGGGACCTCCCACGACACGGATCTGCGGGTTGGCAGGCAGCAGCGATTGCACCGTGAGCTGGCCCTCCTGTTCGCGTACGATGACGGTCATACCGCTGATCCGGGGTTCCTCGTGGGTGTGCAGCAGCCAGGTCTTCTTCGACGTGGGCTTGGTCGCAACCACCCGGTCAAAGATGACAATGACCGGCGGATCGATCTCCTTGATATAGATAATCTCACGGGTGAACCACTCACACTTTTTGAAATCTTTGAGGTTGTAGGCTCGGGTGGCGTCGCCGCACAGGTAGTAGTAGGTGTCGCCGACGCCGAAGGTCTTGAAGTCGGCGGTGTCGTAGGTCCGCCAGGCGATCTCGGTCAGGCCGGTCCGCTTCATCCATGCTCCCTGGGGATCATGATGGCAGACTTGGCCGCCGTCCCGGGTGCGGACATGAGGAGGTAATGGTTCCGCGGGATCGTAGATCAGCATCGAGTTGTGGGCGATGGTCCGGCGGGCATAGTCGTACATGTGCGGGCTGTTGCCGCGGTAGACGCCGGAGTCGATGGCCAACTCGCCGCGGCGCGACAGGGTGAAGTGGTTGGCGTCCTGGTGACAGTGCCAGCCGAGCATGTAATCCCGGCAGATGAAGGTGAAGAGCGTGTCGCGTGAGCCTGGTCCGATGTCCCAGCCGCTCCGGATGACCGCCATCCCCATGCGAAAGAACTTGTACGGCGGGAGCCCTTCGCTCGGCGCCTTGATCTGCTTGGGCCGAAAGACTACCGCCTCCCAGCCGGCGATCGGCCCCTTGGATGCGTACCAGGCGGCATACGGATCGTCAGCACCGCAGGCCAGACACAGGGCGGAGAGAACATTACGGGCCATGATCCCGCGATGGTTGGTATCACCATATTGCAGGTGCTGGTAGTTGAGATGAGGTTCAAGGATGTAAATCCACCAGTTGACGCCGTTCATCAGGTGCGGATACTGCGGCGTGAAAACATTGATGCCGGCCCCCTTGAGGAGCAGCCAGGCAAAGATCGCCTCCCCCTGGTAGCGGGCGCCGTGGTATTGCGTCCCCTCGAAGTCGCCGCCGTCGGGGCAGAGCTTGTCGAGATAGCCGTTCATCGCCTCGTCGAGGACGGCCTTGCAGGCTTCGCGGATCCATTTCGCGGCGTTGGGGTGTTCGCCGTAAAGGGCCAGGCCGGCGGCCAGGGCGCCGAGCGCGTTCTCCGTCGTCATGTTGTGCCCGGGCCCGCGGCGCATCCGGGTGGTGTAATCGTACTTGTCCATCGCCTCCGCCAGGGTGGTGGCCAGCCGGGTCTTGGCCTCCGGACTTAGCGCGGCATGGCACCAGTCATAGCAGATAGCAATGTCAAAGATGTCCTCAAAGTGGCTGTTGACGGTGCTGCCCAGTCCCGGCCGGCACAGCGACAGCGCCGCCTGGATGGCCCGCTCGGCCGACTCCTTGTCCCCCAGCACCACGTAATTGAAGCCATGCCCGCGGATGGCTGCCCGGCCGCTGGCGCCCGCCGTCACCGGCTTGCCGTTCATCCACTTCTTGAATTCGGCGAGATCATTCTTGGTGAAGAAGATGCGCGGGTGCTCCCGGGGGACGTTCAGGACCGGGGCTGGCGGTGCGGCCTGGGCCGGCGCCCCCTGGGTCTGCAAACCACGGGCCAGGAGTGACAGGAACAGTAGTCCTGCAAGACCGGTCACGTAAGTTTTCACGGCCAGCCCTTTGAAGGTGTTCTGCGGTTTCTGTAAGTCATTCCCCTGGTGGACAGTAGCTTTCCATCAGGGAGGTGATACGGATGTTGTTCGGCGAGGTCTTTGAGCGTTTTGTCCAGGAGAGCCCGATCTGTGTTATG
>DATLYH010000142.1:0-41650 GCA_035575035.1 Gemmataceae bacterium
CGAGGACAACCCCACTTTCCTACCCGCCAATCCACCGGCCCGAGCCGGCGAGACACGCTTCGAGGTGGAGTTTCATATCGATGGGAACAAGCGATTGTTGATCACCGCCCGCGACCTGAAAACCGGCCGGCTCACGCATAAAGACTTCCCGGTGGTGAAATTGACGTAGCCCGCAGCGTGTTGGACCAGGTCCGCCTGGAGGAGATGTGCTGGTGTTCGGGGCCGGTACTCCGCCAAAACTCTAACATCAGATCACCCACCGGAGCTGGCGGCGACAGAGCTTTCGTCATCCCCGCGACGTGAAGCGTAGCCCCGGCCGGTTGGGCAGTGGCTGCACACGCCGATCTCGTCCTGCCTGTGGATCGTGGTCCCTTCGGCCTTGGCCTCGGTCTCGATCCGCAGGCATTCCTCCCGCAGTCACCGTTCCCCCGACGGCCAGCCGCCGCGCCTGCTGTGCCGCGGGCGACAACGTTCGAGCGTCTGGGATTTCCCTATGACCAACATGGGATTATGGCCGCCTGTATCAAGCTCGAATTGATAGGCCTTGGGACTGCCTCCCGCCTCCCGAACTCGGGTGAGTGCGGCCACGGTTGGCCAGCAGAACGGCCCAGCTTCTCGTGGGTGTACCCAGGTTTTCTTTCTTCGAACCAGGCCCAAGCCCGGGGCATGCCGTTCTCAGGCCGGGCATCGAATTCGATCGTCACTCTCGTGCTTAGCGCATCCTGGTTCGCGGAAGACAGGGTCCATTTGCTCTTCTTTAACCCAATTCTCCCCGTCACCACCAGAGCAACCGGCTACACCCGCGCCTCGCGGGTGGGATTGGCCTGCTTTGCTTGACAGACGTTCACACCTTGACTAATCTTCACCCTCCTTGCGGACCGATAAATCCCTGAAGCGAAGTGAGGCGACAACTTTCCCCTCAACCTTGAAAGGAGAAGCGATGTCAAAGCAGGTCAATCCCATTCCCTCCGGTTACCACACCATCACGCCGTACCTGATCGTGCGCGGCGCGGCCCAGGCCATCGACTTTTACAAGCGAGCCTTCGGCGCCGAGGAGGTCTATCGCCTCGCTTCGCCGGATGGCCAGAGCATCTGGCACGCCGAGGTCCGGATCGGCAATTCGATGCTGATGCTCAGCGAGGAGTGTTCGAACGGCCGTTCGCCTGCGAGCCTGGGGGGTACGCCGGTCCACCTTTACGTCTATGTCGAGGACGTGGACAAGGTCTTCGAGCGCGCGGTGGCTGCCGGTGCGACCGTGATCCGGCCGCCCACCGACATGTTCTACGGCGATCGCTTCTGCGAGCTGCGTGACCCCTTCGGGCATGCC
Organism: Gemmataceae bacterium; assembly: GCA_035575035.1. Classification (GTDB taxonomy): domain Bacteria; phylum Planctomycetota; class Planctomycetia; order Gemmatales; family Gemmataceae; genus DATLYH01. The sequence goes on from DATLYH010000142.1 coordinate 1,328, forward strand.
TGGGGCCTGGCCACGCACAAGGAAGACGTGCCGCCCGAGGAGCTGGCGAAGCGGGCCGCGGCCCTCATGACCCCGGGCACTGCCACGTGAGACGGCGCCAAGGGGCGTGACTGCATCCCGTGTGCTCTCTCCGGGCCGTAGGTGGCCGGGGCGGAGCGTGGCACCGGCTGACAGCCGAGGCCACGACGCCCCGGCCGCCCGCCCTGTATGATGATCATCGCTAACGAGGTCGTTTGACCAGGCATGAGGCAATGAGACGGGATTGGGGATGACCTTGGTCGGCGTGTCTCTATCAGCGATGAAACTTCCCCCCTGACCAACTGCTGGCGGCTTGCCTGGTGCCACGTGGAGGAGGAATCCGATGACCGATTATGATCTCGTCCGCTGGACGGCTGGATTCGGCGTGTTTCTGCTGCTCGCATCCCTGGCGGCGGCGAAGCCCCGCGCCCGCGACCTGGGCATCCCGCTCGACGGCACCCCAGGACCGCTCAACGCCATTACCGATGTCAAAGGGGTTGAGGTCGGCCACGTCACCCTCATCTCGGGCGAAGGGAAACTCCAGGTGGGGGTCGGCCCGGTACGCACCGGCGTGACGGCCGTGCTGCCGCGCGGCAAGGACGCTGCTGACCCGGTGTTCGCCGGCTGGTTCTCGCTCAACGGTAACGGCGAGATGACCGGCACTACCTGGATCGAGGAGTCGGGCTTCCTTGAGGGGCCGATCATGTTGACCAACACTCACAGTGTCGGCACCGTCCGCGACGCGACCGCCGCCTGGTTCATCAAACGTGGCCGGTCGCAGCAGCCGTGGTTGTTGCCGGTCGTTGCCGAAACGTGGGATGGCTGGCTGAATGACACCAACGGCTTCCACGTCAAGGACAAGCACGTCTTCGAGGCGCTGGACGGCGCCAAAGGGGGCCCGGTAGCGGAAGGGAACGTCGGCGGCGGCACCGGCATGATCTGCTTCGAGTTCAAGGGGGGTATCGGCACCGCCTCGCGCAAACTTCCTGACAAGCAGGGGGGCTACACGCTAGGGGTACTGGTCCAGGCGAACTTCGGCCTGCGCCATCAGTTGACGATTGCTGGCGTGCCCGTGGGGCGAGAGATCACCGAAGGGGCCTTCCGTCCCAAGGAGAGCGGCTCGATCATCGTGGTGGTCGCCACCGACGCCCCGCTCTTGCCGCACCAGCTGAAGCGGTTGGCCCGGCGTGTGTCGCTGGGGCTGGCCCGGGTGGGAAGCGTCTCCGGCAACGGCTCGGGCGATATCTTTGTGGCATTCTCCACGGCCAATCCCGGAGCTGCCAAGGAAGCCGTCGCGCAACTGACCATGCTTGCCAACGACCGCATGAACCCGCTGTTTGACGCTGTTGTGCAGGCAACGGAGGAGGCGATCATCAACGCACTGTTGGCCGCCGAGACGATGACCGGCCGGGATGGACACCGGGTAGTCGCCCTGCCGCACGATCGGCTGCGGGAAGTGCTGCGGAAGTATAACCGCCTGGCGGAGTCCCAGAAGAAATGAGGGAGAGCAGACCGAGAGGAAGAGAGCAGGCGTGTCTGCCCGGAAGGCCTTCCGGGGGCCGAATTCGCCAGAAGTCAGGGAGCATCACGCCCGAACGCAGAAGTCAGGGAACACCCCACCCCAATTCGGGCGAATTCGGCGAGCGCTCCCAGTCACGGCGTTGGCCTGCTCCCGTCCTTTGACACATTTACAATCACCCTGTCATTCCGGTCTTCACGCTGGGCGCCCCATCGCTGCACGACTATCATGCATGAGGTCCGCCCTCCCCGGGTGCCCTCCTTGACCAAACCTACCCTCCCGACCCGCGTGGTCGCCGTGACCATGATTTCCATCGGACGAAAGGAGCGGTGCCAATCATGAAGGCGAGGTACACAATCACCCTGCTGGCACTGACCTTTATCGGAACTATCGCTCTGCCGCGCTGGCTGGCCCCACCGGCGCCGGCCAGGGAGGGGCCGGCCCGCTTGGCCCAGGAGCCGAACACCTGGGTCAAGCGGAGCCCGCTGCCGGGCGGGCCGGTCTCGCCGGGGATGGGTTACGAGACCTCGTTGGCCTATGATCCTCTGGCCCGGCGGGTGATCCGCTGGGGCGGCCACAATCAGGGAGGTGGCGGCGAGCAAAACGCCGAGACCTGGGTCTTCGATCCGGCCACCGCCCGATGGGAACTGAAGGAGCCCAACACCTCGCCGCCGGGTGTCTGTTGCGCCCAGCAGAACGTCTTCGACCCGGTCGGTGGCCGCTTCCTCCGCTTTGCGGCGTTCAGTGGAAATCATGGCTGGCAGTGGTTCCGCGAAATTTACCTGAACAACTCCGCGGTCTGGAGCTACGATCTGGCCAAGAACACCTGGCGCGACCTGCGGCCGCTGCCGAGTGTGCGCACGGGGCCGCTCCGCTGCGCCGCCTGGGACGGCGAGCATCAGGTGGTCGTCATCTTCGGCGGTGAAGGAATCAATGAAGGGACTGTCGTCTACGATCCGTACACCAACACCTGGACACGGATGAACCCCAAGCTACAGCCGGCCTTCCGCAGCGGCGGCAACATGGCCTATGACGCCGCCCGCAAACAGCACATCCTTTTCGGCGCCCAGTTCATCGATGACCCGCACACCTGGGCCTACGACCTCCGCAAGAACGAATGGCGCGACCTGAAGCCGGCCGTGCAGCCGCCGACCGACCGCAACGACGCCGTGCTGGCTTATGACAGTCTCAACCGGGTAATCGTGGCCGTGGTCCGGGTGATCGACCGGGCCGAGAAAGACGAGATCGTCCAGGGCCACCTGGAGACCTGGGCCTACGACGCCGACCGGAACACCTGGACGCGGATGAAGCCGCCCCGCGAGCCGGACGGCAGGGGGAATCGGCGGCGCGTGATGGTGGCGGTGCCCGATCAGAATGTCCTGCTGATGGAGAACTACATCAACCCAACGGAGCGCGTCCCGGGGGTGGAGCGTGAGCAGCAGATCTGGACCTACCGCTATGCCGAGCCGAAGAGCGAGCCCGTGCCGCCGCCCGCCGATGTCCGCGTGACCACCAGGCCCGACGGCAAGGCGACCGTGGCCTGGCGCTATGAGAAACCGCCGTCCGAAGTGAGCGGCTTCGTAATCTACCGCGGCGAAGGGGAGAAGCCGTGGCTGGTCGATCTCCGCCCGGTCGGGTCGGTCGGCCTGGCCGCGCCGCACCTCTTCCATGATTCCGGCCTGAAGCCCGGGACGGTGTACTACTACATGGTGCAGGCGGTGGACAGCAAGGGCCGCGCCCTGGCCGACAGCATCAAGGTCCGCACCCAGCCGCGCATCGTGGAAGATGCCGTGGTCTCGGTGCTGTCGCCGAGGGAAGTCCGCCTCAGCTGGACGCCGCCCGCTCCCCTCACCCTGCCCACGGGGGGAGAGGGTAGGGTGAGGGAGGGGACGGGCGACATCACCGGTTATCACGTGGAGCGGGCCGTGGTCGAAGTCTTCACCGAAGACCAGATCCAGCGCCTGAAAAAGGACACGCCCCCCCTGGCCGAGCCAAGCGTCGGTGCCGTCAAGGCGATCGGTCCGTTCACCCGCCTGACCAAGGAGCCGGTCAAGGAGCCGGCGTTCACCGACACAACCCTGGACCTGAGCAAGCCGCAGGCGGTCGAAGGGGAACCGATCTACCGCCACCGCTTCCGCGATGATCAGCTTGACGCCGGCGGCAAGCCGTACCGCTACGCGGTGTACGCTTACCGCATCCGGGCGGTCAACGCTCTGGGCGTCGAGAGCGGACCGTCGCCGTACTTCCTGACGATCCCGTCGGCCCCGCAGTGGCTGTTCTCCCGCGAGGAAGGGGAGCAGTGCCATCTGAAATGGGCCGCCAATCCCGAGAAGGGACTGCGGGGTTACCGCGTCTACCGGATGAACGGGCCGCGGATCAACGGCCCGGGCCAGACCGTCTCGCGGCTGACGGCCGAGCCGATCCCCGAGCCCCGCTACACCGACCCGAAGGCAGGCAAGGGCACACAGCGCTATTATGTCGTGGCCGTTGACGCCCTGGGGCAGGAGGGTTTCCCCTCGGCCCCGACCTGGCACTATCGGGAGTATCGTCGCTATTACGAACCGTTCGTCGGCGAATGGCATCAGTGATCCGCTTGAGAGGTGCAAGAATGCAGCCCCTCGCCTTGATCCTGTTCCTGACAACCGTCAGTCCCTCCGCGCTGCCGGCGGCCGACCCGCCGGTGCTGATCCGCTCGGCACGGAGCGGCGCCTGGTCGTCGCCCGCCACCTGGGAAGGGGGCAAGGTCCCTGCCGCAGGGGCGCGCGTCCAGATCCGTGAAGGACACACGGTCATCTATGACCGCCACTCGGACCAGGTGATCCGTTCGATCCACGTTGCCGGCACCTTGAGCTTTGCCCGCGACCGGGACACCCGGCTGGATGTCGGCTTGATCAAGATCCAGCCCGGCGACGACGCCAGCGAAAACGGTTTCGACTGCGACGCCCATGCGCCCGCGCTGGAGCCGGGCAAGCCGCGGCCGGCGCTGGAAGTCGGCACGCCGAACGAGCCGATCATCGGGCACACGGCGCTGATCCGGCTGCATTACATCGAGGGGATGGACCGGCAATCGTGCCCGGCGATCGTCTGCTGCGGCGGCCGCATGGACCTGCACGGAGCGCCGATGAGCCGCACCTGGGTCAAGCTCGGCGAGACGGCCAAGGCGGGTGACATCACGGTGACACTGGCCGAACCGGTCACCGGCTGGCGCGTCGGCGACCGGGTGATCCTGACAGCGACGCAGCTGTCCCACGACAATGGCCAGGGTGATTTTGCCACGGAAGAGCGGATCATTCGCGCCCTCGACGGCGCCCGCTTGACCCTTGATCGGCCGCTGGAGGTGGAGCACCGAGGCACGGGCGAGTACCGCGGCGAGGTGGCCAACCTGAGCCGCAATGTGATCGTGGAGTCGGCCCCCCCCTCACCCCCCACCCCTCTCTCCCCGCGGGGGGAGAGGGGAGCATCTTCTTTTCCCCTCTCCCCTTCGGAGGGGGAGAGGGGAAGGGGTGAGGGGGTGCGCGGCCACACCATGTACCACCGCCACTCGGCCGGGGCCATCAGTTATGCCGAGTTCCGCCACCTCGGCAAGGAGGGCGTCCTGGGCCGTTACAGCCTCCACTATCACCTGGTCGGCGACACCATGCGCGGCAGCTACGTCATCGGGGCGTCGATCTGGGACAGCGGCAACCGCTGGCTGACCATCCACGGCACTAACTATCTGGTGGTCCGCGATTGCGTCGGCTACCGGAGCATCGGCCACGGCTTCTTCCTCGAAGACGGCACCGAGGTCTACAACGTCCTGGACCGCAATCTTGCCGTCCAGGCGCTGCCCGGCAAGCCGCTCCCCAAGCAGGTGCTCCCCTTCGACCACAACGAGGGGGCCGGCTTCTGGTGGGCCAACAGCCAAAACACCTTCACCCGTAACGTCACCTGCGAGAACGGCCGCTACGGCTACCGCCTGGAGGCGACGCCGACCAGCCGCTTCAGTCTGACCTTGCCGGTGCTCCAACCCGACGGCAGCCGCAAGCCGGTGGACATCCGCACGCTGCCGTTCATCCGCTTCGAGGACAACGAGGCCCACTGCGACGGGCTGTACGGCTTCAACCTTGGCGAGGGGGTCAACCGGGTCGGCCCGGACGAGCGACACCCATTTGTCATCCGCAACATGAAGATCTGGGAGCTGCACTACGCTTTCCGGCCGCAGTCGCCGAGCGTGCTGGTGGAGAACATGCGGATCCACCGCACGGCCTACGGCGTTTATCACCCCAATTACGATCGCCACGTCTACCGCAACCTGTTGATCAGCGAGGTGGCCGCCGAGCCGTTCAACCGTGGCCACGATGACCTCAGCGTGCAGTACGGCGTCTTGGCAGTGGACGGCCTGACCTTCGCCGGCCATCGCTTCAGCAGCATGCCGTTGATCCAGATCAGTGATACCAATGCCACCGGCAGCGCCGAGTCGCACTTCCGCAATGTCCAGGTGATCGATCGGCGCGACAACAACCGGCGGGCGCTGGTCAACCTCGGTGGTGGTCCGCGGCCGGATCCGAAGACGCCGGAAGGGGTACCGATCTACCTGCACGACTACTTCGGCCCCGGCCGGCATGCCAAAGTGGTCAGCACCAAGGCAACCGCCCTGCTCGGCGACGGCAACCGCTACGAGGAACGGCCACCGCTGACCGGCGATGCCTCGCGCGCCGCCGAGGTGACCGGCATCGAGTTCCCGCAGCTGCTTGACCCGGTAGATGATCTGCCGCCGGCCACCGTCATCACCCACGTGCGCCGGCAGGAGAATGGCGGGATAGTGGTGCGCGGGACGACCTCCGACAACGGCACGGTCAAGAAGGTGCAAGTGAACGGCCAAGAGGCCCGCGCCCTGGCCCCGAACTTCGCGGAATGGGAAGTGGTCTTGAAGGACATGCCAGGCGACGCGCTCCGGCTGACAGCCCACGCGGAGGACGCCGCCGGCAATATCGAGAAGTTGCCGCACGTGCTGGTGCTGAACCTGTCGCGCTGACGTCGATCATCACGGGCCCGGCCCCAGGGGGGGCGGGGCCGGCGCCCGTTCGCTTTCCTACGGTTCACTCGCCCTTACCGCGGCCGTCGAGCAGCTTGTTGAGGCGCTCGTTCAGCTCCTCCTCAGCAGCCGGCGACCACAGGAAATCGTGCGGCGGTTTGAACCCCCCCTCCGCGGTGAATGTCGCCGTCGGCGCCGGGCAGAGCGACAGCGTTCCCAGCACCTGCCCCTTCTTGATGGCCAACTCGAAGGCGCTGACCTGCTGAAGCTCCGCAGGGTCGAGCGTGCCGGGAGCGACCAGCGCCGGCCCATCGGTGACCAACACGGTCTGGTCGCGGAGCAGCGGCGGCTGCACGGCGCCGGCCACCTGAGCGCGCACAGTCAGGTCACACAGGCCGGCCATGCCCGGCTCGCGGCTGCAAACCAGGAAGTAGGGTCCCACCCGGGTCGCCCCGTCCGGCGGCGGCACCTGCCGCGACAGGCTTAGTTCTCCCTTGGGCGATTGCACCACAAAGCGGGCGTCGGAAACGCGCAGCGAGCGGAGGAAGTGGCGCTGCGAGATGGCCCGGATGCGCTGGCTGGCCAGGGGGCGGTCGCCGAGCATCCAGGTGGCCACCCAGGTGCCGATGCGGCGCGGGAAGCGGCGCGGCACCACCGTGATCAGCGCCTGTCGGCCGGCCAGCTGCGAGCTGCACAGTCGGGCCGGCACCGTGTAACTCGACGAGCCGCGCTCGCAGCGAAACTCCACCTGCAGGTCGAGGTCCAAGAGCGGCACCAGGCTGGTGGGGCTGGTCAAAACGGCGCTGGCCAGCAGACCGCGGCACTGCGTGGCGACGAACGTCTGACAGGCCACGCTCTCCTCACCCAGGCGGACGAACAGGGTGGCCATCTGCAAGCGCAGGCCCTGGATGAACTCCTCGCGGCCCAGGACCGGAAGGGTGAGCTGGCCAAGGACATGGTTGCGCCAGAGCAACTCGGCGGTGGTCGTGGTCGGCGGCGGCGCGAGACGGAAGAGGACGCGGTAGAAGTCTTCTCCTTCTTGGCGGCGCAGGCTATCGGTCGGCAGCGGCTCCTGACCGGGCAACCGCAACCGGAAGTCGGCTTTCCGCCGCCCCGCGCCCCCTTGCAGCCGCACCAGCGCCTCGACCACCACCGCCTCGGCGTTCCAAGGGATAGGCTGGTCGTGCAGCGTCAGGCCGGCTTTCTCATAGCGATAGTGCAGGGCCTGCGTCTGGGTGGCGGTCCGGTAAATCGGCCAGAGGTCATGCATCGCCCAGTCGCGCCAACGCTTGATCCAGGGCCACATCGAGTTCCTCCGACGAAGCCGGCGCCGGGCGGGCCTGGCAGATCAAGCACTCAGCCGAGCGCTGCACCCGGAACCGGTACGGCCTGAAGGCCTCGTCGAAAACGTCCGGGACCCGCTGCAGGGTCCACAACAGGCTGGTGAACCCCGGCTGATAACCGGCCGGGTCTTCCAATAGGGCCAGTGTCACCAGGGCGTGTAGGGAGGCGATGGCCTGAATGGCGGCCTTGCTGGCAGGAATGGTCACCTCGTGGACCGCTCCCCCCGGCTGAGAATAATCGGGTGCCGGCGGTTTGTCCACGGTCACTGAGCGCTGCAAGTGGCTAGCGACACAGCCGTAGCACGGGCCGCCCGGCACGAACCAATGTACGAAACCGCCGATGCCCCCCGAGAGGACCTCACCCAGCGTCCACGGCTTGCCGTACCGCCGCATCAGCGCGTCCCAGTGAAACTTGGCCGGCTCGTTGTCCACGGCACAGACGCCGAGGTCCGCCTCGGCCACCGCCTGCTCGATGGCCGGCTGCGCCGCCGGGTCGAGCAGATCGCAGGTCAGCAGCCGGACTTCCAGGTCAGGCCGCCGCTCCCGGAGCCACTCTTCGGCCAACTCCGCCTTGGGCCGACCGACCGCACTGGCCGGGAACAGATGGCGTTCCACGTTGTGCGGTTTGTATACGTCCGGCTCAATCAGGGTGATGCGCTGGACGCGGCTGTCGCGGGCGATCAAGTCGAGCACGGCCATTCCACCGCTGCCGGCGCCGACCTGGATCAGGTGAGCCATTGCTCCCTCCATTGCAGATTTCAGATTGCAGATTGCAGATTGAAGAACCTCGCAGCTCAAATCTGCAATCTGCAATCTGAAATCACTTCGCCTCGGGCAGCGGCCATTCGCCGGTCTCGTGCCAGATCTCGTAGCAAGCCAGCCAGCGCCAAGCGGCCTGGACGGCGAAGACGCAGGTCAGCCGCGACGGGTCCCAGCGGCTGGTCATGCGCGTACTCCCCTGGCGCCACAGGCAGAGGGTTTGCCCTTCCAGCAGGTGAGGGCAGTGCTTCAGCGGCGTCAGGACACGGGTTTCCGGGGGCACCGTGGGATAGCTGGAAACCAGCCGGGTTTCCAGCTGATAGATGTTGTGGCCGGGCTTCAGACAGTAGCGCAACACCAGACTGGTGCCCTGGCGCGAAAGGCGAATCTTGAACGCGGGATCCCGGCCTTCGTTGTAGCGCTCGATCACCGGGATCTCGATGGTCAACAGTCGCCGCTTCCCGGCTTCGCTGTCGAGAAGGCCCATGGCGGAAACCATGAAGGATGAACGATGAACGATGAACGAGGTTGCTTGCTCGTTCACCGTCCATCGTTCCCCATTCGTGCAAGCGACCCGGCTTGCGAGCAAGCCGCAACTAGTAGTGGCACGGGACGGAACGGATGGCGTTGATCACCTCCTCGTCGGGCACCTCCTCACTGGTCCCCAAGAAGGTGGTATCGCGGCGGTCCATCAGGATGACCCGATCGTTCTCGGCGTTGCCGCGCAACGCGCTGATCAGTTGCCGTCGTTCCGTGTCGTTGAGGGGACGGAAGTCCATCGACGTTCTCCTTCCTTTAAAAAGGATGGTCCCTCCTCCGGCCGGTTCACCGAAGGAAAAAGCCGTTAAGACGGAGCCGCCAGCTCGGCCAGTAGCAGGTAGACGCCGCGATCGACGCGGTCCTCCTGGCACTCCGCTGCCAGCAGCTCCCCGTCGCGCACCAGATAGTAACGAACCTCGTCCTCTGCCAACAAGACCCGCAGGGCTGTATTTGGTTCAGCCAACGGGATGTTGACAATCAGCCCTCGCGTCGCGTTCGCCTCCGCCAGATGAAAGGTCACGCCGGCCTGCTGACGGTAAAGACGGTCCAGCTGGTCGGCATGGCGCTCAATCACTGTCCAGACGGAGTGCAAAGCCCGTGCCAGATCCGGCCCGATGGTTAGCCCCACCGGTAGCGGCCGGTAGCCGGGGTCGCCGTGGCGCAGGGCGTACCACGACAGCGACAGTTCCCCCAGGCACTGCACATGGGGCCGCGGCTGCCAGGCGAACAGGGCGCCGTTGGCCGGTTCGCCGTCCGCGGTGCCGATGCCGAAGACCCCTTCGCCGCCGCGAACGTGGCGGACCCACTGATGGTCGCCCCGATAGTCCGCGTCGCTGGGATGGCGTAGGCTCCCCGGGTGCGTATGCACCACACCGAGGATGGTCAGACGGCGGTCGCTTTGGCGGACAATGCGGCTGCCGACCTCCTGAGCCCGGCTGTTGAAGCGGACGTGGGCGACGCTGGCATCGCGCTCCGCACCGGCCGGCAAGGTGGCCAGCACGATTGCCTCGTTCACCTCCCGCAGGCCCATAAGTACCCAGCCGGTTTCCTCTTCTCCGCGGGCCTGTGCCCGGTGGGCCGCGTACTCCTCGAAGAGCGTGCGGCCGACGCCGTCGGTTAGCAGGACTCGCTGGAGGGGCTGATACCTGGCGGCTGGGCCAGCAGGAACCAGCCGCGGCCGCGCAGCGGGCTTCCGCTCGCGGAGTAGCGACCGGTTCAGGTCAGCGAGGAGCTGGTTGGCGGTGCTGACCAGGACCTGCAACATGATCCGCAACCTCTCCTGCAAGGGCGCCCTCTCTGGGGCACCCACGCCCGGGTGGGATTCCGTGCCGGCCCGGCCTTTGCGCCGTCAGAACTGCTCCCCGGACTCAACTGCTCCCATCATACCCAGTCTATAAAGAACAGTCAAAGTTATCAGCGCTTTCGCAAGAGGCCATCTGCCACCGCGCCCCACTGCTTGGCACGGGCGGGCAGCTCCAGGGAGCAAACGTTGGTTCTCATACGTGCACTGTCATTCCTTCCCCGGCGAGGGCGAAGCGGCATTCGTTCGCCTTCCGGCCGGCACGCCGCAGCGCCTCACGCATCCGGCGCTGATAGTGACGTTCCAGGGCGACAAGCTCATCATCGCGGCGCAGCGGGTCGCGGTGACCGACGTGCAGGCAGCGCGCCTGCGCCCGCACCGCCGTCTCGACGCAGCCGCTGATCGTACTATGTCCCCAGCCGCGACGCGGCTGCCCTCCTTCCCCCGGCACCCGGACATCTCCCGCGTACTCCTGGTCCAGGAACTGCCCCTCCAGGTACAGCAGGTCGGCCCCGCGCGCGAAGTCGGCCAGGCCGCGATCCGGCACCTCGGGCTGCTCGTGGTCGGTGACGAAGACGAACGAACGGCCGGCATTCTCCAGGCGGTAAGCGAGGCACCCGCCCGGGTGGTTCAGCGCGTAGGTCCGGATGTGCGTCGCGCCGATGCGGAACTCCCGGCCCGCCTCGATAGGCCGACGGCCGCGGATCGCCGTCATCTTGCTATACATCGTCGGGTAATGCGCCTTCAGGAAAGAGGCCAGGGTGTCGAGGACCTTCGGCGTTCCCCAGAGGATAAATTCATTGCGGGCATCGAAGTAAGGCGCGAAGAACGGACTCCCCAACAGGTGGTCGAGATGAGCGTGCGTCAGCAGGACATGGGCGGTCCGCGGTCCCTGGTAGGCGGGTGCATTCCAGCGCTGTTCGAGGCAAAGGCCCAGCTCGCGGGCACCGCTGCCGCAGTCCAGGATCAGCAAGGCATCGGGCGTTTGCACCTCGACGCAAGTGGTGTTGCCGCCGAAGCTCGACCGCAAATGGAACGGCAGGCAGCTCAAGACCCGTTCGCGGACCGCTGCACGCAGTCCCGGCCCGGGCTGGAGGTCCGCCAGCTGCCGGTGCCGCACCAGATGCTCGACGGCACCAACAACCTTGTCGAGGATGCCCGCAGGTTGAAGCGGCACGGGGAAGCTGCCGGTGGTGCCCCAGTAGGTGATGGTGAAGATCGGCCCGTCGGTCTTGCCTCTGGCTCTCGTGCTCACGGTACGCTCCGGGAATCAGCCGACCGGCGCAGCTCATGGACGGCGCCGCCCTCAGCAACCAGCACCAGCGCGGCCGTCCCAAGGAACAGTCCGCAATCCACCACGCCCGGGATGGCGCGGAGGGTCCGTTCCAGCGCCGCCGGCTCCTCCGGCGGTGCCAGGGCGCAGTCCAGGATCCAGTTGCCATTGTCAGTGACGAATGGCTGGCCGTTGCTTAGCCGCAGTACCGGTCTCAGTCCGCCGGGGACGGCGAGCTGCTCGATGCGCCGCCGACAGAACGGGGCGGCGAACGGTAATACTTCCACGGGCAGCCGGCCGCGCTGCCCCAGCCGATCGACCAGCTTCGCGCCGGTGATCAGGATGACCTGGCGGCGCGAGGCAGCGGCCACGACACGCTCGCGGACCAGGGCGCCGCCCCATCCCTTGATCAAGTTTAGGGTGGCGCGTTCCACCTCGTCGGCCCCGTCGATGGTGACTTCCAGCGGCTCGGCGGCGTCGAGGGTGTCGAGCGGGATGCCGACCTCGGCAGCCAGCCGGCCGGCGGCCTCGGAGGTGGGCACGGCCCGGACGCGCAACCCCTGGCGAACGCGCTCGCCGAGAGCACGGGTGAAGGCTGCCGCGGTGCGCCCGGAGCCCAGGCCGATGCGGCTGCCGTCCGGCACCAGCTCCAGCGCCCGGGCTGCCAGGGCGGCGAAGTCGTCAGTCATGGCGGGCTTCCCTCTCGTAGGGATCAAGAAGGTGCCTGGCCCCCAAAGCGGCTCCGAGACTGCATTGTAAGACAGGCCCGAATCCCCCGACAAGCATGGTCATCCCGCACCGTTCCTCATCCATCGCGGCCGCCGGGTGCATGGCTTGCACCCGGGCAGCGACCCGCTTAAAGTGATGCACGATACGCTCGACAAACTTACCATCTCATCGCTCGCTTCCGAGGTGCCCCATGCGCCTGATGACCTTGCTGCTGGTGCCTGTGATCGGCGCGGTGCTGCTCGCGCAGCCAAACTCCCCGGCGGCCGATTCGACCGACCCGAAACCCCAGCGCAAACCCTACGGCATCGACAAGCGCGTGCCGTGGACCACTTCGCGGATCAAGGGCTCGCCCGAACCGCCCGCCCCCTACCGCACTGAGATCGCCTTCCCCGCCCTGAAGTTTTTCGAGCCGCTGGAAATGGCCAGCGCCCCCGGCTGCGACCGCCTCTTCGTCGCCGAGCGGCCGGGACGAATCTACTCCTTCCCCGACAATCCCGCCCGGGCCGACAAGGCCGAGCTGTTCCTCGATCTGAAAAAGACCGTCTATGGGCTGGCTTTGCATCCAAAGTTTGCCACCAATGGATACGTTTATGTGACCTACGTCCTCGACCCCACCAAGACCGAGCCGCGGGGAACGCGGGTCGCGCGCTTCCAAGTGAGCAAGGACAACCCGCTTCGGGCCGACCCCGCCTCCGAGAAGATCATCCTCGAATGGCCGTCAGGCGGACACAACGGTGGCTGCCTGCGGTTCGGGCCGGACGGCTGTCTTTACATCGGCACCGGCGACGGCAGCGGTATTGCCGACGAATTGCAGACCGGCCAGGACCTCAGCGACCTGCTCGGCGCCATCCTCCGCATCGACGTCGATCACCCCGACGAGGGACGGGCCTACGGTATCCCCCGAGACAATCCCTTTGTCCACATGGAGGGAGCCCGACCGGAGATCTGGGCCTACGGCTTGCGGCAGCCGTGGAAATTCAGCTTCGACCGCCAGACCGGCGACCTGTGGGCCGGCGAGGTCGGCCAGGACCTGTGGGAGATGGTCTACCGCATCGAACGCGGCGGCAATTACGGCTGGAGCGTCATGGAAGGAGCCCACCCCTTCCGCCCCGAGCGGAAGCGCGGGCCGACCCCCATCCGGCCGCCCATTGTCGAGCAGCCGCACTCCGCCTTCCGCTCGCTGACGGGCGGCTTCGTCTATCACGGCACCCGCCTGAAGGATTTGGCCGGCGCCTACATCTATGGCGACTTCGACACGGGCAAAGTCTGGGCCCTGCGCTACGATGGCCAGAAGGTCACCGCGCACCGGGAGTTGGCCACTACCCAGATTCGCATTGTCGCTTTCGGCGAGGACAACGCCGGCGAGATTTATCTGCTCGATTTCATGGGCGGGCAGATCCACCGTCTCGTCTCCGCCCCGCTCCCCCCGGGGGGTGGGGCGGCCGCGACGACCGCCTTCCCTCGTAAACTGAGCGAGACCGGCCTCTTCGCCTCGACCAAGGACCACCAGCCGGCCCCCGGGCTGATCCCCTACTCGGTCAACGCCCAGCTCTGGTCGGACCATCTGATCAAGGAGCGCTTCCTCGCCCTACCCGGATATTCGCAGATCGAGTTCGAGACGGTCACCTATCCGCAGCCGGCCCCCGGCGCTCCGCCCGGCTGGCGCTTCCCCGACGGCACGGTGATCGTCAAGACCTTCTCGCTGGAGATGGAGCGCGGCAACCCGGCGAGCCGGCGGCGGTTGGAAACGCGCATCCTCCACTTCGAAAAGCTGGCCGGCACCGAGGAGGTCGGCGATCAATACTGGCGCGGCTACACCTACCTCTGGAACGATGACCAGACCGACGCCGAACTGCTCGACGCCGGCGGCCTCGACCGCACCTACACGATCAAGGACCCGCAGGCTCCCGGCGGCATCCGGCAGCAGACCTGGCACTTCCCCAGCCGCAACGAGTGCATCCTCTGCCACACCATGCCGGCCAAGTTCGCCCTCGGCGTCAACACGCTCCAGATGAACAAGGACCACAACTACGGCGGCGTCATCGCCAACCAACTCCGCACCCTGGAGCATCTCGGCATTTTCACCAAGCCCTTGCCCAGGCCGCCCGAGCAGCTGCCGCGCCTGGTCGATCCCGAGGATGAGAACCAGGATCTCGACCGCCGGGCCCGGTCGTATCTACATGCCAACTGTGCTCACTGCCACATGAAATGGGGCGGCGGCAACGCCGAGTTCCAGCTCCTGGCGACATTGCCGTTGAAGGAACTGGGTATTGTCAACACGCGCCCCGGTCAGGGCTCCTTCGGCATCGCCGAGGCCCGCATCCTGGTCCCCGGCGAACCGGAGCGCTCGCTGATCTACCGCCGCATGATAACCCGGGACCTGGGCCGGATGCCGCATATCGGCTCGAACGTGGTGGATGAGAAAGCCGCCCGGCTGATCTATGACTGGATCAAGCAGCTTAAGGACCGGTAACGATATCCGTCTATTACGCCCGGCAGGATTCGAACCTGCGACCTACGGTTTCTTTCCCACTTCGACTTTCGTCGCCGCCCGGAGGCGTTCGTGGGCTGGACTGTCTCTTCGCCATGCCATCCTGGTTTAGGCGGTGACCGTACAGTCTCTGCACAAGCGGCTGACGGCAAACCGCAGCAGTCCTGCTTGGGACCCCAGCGGTTGTCGCCTCTTGCTCAGGATTGCCATGACTGCGCGTCCTCCTTGCGGGGAGGGAAACCCGGGGGCCGCTCTCTTGCTCGCGCGTCGGCGCGGCGAAAAGGATGCCCTCCTGGTTGTGCCGATTGCAGTTTTAGGTTTTCCTGATCAGGTCACATTCATCGCGAGGTTTCCCCGCGCGATGCCCAATTGCCTTAGGAAACCGCCGCTCTATCCCCTGAGCTACGGGCGCATCGGCCTGGTTTGTCGCGGGTTTTCACCTGCGCCGCCATCGCCGCCTTTTTTCCCTTCGCTAGGGCCGGTACACCGGTCGTAACGGTTACCCGGCCCGGTCAGGGTTCGGACGAGACGGTGTCACCTAACCCCCGGCAAGAGAGGTGACGCCAGGCTTCGTCATCCTACCCGAAAGCCCCCTCTCCGTAAAGCGAGGCAACCACCTGGCGAAGGGCGCGGCTTATGCCTGGCCCACGTCCTTACGACGGAGAAACCAGGCGGTCAGCGCCAGGAGGACCGCCGTCTGGACGGCCAGCGCCAGGCACGCCAGCCCGACCGGGTACTCCTGCGCGGCGTACATCGGGTGATACGACGGCAGCCGGCTAGCGCCGCGGTGGATGGCCTGGTAGCCCCAGTACACCGGCGACAGCGTCTCGGCCAGCGCCAACAGCACGCCGCCCTGGATCGAGACAATCAGTCCGCCCAGGATGATTTGCGGGATCAACACGTAGGGGAGCAGTGCGCTGGCCCGGTCGGGGCTGGAGACGCAGGCCGACAGCAGCAGCCCCATCGCCACGCCACAGATCGCCAGCAACACCAGCACCCCGTACTGCGGTAGGTAAGCCAGGCGATACTCCGGCGGCGGCACCTGCTCGCCCGGCAGCAGCGCGTGCAGCAATTCCAGCACGCCGTAGACCGCCGCCAGCAGCAGCAACACCTGAACCGCCGAGAGGAAACTCAACACCAGGAACTTGCTCCCCAGATAAGGGGGGATACGCAGGTTGAAGGCCCGCTCCCGGCCGTAAATCGCCTCCTCCTTGACGATCTCCTTGGAGGCGTTGTTGCAGCCGAACCAGAACACCGCGATCGCCAGGATGTTCAACAGCAGGTAGGTGTAGCGGGGATCGGTCATCGGCCCGACCGGCACGATCGGGTAGCGCCCGTCGAGCAACGTTTCCAGCAGCCTGCTCTCATGGATGTCGCGGAGCACCCTGAACAACTCTTCGCCGGTGATCGTGGTTTGCCGGTCCCCCTCCCCAACTGTGACCGCGACCCGGCGTAGCTGCTCGCGGTCGGTCAGGTCGTCGGGCCGCCGGCCCAGTACCTCCAGCGCTGTCAGTACCTCCGCCCCGCTGATCTGCCGATCCCCGCCGGGGCCCTTCACGGTGAACCGGGCCTGTCGGAATGCTTCAAGCTGGGCGGCGTCCCCTTCGACCGCGAGGCCGCTGAGGGCGTCGGCCACTTGCAGCAGCCGCCGCTCGGCCGGCTCCAGTCGGCGCAGGACCGGCACCTGGTTCTGGTACGGCTTGCCGGCGAAGCCGAGCAGCAGAAACGCGGCCACAATGGGGGCCTGCAAGAGCACCAGACGCAAGCTGCGGCGGTCGCTCCAGACCATCTCGACGTAACGCTGGGTGAGCACGCGGAGTTGGTGGGCCGAGTCGATCAGCGGGGCCAGCCGCTCTCGGGCCGGGCCATAGCGGGCCGCCAACCGGCGGATGCGGTCGGCCAGCAGCGGCAGCCGCGACCGGGCCGCCTCCTCGGAGGCCAGGCCGGCCAGGAAGGTGCCCAGTGACGGCCGCACCACCGTCCCGAACGGCACGCCGGCCTTGACCTCGACCTCCGGCACCCCGGACGGCACCGCCAGCCGCTTCTCCACGAACTCGCGGTACAGCTCGCTTTGGCGGAACTGCTCCTCCCAGGCCTCGGGCTCCTTGTCGGCCAGGCGGTCGTAGATCTCGCCCAGCCGATGGACACCGAAATAGGCCGGCGCCTCCCCTGGCGGGCCGTAGTAGATCAGTCGGCCGCGGACCAGGACCAATGCCAGGTGGCAGCGGTCCACATTGTCCACGTTGTGGGTGATGCAGATCAGCGACCGCCCCTCGTCGGCCAGCCGGCGGAACAGACGCATCATCCGGGCTTCAGTGCCGGCGTCCAGGCCGCTGGTCGCCTCGTCGATGTAGAGCAGACACGGCCGGGCCAGCAACTCCGCCCCCAGGCTGACCCGCTTGATCTGCCCGCCGCTCAGGTTGGCGATCAGCGTGTCTCGGTGCGCGGTCAGCTCCATCTCCCGCAGCACCTCCTCGACTCGGGTTTGCAGCTCGGCTGGGTCGGTGTCGGCCGGCAGACGCAGCCGGGCGGTGTAGTAGAGCGCCCGCCAGACGGTGAGCTGGGTGTGGACGATATCCTTCTGCGGCACGTAGCCGAGCGACTGGCGGAAGTTGTCGTAGTGGCGGTAGAAGTCCTCGCCATTGGCCAGCACCTGGCCGCCGGTGGCCCGACGCCGGCCGTTGAGACAGTCCATCAGCGTGCTCTTGCCCGAGCCGCTCGGCCCCAGCAGGCTGACGAACTCGCCCGGCTCGACGACCAGGCTGACGCCGTCGAGTAGCTTGCGCTCCTGGCCGGAACCGAGGCGGACAACTTTCTCCAGCCGGCGGGCCTCCAGGCGTAGGCTGCGGCTGTTGTCCAGCGCGTAGAGGACGCCGTCGGCCACGGCAAAAAGAAACGGGCCGATGCCGACGTGCTCGTGTTCCGGGAGGAAGACCGGCTCGGTGATGCGCCGGCCGCCCACGAACACGCCGTTGACGCTTTGCAGGTCGCGCAGACGCACTCCCTGGGGCAGCCGTTCCAACAGCGCGTGGTAGCGCGATACGGTCGGGTGCGCCAGGCGGATGTCACAGTCGGGGGCGCGGCCAACGACCAGTCGGGGCTTGGTCCCGAAGAGCACGTCGAGGGTAACGGCCCGGCGCGGAGCGGTCCGCGGCCCACCGGCCGGGGGCGTCCAGCGCAGGGTGGCGTCGGCGAGAGGAGAGGCCTCCTCCGCAGGCCCGGTCGGCGCCAGCGATTTGCCGCACTGCTGGCAGAACTTGTGGTCGTCCGGGTTGGTGGTGCCGCAGCGGGGACAGCGTCTCATGATGCAGGGCACTTTCTCGGGCTCTAATCTCCGGTCCGGGAAGGAGAGCCTTCCGCCTCCTTGCGCGGATAAAGCGTGATGGCCGTCACTCGCTCCCGCTCGACCTCGAAGCCGATGCCCAGGCTGTCGTAGCGGTAGAACTCGCCCCAGCCGCCCCGGGGCCGGGACGATGTTTTCTCCGTGGACACCGGAAGGGCAAACGTGCCGACCTGCGGCTGCTCTTCAGAGTAGACGCGCTTCATGTGGGCGTCGCTGTGGCCGACCTTGACACCGCGGCCGGACTCCCCCGGGTGCGGCGCCCGGACCACGACCGCGCGAACGATCCCCTGGAGCAGCACTACACTCACTTGCCGGTCGGACCAGGAGAGCACTTCAATTCGACTCAGGTTGGCTTCCCCGCCCAGATCGGCCGGTGTCAGGACGTGGCCGAGTGAGCCTCCCATGACCGTGCGGGCGCCGACCTGTCCGGCCGCCGGCGGGTTCGGGTCGCCGTGATGCTCTTCCTCGGGAGGTTGCCCCATACGGGCAATCACCACGTCGCGGCTATCGCCAATCTTGATGCCGAGTAGCGATTCCTCGGCCGGCGGGGCGGCCGGCTTGCGGAGCAGGACCCACAGGCCCCAGCCCGCCAGCGGCACCACCGCTACCAGGGCCGCCGTTGCCGCCCCGATCAGCCACCGCCGGCGCGACGGGGTCCTCACCTGCGATTGCGGCACATACTCCACGGTCGGCTGCTCCGCCTGACGCGAGGCCACCAGCCGCTCCAGGGCGCCGGGCGGCAGCAAGATGACGCCACTCGCCTTGCCCAGTTCGTTCAACCGCATGTAGACCTCCAGCGCGCTTTGCGGCCGCTCCCGCGGGTTGGGCCGGAGGCAGTGGTCAAGAAGCTCCTGCAAGGCCGGCGGTACCTCGGGGCACAGCTCGCTCAGCTTTTTGCCACCGACGTAAGGGAGCTGGCCGGTCAGCGCCTCATGGATGACCACGGCGGCCGAGTACAGATCGGAACGGGCGTCGATGGGCTGGCCGGCCAGCTGCTCGGGCGACATGTAGCGCGGGGTGCCGAGCACGGCCCCGGGCTGGGTCAGGGTCTCGGCACTGCTGGGGCCGTCCTGACGGTAGATGCGGGCGATGCCGAAGTCGAGCACGCGCACATGCAGCCGGACGCCGCTCTGGCTGAGGAGGAAAACGTTGTCGGGCTTGATGTCGCGGTGGACGATCCCCTTGTCATGGGCGTGGATCAGGGCAAGCAGCAGCTGGCCGGCCAGCTGCAAGACGGCCTTCAGGGGCAAGGGGCCTTCGCTTTGCAGCCGCTCGCGCAGCGATTGCCCCCGAAGGTATTCCATCACCAGGAACGGCCCATGTTCGGGGTCGATGCCGAAGTCATGGACCACCACGATATGCGGATCGGCGAGCTGGCTGGCGATGCGGGCCTCGCGCTGGAAGCGGGCGTCGAACTCGGCCTCGGCCCGCAGCTCGGGGTTGATCAGTTTGACGGCGACCTCGCGCTCCAGTGTCAGGTCGATGCCGCGATAGACCTTGGCCATGCCGCCGCCGCCGCGCAGCTCGACGAGGCGGTAGCGCTGGCCGACGACCACCGGCAGTTGCAATTCCCGAGACGCCGGCCGCTTGCCGGTGGGGGTACGGGTGCCGGCGGCGGCCGCCGTGTCCGTCAGCGGGGTGCCGTCGTCCGGGCAGAAGCGGACGCTGTCTTCCAGTTCCTTGCCGCAGGTCGGACACTGGTGCACGGTCGTCTCTCCTCGAGCCTTACGCACGGCCGGCTATTCTTACTTCGCCGCCTGCCAGAAATCATTGAACAGTCCCGCC
Source organism: Gemmataceae bacterium (assembly GCA_035575035.1). Classification (GTDB taxonomy): domain Bacteria; phylum Planctomycetota; class Planctomycetia; order Gemmatales; family Gemmataceae; genus DATLYH01. Next base: position 21,442 of record DATLYH010000142.1, read on the forward strand.
GTCACCACCTCGACCTCCAGCGGATCCTTCGTCGTGGGCGTTCGTTTGAGCAGGGCATAGTCGCCCAAGCGCGGGAAGAGCAGGGCATTGGTCCCCCGGAACTCGGGGGCGTGGAAGGTGTGGCCCGAGTTCAACACCACATAGCGCCGCGGATTGAGCGGGCTGGGATAGATCAGCACCGGTACATGCGTGGCTGCCGGCACCGTCACGCCCGCCAGTGTGATCTGCTCCCTGGTCCACCGCAACGGCAGGCTGCTCAGCACCTGGTCGATCAGGCTGTTGGACGACGGGTCGCCGAACAGGATCAGGTGCCGGGTGGCAATGTCCTCGGGAGTCACCTCCTCGTCATCCTTGACCGGCAATTCACCGCGGAGGTACTTGCTCCACTCCTCGCGGAAGCGAGCGAGGTTGGCCTCGGCGTATTGCTGCGTCGCCTCGTGCCATGCCTTGCCGGTGCCCCGCACGCAGAGGAACGAATCAACAAAGGCATCGTCGATCGGCCCTTGCAGGCCCGCTACCTTTTGCAGCCGCCGGGCCAGGTCGGTGGAGACCTTCTCTGGTAGTACCATGTGCCAGCGCCCCTCGCGCCGCTCTAGGTAAAGATGGAGCGTGCCGGCGGGACTCAGGTAGGGCCGGGCCGTCAGCGATTGACCGTCGATCTTGATGGCGGTCGGCTGGCGCGAGGCGCCGGGCGGCAGGTCGAGCCGCAGGGCACGGACGTTGGCGGTCTGAACGGTGAAACCCGACTCGCCGTGCGAGGCATCGACAGCGGCCCGCTGGTAGTGCCGCTCCAGGCCGATCAACTCGACCCAGAAACACGAGGGATATTTCAGGGTGTAGGTGACGAACCGCACTCGCGGCGGGTATTCGGGCCGTCCCCGGGCGACGTGCTTGGCGTACTCAGCCTCGGCCTTCTTCTGCCATTCGGGGGGGAAGCGATGACCCAGGCCAGGGGCCACCAGGTGGGTCATGGGAATGCCGAGTTGCTTCAGGCGCTTCTCGATGTTGTCGGCGGCCTGCTTCTGCGGATCATCGGCGCCGGAGTAGGCGACCACCGGAACGTTGAAGGCATTCTCGGCGTACTCGACGGCATCGTAGATGCGGAGGCAGGCCTCCTGATAGTCGGGGAGCGGGTTCGGCAGTCCCTTGACATAGCCGTGCGTGGTGGTGAAGCCGGCGCCGGGACCGAGGACGCACCAGCGGTCGGGGCGGTGCAGGCCAAGGTGCCAGGTGCCGGCCCCACCCATGGAAAAGCCGCGCAGCACCACCCGCGACGGGTCGAGCAGCTGCTCGCGCCCCAGCAACCGCTCGACGGTGACGAAGGCGTCCACCGCCTCGATGACATCGGTTTCGCCGGCCCAGCGGTAGGCATTGTTACCCCGGCCAAAGATGTTGATCTGGACCCACTCCTGCTCGGCCGGCGCCGGTTGCAGGCCGGCGAACTGGTGCAGGAACTTGACCTCGGTCAGGCTGGCATCACGACCGTGCAGGACCACGTCGATCCGCCATTTCTTGCGCGGATCCTTACCGTAGTCGGCCGGAAAGGTGACGGCGTAGGGCTGCACCGAGCCATCGATGCGCGAGCGGAAAGCCCGCACGACCGCATGGCCGGTCTGGCTGAGCCAGGGGGATTCGCCCTGGGCCAACTGCGCGGCGCGGAGCAGGCCGCGATCCAGTGCCTCCAGCGTCCAGTCGGCCGCCTCCTTCTGGTAGAACTCGTTGTGGTGGACGATCCACTCGGCCGCCTTGTGGTAGATCTCGACCTCGGCCAGGTAAGGGTCGCGGACGTTCTGCCGCCGCAGGGCCAAGAGCCGCCGACCGAGCCGCTCGGTCCGCTCGGCGATCTCCTTGAGCTTGCCTGGGTCGGGTGCCTGAGCGGGCGGCGGTTGGAACTCCTGCGCCGGCAGCAACCCGGCGAACGGCAGCAGCACCAGCGCCACCAACCAGAAGAACGAGCGTCTCATGCGCTGCGGACCTTTCTTGGCACGATTTGACCGGGCTCCAGGTTACCTCAAAGGTCGGGCAGCTGCCAATCGATCTCGGGTTTGCCGGCCTCGCGGAGAGCCCGGTTGATCGCCGAGAACGGGCGGCTGCCGAAGAACTTGCCGGCCGACAACGGCGACGGGTGGGCCGCCTTGACGATTACATGCCGGTCGGTGTCGATCAACTTGGCCTTCTTCTGGGCATAAGCGCCCCACAGGACAAAGACAACCCGGTCGTCCTTGTCGTTGACCGCGCGGATGATGGCGTCGGTGAACGTTTCCCATCCCTTGTTTTTGTGGGAGTTGGGCTCGTGGGCCCGGACGGTGAGCACGGCGTTGAGCAATAGCACGCCCTGCTCGGCCCAGGGGACCAGGCAGCCATTGTTGGGGATACGGCAGCCCAGGTCATCCTTCAACTCTTTGAGGATGTTAACGAGCGACGGCGGCGGCTTGACCCCGGGACGCACCGAGAAGCACAGTCCGTGGGCCTGGCCCTCGTCGTGGTAGGGGTCCTGTCCCAACAGAAGGACATTCACCGCGTCGTAGGGGGTGTATTTCAGGGCGTTGAAGACGTCCTCCTCGGGAGGATAGATGGTGTACTTGCGCCGCTCCTCGTCCACAAACGCCATCAGCTTCCGGAAGTAAGGTTTCTTGAACTCCTCACCGATCACCTTTTGCCACGAAGGAAGAATGGGGATTTCCATGATCGGTGCGTCTCCGGGCGATCGACCCTGTCGGGCACGGCGGCAGTTGCAGGACCGCCGACCGCTTCCTGTGCTGACCTATTATCGGGCCGCCGGCCGGAGTTGCAACCGGGAACAGAGCGCCGCTCACGCCCGGAGTGGGCGGACCGTCCCGGCGCCGGTTCGGGATGACGTGTTCATCGCGGCCGCCGGTTGCCATTGCCGGGCAACTCGGGCACAATGAACCCAAGAATCCGAGCCTGAGAATCCGAGCCGGGAGCGTCAGCGACCGGCATTCCCGAGAATCTGAGCCGGGAGCGTCAGCGACCGGCATTCAAGCAACTTGAGACATGACGTCAACATCCAACCTAAATGACTACCTCGAGGTTGCCGGCGAGGCGGCCCGTCGCGCTGCTGCCGTGCTTGAGGAGTGGCGGCAGCGCTTCCGCATCCGCGAGAAGGCCCGCTTCGACCTGGTCACCGACGCCGACCTGGCCTCGCAGCGCACCATCCGCGAATACCTGGGCCAGCGCTTCCCCGGCCACGGGTTCCTGGGTGAGGAGGACCAGCAGCCGCAAGCCCGGCCGGGGCCCGACGCGCCGCCGACCTGGATCGTGGACCCGATCGACGGCACCACCAATTACGTCCATGACTGCCCGCTGTACTGCATCTCGATTGGCTTGCAGGTGGCCGGCGAACTGGTCGTCGGCGTGGTCCTTGATCCATCGCGCAACGAGTTGTTCGCGGCGGCCCGGGGACTAGGGGCATGGCTCGGCCGGCGTCGGCTGCAAACCAGCTCGGCCGCCCGGCTGGAGGAGGCTCTTTTGGCCACTGGTTTCCCCCCTGACCTGCGCGGCCAGGAGCGGACGCTCGATTGGTGGCGCTACTTCGCGCTGCGGGCGCGGTCGCTCCGGCGGACCGGCTCGACGGCCCTGAATCTGGCCTATGTCGCCGCCGGCCGGTTCGACGGCTACTGGGCCTTCGACAACCATGTCTGGGACGTGGCCGCCGCCGTCGTCCTGATCCGCGAGGCCGGCGGCGTGATCACCAACATCGACGGCAGCCCCTACGACCCGTACACGCCCGACACCCTGGCCAGCAACGGCCCGCTCCACCCGATCCTGTTGGAGTGCCTGCGGACCGGGCCCTGATACCGGGGTTGCCCGGAGTTGCCGTTTGCGGGCTGGTGCTGGGGTCGTGAGCCCGGCGTTCAGCCGCCGACAGCAACGCCGACCATCTCCGGCGGGACAGTATGAGATGATCGCATGATCGAAGCGCTCACGTTCGACCTGCCCAACCTGGACGCGACCATGACCTTCGGCCGCCGCCTGGGAGAGTTGCTCTTTCCGGGCGCGGTCGTCGCCCTGGTCGGGCCCCTGGGGGCCGGCAAGACCCACCTGGTCCGGGCCGTCGCCGAGGGCCTCGGCATCGCCGATAGCCGGGCCGTCAGCAGTCCAACTTTTGTCTTGATCCAGGAATACCGCGCCCGGCTCCCGATCTATCACTTCGACGCCTACCGACTGCGCACCCAGGCCGAGTTCTTTGACCTCGGCGTACACGAATACTTCGAGGGGGACGGCGTTTGCCTGGTAGAGTGGGCCGACCGGGTGCCCGCCTGTCTGCCTTCTGAGCACCTACGCATCACCCTGACGGTCACCGGGGATACCTCGCGGCGCGTCCTCATCGAGGGCCTGGGCGAGCGCTACGCTCCCCTGGTACGCCGGCTGGCGAAGGCGGACCTGAGCCGAGAGCGCTAGCGACCGGAACTGCAACACGATAAGGGGTCCGCCTGCTCACTTCTTCTGCGGCACGAACACCAGGACCTCGACCCGTGACGACGGCAGGGTGGCGTCTTGGCCCGGCTCAGGGGGCGGCGCCTTGACGCCCAGGCCCAGTGCCTTGGCCGGTCGCGATGACAGCCAGCCCATCTTGTGGACCTGATGGCGATCTTTCAGGTAGGTCAGGACTGCCTCGCTCTGCTGCCGGGTCAGGGTGGCGGCGTAGGACGGGTTGATCTTCGAGTCGGCGTAAGCGACCACCACCACCTCGGAGCCGTCATGCTTCAGCTCGTTGATCCGCGGGGCGATCTCGTCGAGTTTTTGCCGGCCGCCGGCGGTGAGCTGGGCCCGACCCGGCTCGAACAGGTCGGCTTCGGCAAAGATCCAGCGGTTGCGCTCGCTGTTGGGCCGGACGAGGAGGGCCTGCGGGTCCTCGACGTAGTTGCGCACCAGCGGGGCGCGCTTGACCGCCTCGGCCACATCGTGGATCGACTCCATCGTGTCCTGGCCCTGGCGGATTAGATGGTTGGTGTTATCGACCAGGGCGCCGACCCGTCCCTTCTCTTGGTCGAGCGTTTGCAGCAGCCGGCTGACCTGCCCCAGAGCGTCGGCCAGCTCGGGCGTGGACTGGGAGTGCAGGACGGCATTTTCCTCGACCGGCGCGGCGGCCTCACTGCCGGGGTTGATCTCGATGACCTTGCTACCGACCATCCCCTCGCTGACGATCTGGGCGGTGGCATCGGCGCGGATCAGACCCTGCTTGCGCCAGTGGCCGGCCAGCCGCAGCGTCAGGATCACATGGTCGCCGGGGCGGACCGGCGGCCGGACCGCGACCACTTCGCCGGCGTCGATCCCCTGGACGCGGACCCGGGTCCCGATCTCGACTCCGCGGACCTGGGGAAAGCCAACATGCACCTCGAAGGTGTCATTCCAGGGCCAGTACTTGCTTCCCACGGCGAACAGTCCGCCGACGGTCAGTCCCAGCCCCCCAAGGATGACCAACCCCAGCAACACCGCCTGGAGGCGCGAGAGTGAGCGCGACACAGCCACCTCCCCTTGCTAATCACACGGCCGGCCCGGCCGGCCTACCTCTCTATTCTACAGGATGAGGGGTGATTCTCGCTCCTCCGTTCACGGCAAAAGGGGCCGGGTGCGGGGCGAGAGCCGCTCTCCGGCTGCCGAATCCCCACCGCGTCCTTGACAAGCGGCGGACTTTCAGGGAAGAACTACAAGAGCCGGATTGGACAAGGCTGCCCCGGAGCCGATCATGAAAGCCATCTGCCTTGCCGGCGGGAGCGGGTCCCGCCTTTATCCCCTGACTCGGTCGGTCAGCAAGCAGCTGCTGCCGGTCTATGACAAGCCGGTCATCTACTATCCGCTATCGGTGCTGATGCTTGCCGGCCTCCGTGAGATTCTGATCATCAGCACGCCGCGCGACCTGCCGTTGATCGAGAATCTGCTCGGCGACGGCAGCCAGCTGGGGCTGTCCCTCTCGTACCAGGTGCAGCCCCACCCCGGCGGCATTGCCCAGGCCTTCCTGATCGGCGAGGAATTTATCGGCCGCAGCCCCGTCTGCTTGATCTTGGGGGACAACATCTTCTTCGGCCACGACCTGATGCCGCTCCTGGTGGAGTCGGCGAAGCTCACAGAGGGGGCCCGGATCTTCGCCTACCACGTCAACGATCCCGAGCGCTTCGGCGTCGTCGAGTTCGACCAGAACTTCCGCGCCCTGAGCCTGGAGGAGAAGCCAAAGCGGCCGCGCTCCAACTGGGCCGTGACCGGTCTCTACTTTTACGATGCTCAGGTCGTGGAGATCGCCAAGACGCTCAAGCCGTCGGCACGCGGCGAGCTGGAGATCACCGACATCAACCTGCATTATCTGCGGGCCGGCCGGCTCACGGTCACGCCGCTGGGGCGCGGTGTGGCCTGGCTCGACACGGGGACCTTCGACTCGCTGCTCTCGTCGTCGCTGTTTGTGCAGACGCTGGAGCAGCGGCAGGGGTTAAAGATTGCCTGCCTGGAGGAGATCGCCCTGTTCAAGGGGTTCATCGACCTGACCCAGCTGGAGCGGTTGACCGAGGCGTGCGGCAACAGCGATTATGGGCAGTATCTCCGCCGCGTCCTCCAGGAGCACCGGGCCCGCGGCGGGTCGTAATGCGCCTGGGACTTTCTGGTCCTGCCGCTTGCGGCTTAGCGCTAAGCCGCAAGCGGCACAGTAGAATGATCCGGCCGATAGGGTGGACCCGAGATGAGACCACAGTGGTTGCTGCTGATCACGGCGGCCGGCCTGGCTGCCGGCGCCCAGGAACCCGACCCCGACCGGCGCGACCTCGACCGCCTCCAGGGAACCTGGCGGGTGGTCAGCCTGGTGGCGGACGGCAAGCCGGTCCCGGCAGAGGCCATCGCCCGGGCCCGCTTCGTCTTCCAGGGCAAGAAACTGATGACCCAGGAGGGGGACAAGAAGATCAGCGAGGGTTTCGTCCGGCTCGACAGTCGGCGGAAGCCCGCCACCATCGAAATCTCCCCCGAGTGGCTGCCCGAACGGGGCAAGACGACCCGGGGCATCTACGCCTTTGAAGGGGATGTCTTGAAGCTGGTCCTGAGCCCGGTCGGCGAGGAGCCGCCGGCCGCCTTCGCCTCGCCGATCGGCTCCGGCCACGCCTTCTTCACCCTCAAGCGGGAAGGACGCTGAACAGAAGCGGTCTTGCCATGCGCGCAGTCGATATCATCCGCAAGAAACGAGACGGCGAGGCGCTGGCCCAGGCCGAGATCGACGCCTTCGTACGGGGGGCGACAACGGGAACCTGGCCGGACTACCAGGTTGCCGCCCTGCTGATGGCCATCTGGCTGCGCGGTCTGAGCGCTGAAGAGACCGCCGCGCTGACCGCGGCCATGGTCGCATCCGGTATCCGGCTCGACCTGTCCGATATTCCGGGGCCCAAGGTCGATAAGCACAGCACCGGCGGCGTCGGCGACAAGACCTCGCTGGTGCTGGCGCCCCTGGCGGCGGTCGGCGGCGTGGTCGTGCCGATGATGTCCGGCCGCGGTCTGGGCCATAGTGGCGGCACTCTCGACAAGCTGGAGTCGATCCCCGGCTTCCGCGTCGGGCTCGGCCTCGACGAGTTCCGCGCCGCCCTGCGCCAGGTTGGCTGCGCGTTGATCGGTCCGACCGCCGCGGTGGCGCCGGCCGACCGGGTCCTGTATCATCTGCGCGATGTCACCGCCACGGTGGAGAGCATCCCGCTGATCACCGCCTCGATCCTGAGCAAGAAGATCGCCGAGGGGATTGACGCGCTGGTGCTGGATGTCAAGTGCGGCCGGGGGGCGTTCATGAAGCACCGGGCCGATGCCCGCCGGCTGGCCGGCTCGCTGGTCGAGGTCGGTACCGCCCGTGGGCTCCGGACCAAGGCGCTGATCACGGCGATGGAGCACCCCCTGGGCCGGGCCGTCGGCAACGCCGTGGAGGTGGTCGAGGCGCTGGAGACGCTCAAAGGGCGCGGGCCGGCCGACCTGGAGATGTTGTCGGTTCAGCTGGCGGCGCACATGCTCCTGCTGGGCGGCGTGGCGGCCGGCATGGAGGAGGCCGAGGCGAAGGTCCGCGACGCGCTGGCATCAGGGCGAGGGCTGGAGAAGCTGCGGGCGGTCATCGAACGGCAGGGGGGCGATCCCCATGTCATCGACGACTACCGCCGCTTGCCGACGGCCCCTTGCTGTCATCTGCTCCGCGCGGAACGGTCCGGCTACGTGGTCGGGATTCACGCCGAGCAGGTGGGCCGGGCCACGATGTTGCTGGGCGCGGGCCGGGACCGCAAGGAAGATGCGGTGGACCACGCGGTCGGCCTGGTGGTGCGGGCCGGCGTCGGCGAGGAAGTGCGGACCGGCGACCCGCTCGCCGAGGTCCATTACCGCGACGCCGACCGACTGGGGAAGGCACTGCCGCTGCTCGGCACCGCCTGGGAGATCGGCGACGCGCCGCCGCCTCCGGCGCCGCTGGTGCTGGAGACGCTCGGGTAGGTCGTTTCACCGCCTCCGCGGGGTGCGGCGCACTCCAAGAAAAACGCATCGAGAAACCTTGATGGAAGACTCCCTCCCCGCCTCTCCGAAGACAGCAACCTCCCCTGGGCCGCTCGCCGCCTTGCCGCCCACGCCCTTGGCCTGGCGGGTCGCGATTGCCCTGGCGATCGTGCTCTTGACCGCCGGAGCTTACGCGCTGCGCGATGTCCTCGGCCCGCGTGGCGTGGCGGCGGTGGGGGCAGTCAGTTTCATTGGCATGGCCGCCCTGTTCTCAGCCAATCTGCGGGCGGTCAGCTGGCGCACCATCGGTTGGGGCCTGGCCCTGCAACTGCTGCTGGCTCTGTTCGTCCTCCGCTTCGAGGTCTTCGGCTACCATCCGGGCCGCGCCCTTTTCGAGGCGCTGGGGAATGTCATCCGGGAATTCCTCGCCTTCACCAACAAAGGGTCGGAGTTTGTCTTCGGCGTGCTGGCCAATCCCGACGCCATGAAGGACACCGTCGGCAAGCCGGTCTTCATCTTCGCTTTCCGGGCGCTGCCGACCATCATCTTCGTCTCCTCGTTCTTCACTGTCCTGTACTATCTCGGCGTCCTGCAATTCGTTGTCCGGGTCATGGCCCGGCTGATGATGTACCTGATGGGCACCAGCGGCGCCGAGTCGCTGTCGGCGGCGGCCAATGTCTTCATGGGCCAGACCGAGGCGCCGCTGATCGTCAAGCCATACGTGCCGCGCATGACCCAGTCGGAGCTGCTGGCGCTGATGGTCGGCGGCATGGCGACCGTCTCGGGCGGCATCATGGGAGTGTACGTCGAGCTGGGCGGCCGGCCCGAGGCGATCCTGGCCACCAGCGTCATGGCGGCGCCGTGCGGCCTGTATCTGGCCAAGCTCCTCCTGCCCGAGACCGAAGAGCCCGAGACGCGCGGCCGGGCGAAGGTCGCCGTCGAGCAGCCGCACAGCAACCTGATCGACGCCGCTGCCAGCGGGGCCTCCGACGGGCTGTACCTGGCCCTCAACGTGGCGGCCGTGCTCATCGCCTTCCTCGCCTTCATCGCCCTGGCCAACAACGTCCTCGGCTACTGGTTCCCGGGCCTGTCGCTGGAGGCGATCTTCGCGCGGGTCTTCTGGCCGGCGGCGTTCCTGATGGGCGTGGAGGGGGACGACATTCCCCGCGTGGCCGACCTGCTCGGCACCAAGCTGGTGGCCAACGAGCTGGCCGCCTACGGCGCGCTGAAGGCGAAGTACCTTGGTGTGCTCAGCGAGCGCAGCCTGACGCTGACGACCTACGCTCTGACCGGCTTCGCCAATATCGCCTCGATCGGCATTCAGCTGGGGGGCATCGGCGGCATGGCCCCGGCGCGGCGCAAGGACCTGGCCCGCCTGGGCACCCGCGCCCTGCTGGCCGGTTTTTTGGCCACGCTGATCAATGCCTCCCTCGCCGGGATGTTGATGTGATCGTTCACGAAAGGACGGAGCATGACTGCCCCCTCTTCCGAAGCCGAGTCGTTTCATCGACTCCTCGATGCCGCCCGCGCCGCCCGGCAGAATGCTTTCGCGCCGTTTTCGAACTTCGCCGTCGGCGCCGCCCTGGAGACGGCCGACGGCCAGATCATCACCGGCTGCAACGTCGAGAACGCCACCTACGGCCTGACCATCTGTGCCGAGCGGGTAGCGGTGTTCAAGGCAATCTCCGAGGGGCACCGCCGATTCCGCCGTATCGCCATTGTCGCCGACACCGACGCGCCAACGCCCCCGTGCGGCGCCTGCCGACAGATCCTCTGGGAGTTCGGCGGCGACCTGGAAGTCATCCTCGGCAATCTGACCGGCGAGACGGCCCGCTTCCAACTGCGCGACCTCCTGCCGCATCCCTTCGATGCCCGGTTGCTTTCGCAGTAAGCTAGACTGATAGAGGGACCGCGAAATGCGCCGCCTGCCTTATGCAACCCTCGGGGGAGAATTCCATGCCGATCGACCTGGCCATTGTCCCGGTCGCGGGTCAGGGGACACGACTGTTGCCCTCAACCAAGAGTCAACCCAAGGAGATGCTGCCGGTCGGCCGCAAGCCGGTGGTCCAGTACGTGGTCGAGGAGCTGGTGCTGTCCGGCATCAAGCGGCTGCTCTTCATCACCGGGCCGGGCAAGACCTCTATCGAGAATCACTTCGACATCAACGCCGAGCTGATCGCCTTCCTGCGCGAGACCGGCAAGGAGGAATTGCTGGCGGAACTGGACTTCGAGCGGCAGGACGTGCAGTACTTCTACACGCGGCAGCGGCGGCCGCTCGGCCTGGGGCACGCTGTCCTTTGCGCCCGGCCGTTGGTCGGCAACCAGCCGTTCGTCGTGGCCCTCGGTGACTCGATCATCGGCGTCAATGCCCAGTCCGATATCGTCCGCCGTATGATCGAGGAGTTCGAGCGATCGAAGGCCGACGCCGTGATCGCCTTCGAGACGGTGCCGCGCGAGGACGTGGTTCATTACGGCATCGCCAAGCCGCGCGCCGGGGCGGGAGGGGTCTTCGAACTGGAAGACATCGTCGAGAAGCCGACCGTCGCCGAGGCGCCGAGCACCCTGGCCGTGGCCGCCCGGTACGTCTTTGCCCCGGTGATCTTCGATCTGCTGGCCCAGACGCCGCCCGGCAAAGGGGGCGAGATCCAGCTTACCGACGCCATCCGCACCCTGGTGCGCCAGGGGGGCAAGGTGCTCGGCATGGGACTAGGCCCGGGGGAACGCCGCTTCGACATCGGCAACTTCGAGAGTTACTTCCGGGCCTTCATTGAGTTTGCTCTGTGCGACCCGCGCTACGGGGCGGGGCTGCGCGAGTTTGTGCGCCAACTGGTTGACCGAAGGGCGGAGCAACCGTCATGTTGATCCTGCGTCGCCGCGCCTACGCCCGCGCCGGCCTGGTGGGCAACCCGTCCGACGGCTACCACGGCCGGACCATCTCCATCAGTGTCCGCAATTTCTGGGCCGAGGTGGTGCTGTACGAGTGGGAAGACCTGGAGTTGGTCTGGACCGAGCAGGACGAGAGCCGTTTCCGCTCGATCCATCATCTGGTGCGCGATGTGAAGCTGCACGGCTACTACGGCGGCATGCGGCTGATCAAGGCAACGATCAAGAAGTTCGCCGAGTACTGCCTCAAGCAGGGGCACGCGCTGCACGACCGCAACTTCTCGATCCGTTACCAGAGCAATATCCCGCGGCAGGTGGGCCTGGCCGGCTCCAGCGCCATCATCGTGGCCGCGCTTCGCTGTCTGAGCGAGTTCTACGGCATATCAATCCCGCTGCCGGTGCAGCCGTCACTGGCCCTGGCGGTGGAGCGGGATGAGCTGGGGATCACGGCGGGGCTACAGGACCGGGTGATCCAGGTGTACGAGGGACTGGTCTACATGGACTTCGCCAAGGAGCGGATGACCCGGCAATGCGGCCTGGACTGCGGCTACTACGAACCGCTCGACCCGGCGCTGCTGCCGCCGCTGTACGTGGCCTACAGTGCCGAGCAGGGGGAGCCGACGGAGGTGTTCCACAACGACATCCGCGGCCGGTTTGAACGGGGGGAGCCGGCGGTGGTGGGAGCGATGGCCCGGTGTGCGGCTCTGGCGGCGCAGGCGCGGGAAGCCATTCTGACGCGGGACGCCGACCGACTGGGAAAGCTGATGGACGAGAACTTCGAGCAGCGGCGGTCGATCTATCGGCTGCCGAAGGGGCAGGTGGAGATGGTCGAGGTGGCGCGGCAGGTCGGGGCTAGTGCCAACTTCGCCGGCTCCGGGGGCGCCATCGTCGGAACTTACCGGGACGAGGCGATGTTCCAGGAGCTGCACAAGGCGCTGGGCGCCATCGGTTGCCGGGTGATCAAACCGCTCCTCGTGCCGGAAGCCATTTAGAACCTCGCCCTCCGGTCGCTGACGCTCCCGGCTCGCCATTCTCACGTCCTTATCCCTGCCGGGCCATTTTGCTAAGATTCCTCCATCAGCGATCTGACAGCCCGGGGGATGGACCAATCATGCCCGCCCCGATCCTGGAAGTGATTGACCTGCACAAGCGCTACGGCTCGACCGTTGCCCTTCAGGGCGTCAGCTTCGAGGTCAACGAGGGGGAGTTGTTCGGCCTGCTTGGCCCCAACGGCGCCGGCAAGACCACGCTCCTGTCGATCATCTCGGGGCTGCTGCCGGCCACGTCCGGCGCGGTGCGCATCCTGGGGCGGGACTTGGTGCGCTCTGACCGCGAGCTGCGGCGGCAGATCGGCATCGTGCCGCAGAGTCTGGCGATCTACGGCGCCTTGACCGCCCGCGAAAACCTCCGCTTCTTCGGCGAGCTATACGGCGTGCCGGGGACGGAGCTGGACCGGCGCGTGGACGAGGTGCTGGCGGCCGTCGGACTGGAGGACCGGGCCGACCGCCGCGTGGATACCTTCTCCGGCGGCATGATGCGCCGACTCAACCTGGGGGCCGCCCTGGTCCATCGGCCGCGCCTCCTCCTCCTCGATGAGCCGACCACCGGCGTCGATCCGCAGTCGCGCAACCACATTTTCGAGGAGGTTCGCCGGCTGAGCCGCGACGGCGTGACCGTCGTCTACACCAGCCATTACATGGAAGAGGTGCAGGCCCTCTGCACGCGGATCGGGATCATCGACCACGGCCGGCTGGTCGCCTGCGACACGCTTCCGGGCCTGCTGCGCCGGCTGGCCGGCCTGATCCGCTTCCGCGTCCCCCACTTGACCCCGCTCCTGCGCGACCGCATCCGCCGCCTGCCGGGCGTCCGCCTGCGGGAGCACCCGGCCGAGCCGGAGAACGGCCACCCGCTGGAGCTGGAGTGCCGCGACGTCAAGGCGACCTTGTTCGACCTGGTGGCCACCCTCACCGAGCTGCGGATCGAATCGGTCTCGCTGGAAACCGAGGAGCCAAACCTCGAACGAGTTTTCCTCCATCTCACCGGACGGGAACTTCGTGATTAGTCCGCAGTCCATAGTCCGTAGCAAAGCCGGCTACGGACCACGGACGACGGACGACGGGCTACGATCATGGCAATCTGGACCCTGGCCAAGAAAGAGCTGCGGCTGCTGCTGCGGGACCGGCTGGCGGTCGTCGTCCTGCTCTTGATGCCGTTCGTCTTCATCCTGATCCTGGGCCTTCTGCTCGGCGAGGGCTTCGGGCAGAAGCCGGACGATCGGCTGCGTGTCTCACTGGTGGACGAGGACTGGGGCCTGTCACTGCGTGAGGGGATGGCCTGGTTCCTGCTGACGCCCGGCGGCCCGGGCTTCCCCGGCGGCGTGCATCCCAACGAGCTAGCCGCCTTGGCCACGGCCGCCGCCGGTCGCTATGGCGCGTTCCCCCATGAGCCGTGGTCCAAGGTGGTGCAGCGCGACCTGGCCGAGACGGCCGGCATCCGTGTCGAGATCATCGGCAGCCGCCAGGAGGCCGAACGCCTCTGCCACGAAGGGAAACGGGCGGCGGTGCTTGTCTTCGAGCCGCTCTTCAGTGAGCGCGTCGCTCAGTGCTCCTTCCTGGCCGACGGCATCAATCCCTTCTACCGCGACGGCGTCAAGCTCAGCGAGATCCACGCCCGGTTGATCCGCGACGAGACCCAATTGACCGCTGCCTCAATCATCGAGCAGGTGGCCCAGGTGACGCTGCTGCGCGTGATCTTGCCGTGGATGATCGGCAAGGCCTTCGAGCGCATCAGCGAGACGACCTTCATCGACCGCCTGGCCGAGGAGGTCCGGTTGCCGGTCTTCGGCAAGAAGGTGCCGCTGCAAAGCCTGCTGACGCTGCCGGAGCACAAGCAGGCGGTCGGCACCGGCGTGCAGAATGCGCTGCGGGCCCAGTTCCCCAAGTACGAATTGACCGGCAAGACCTGGGCCGCCCTGACCCGGTCGGAGCCCAAGAGCGGCGCGGGGGCGGGGGTGACGCACTACGAGGAAGAGGGCGTCGGCTTTCTCCGCCGCGGCGCCCAGCGCTACCAGATCCTGGTGCCGTCGTCGGTGGTGATGTTCGCCTTCTTCCTGGTACTGACGGTCGGCTGGCTATTTGTCTCGGAACGGCGGCAGGGAACGCTGAAGCGGCTGCGGGCGGCGCCGGTGACGCGGCTGGAGATTCTGACCGGCAAACTGGTGCCGTGTTATCTGGTGTCGCTGGGACAGGCCGCCTTCTTGTTGCTGGCCGGCAAGCTGGCTTTCGGCATGCGCTGGGGGCCGAGCGACTGGCCGTTGGCCTTGCAACTGGCGTGGCTGCTGCCGGTGGTGCTGACCACATCGCTGGCGGCGATGGGGCTGGCCCTGTTGGTGGCGTCGCTGGCCCGCACCGAAATGCAGGTGGCGATCTTCGGCACGTTGCTGGTGCTGACGCTGGCCTTTATCAGCGGCTGCCTGGTGCCGCGCGAGCTGATGCCCGAGGAGGTAAGGCGCTTGACGCTGGTCACGCCGCACGCCTGGGCCTTGGACGCCTACCGTCAGCTGATGCTCAGCCCGCAGCCCAACCTCGCGGTCGTGGCCGGCGCCTGCGGGGCGCTGACCGCCTTCGGCCTGGGCTTCATCGCGCTGGCCTGGTGGTTTTTGTGGCTCGATTGATTCGCCGGGTGTCGTGGGTTTTTACTCCGAGCCGGAGCGTGAGCGGCGGGGCCCGGCGCTACCCGTCGCTGACACCCTGGGCTCTGAAAGAAGTCATCCCCAGCTGCGTCCTGTAACTATGAAGGTACGGCGCGGCGCCTCCTCGTCCGGAACTCCAGGTCGGCGAGATCGAGCGCCGTGACCACCCGGCCCACCCTCGGCCGCTCGGCACCGTAGGTGCAGAAGAAGGCGTCGAGGCGTTCGGCCGCCTGAGATTTAAGAGTGGAGATTTCAGATTGAAGATTTAAATCCGCAATTCCAAATCGGCACTCTGCACTCTGCCATCTAAAATCTGCAATGCGATCGGCCTGGTCCGCCGGGAGGGCCGGGAGCGCAGACAGGGCGCCGGCCCGCGCCGCCCGGCGAAGGGGGCGATCCTCCCGACGAACCATGATCACCCCATCGAGCACATCGCCGGCCTCGTCGCTCGGATCGGGGTTCAGGTCGAGCCAGCCCTCGTTAAGCCCGGTGGTGAGCAAGCCCAGGCTCCGCCGCAGGTTCACGATGGCCGGGCCGGCCGGCGCATCGGACCGCACGCGCACGGTGATGGTCAGCACGCTGCCGCCGCCGCGCCCGCTGACCGGACCAGCCGTCCGACCCAGGCCCACGCGGATCGTCCCCGCTGTTGCATCCAGGCGGACCGCGAAGAAGTTGAAGTCCTCCGTCAGGCTGCCGCGCTGGACGTCGAGCACTTCCAGCCGGCGCGAGTCATAGGAGATGGCCAGGTCGGCCGACTCCAGCCCGTCGGACAGGTCGAGGTTGACCGGGACCGTGAAGATGTCGCCGGGCCGGGCGCGGAACCTCTCCCCATCGGATGGGGAGAGGGGTAGGGGTGAGGGGATATTCAGCAGCGGGTCGGGCCCGACGATCGGCGTCACCGTGATGCCGGCGGGCACCGGCGGGATCTCGGGCCGGTCCTGCCCAATCGCCTCCTGGAGGAGGCGCACCGCATCGGTCGAGCTGAGGCTGCCGTTGCTAGTGATGTCGGCCAGGACCGTTGGGTCGGCCAGCGGGAAGACCTCGAAACCGCTGTCCAGCCCGACCACCACCCGGGAGGTTCGCACGGCATCAAGCGAGCTGTAGAAGACATTGGACATGCCGCTGGGGGCGACATCGCCGAAGAAGGCGGCCACGTGCAGCCCGTCGTCATCCACGGCTGGGATGGCTCCCTCATTGATCTGGATGCCGGTCAGGTCGAGGACGTGCTTGTCGCGGTACGGGGCGTTGGTCGGCACCGTCGCGATCAGCCTGACGAAATCGATCGGGCCAGCCGGCAGCGACCTGGGGCTGAGGAAGCTCAGCACCACGACGCCGGGCGTGGTGGTGTTGATGATTACCGTCGCCCCGGCCGGTACTGCCGGGCCGACCGCGGCCCCGGTGACGGTGAGCAGGGCCGGGTCGTAGCGCAGCGTCAGGTCAATGGAGTCAATGCCGTCGCCGTTGCTCAGCCGCAGCGGGATGCCGGGGAGGGCGGCGTTGGCCGGCACGTTGACCGGCTGGCCGGGGCCGCGCATGAAGTCCGGCACGCTCACCACGACCGCGGGCGAGGGGGCAATGGTGAAGGTGGTGACAAAATTGTCGCCCCCGGTGCCGTCGGAGTTGCCGTCCAGCAGGTTGCCGCCCATGTCCCGGAAGGCGTTGGCGGCGCTGCGGAGGGTGACGGTATAGGTGTCGGGCGGTAGTGGACCGCCCGTCCGGATAAAGGTGAACCGATTGCCGGATTCGAGCACCAGCGACCCCCGCACCGCACCGCTCACGGCCCCAACGACGGTCAGGTCGGCCGGTCCCGGCCCGCCGGTCTCGAGGTTGTAGAGGTTGAGCACACTGGTATCGATGGTCCGGTTGAACTGCACGCTGAAGCCGGCGCTGGTCGGAATCAGGCGGCTGACAACAAATGTCGGCGGGACGCTGACGTTGCCAAAGTTAACGCTGCCGACCGTCTGGCCGGGCAGGAGGCGCAGGTAATAGGCCTGGTCGTTGGCCTGGGTCGTGAAGGTGAAGTTGTCGATCACGCCGCCGCTGAACTGGATGCGGGCGATGGGCAGCACCGGGTTGAGGGTCACGAAGTTGGCGGGGTCGCCGTTGGTGGTGGCGGCGTTGCTGTTTACCGAGCCCAGGACGCTGCCGTCCCAGGCGAAGGCCGTGGCGGTGCCGGCGCCGAAACCGAACCCATGCACAAAGAAGAACCGGACCAAGTCAATGGGCCGGTTGAAGTCGATCGCCGCACTGCCGCTGCTGACGTTGTAGGCAAACAGGCCGGAGGCCCGCAGGGCGGCCTGGCTGGGCGAAAAAACGCTGCCGCCGGAGAAGGTGGCGCCCTTGAACGTGAAAGTGCTGGCGCCCGGGACGGTGATGCCCGCCTCGTCGCCGGTGCCGTCAAAGAGGGGCGTTGTCGTAATCGCCGTCGGGGGCGGAAAGGTCTGCGCCGAGGCCCCGGGAGTGAACTGGCGGAGGACATAGGTTCCGAAGAGCAGGGCATCGAACCGGTAGAAACCGGTCTCGTCAAAACCGGGGGTAAGCGGATCATCGACCTGCGTCGTTGTGCTGCGCTCGCCGGTGTCGAAGGTCCCGTTGTTGTTGGCGTCAAGGAAGAGGATCACGCCGCCGAGGCCCGGCTCGCCGGCGTCGCGAACGCCGTTGCCGTTGAGGTCGTCGAACTGGATTCCCTGAATGGCGGCGGGCGCCGGCGGCGGGGCGCTGAGTGGCGGGCTGAAAAGGACCAGGGGACGGGTATTGACCGGATTATCGGGACGGTGGGTAATCTTGGCCTCGATCTGCGCGGCATCGGTTGTGCCCCAGTAGTTATCGCGCAGGTCGATGGAGGCGTTTGGATCGCCCGAAGAAACAACCGTCGCACTGGCGTTGCTGAAGTCGTTCTGCGAAATAGTGACGGACGCCGCGCTGTGAATTGCCAGCTGCGTGGCGAAGGCGTTGAAGCGGAGAGTGGCGGACGATCCCCCATTTAGTACCATGCTTTCCCACTCCAAGCGCGAGCCGGTGACGGTGAGGAGGCCGCCGGAGTTGACCTGCAGGCGGCTGATGTCGGAGGGGAAGCCGCCGGGGGCGCGGAGGAAGTCGGTGGCGCTGACGGTCATGGTGCCGTTGACCACGATCCCGGCCGTCACGCTGGAGCCCAGCTCCTCCGCCGCCACCGTGTCCGCGTCGTTGACCGTCAACCTTCCGTTAATGGTCAGCAGCACCCCCTGCCGGATCAGCACCCTGACGTTCGGGCCGACAGTCAGTGCCGCCCCCGACTGGACCGTGAAGGCGCCCTGAAAGGCATAGCGCATGTTGACCGTCGTGTCGGTGCCCAGCAAGTCAAGATTGAGGGCCTGCCCGCTGCTGAGGCTGCCGGCCAGGAGGCCGACGTCCTGGAAGCGACGGTTATTGGCGAGCTTCGGCACGTGCAGGGCAGGCAGGGAGATAGCCGTGTCGAAGCCGTTGCCGGACAGGTCGGTAGGGTTGAGGATACTGCCGTCGGCCCAGTTCAGCTGCTCCCAGGCGAAGACCGAGTTGCTGGCGATGAGGCGGCCGCCGGGGTTGACCTGAAGGCGGCTGACGTCAGAGGGAAAGCCGCTGGGGGCGCGGAGGAAGTCGGTGGCGCTGACGGTCATGGTGCCGTTGACCACGATCCCGACCGTCACGCTAGAGCCCAACTCCTCCGCCGCTATCGTGTCGGCGTCGTTGATGTTGAGTGTCCCATTGGCCGTCAGCGTCACCCCCTGCCGGAGCAGCGCCCGCACGTTGGTCCCCAATGTCAGGGTCGCACCGGATTGGACCGTGAAGGCGCCCTGAAAGACATAGCGCATGTTGACCGTCGTGTCGGTGCCGAGCAGGTTCAGAACCAGGTTCTGGCCGCTGCTAAGACTGCCGGGCAAGAGACCCACATCCTGGAAGCGCCGGTTGCTGGCCAGCAGGGGGATGTGCAGGGCGGGCGCGGAGATGGCCGTGTCGAAGGCGTTGGCGGACAGGTCGCCGGGGTTGAGCACGCTGCCGTCGGCCCAGTTCAGCTGCTCCCAGGCGAAGAGAGAGTTGCTGGCGATGAGACGGCCGCCGGGGTTGACCTGCAGGCGGCTGATGTCGGAGGGAAAGCCACTAGGGGCGCGGAGGAAGTCAGTAGCGGTGACCGTCATGGTGCCGTTGACCACGATCCCGGCGGTCACGCCGGAACCGAGTTCCTCCACTCTCACCGTGTCGGCGTCGTTGATGGTGAGATTGCCGTTGACCGTCAGCGTCACTCCCTGCTTGATCAACAGCTGCATGCTGGTCCCCAGCGTCAGCGTTGCACCATTCTCCACTGTTAGTGCGCGGCCAATCTCCGAACTGCCGGGGCCGATGGTGAAGGTGCCGCCTGTGATCCGCAGGGGCGCGGCGCTGGTGACGCTCCGAACGGTGGTGTTGCTCGGCACACTGACGGTCACGCCGGCAAAGGCCGACCCGATGACGGCATCGTCGCTGGCGCCGGGGAGCACGTCCCCGGCCCAGTTGGCGGCCTGGGTCCAGGTGGTGCCGTCGCCGCCGCCGTCCCAGTTGATGACCGCCGGGGCCAGCCGGTCTTCGAGGCGGTCGAAGGTCGGCCGGTAGGGGGGCCTGCCACGGAGACGGCGCCGCGCGGGGCGGGACAACCGATTCACGAGTCGCTGCAGTGCGGAAGGGAGCATGGCGAGTCCTCGGTGGCCTGCGGGGGCGGAGAATCTCCGGGGGTGGCCCTACTTCACTGGTCGCACAATCTCTCTGGATGTCACAAAGGAGATTTTTTTTGAGGCAAGAGCCGGAAAAGCTGCTATCCTGGGGCCACCCGAGTGCCCCGAGGCAACAGCTCATGACCCAGTCCTCTTCCCGGCCGCCGGCGTCCGTGGAGGACCTGATCGCGGCCATCCGCGCGGGCTTTCAGGCGTACCAGGAGCTATACGCCCGCTACCACCCTTACCTGGCCCGGCTGACCGAGCGGCTCATCTCGCCCGAGCTGCAAACCGACCTCGGGACCTCCGGGGTGGTCCAGGAAGGTTTCCTGAAGATCTGGCAAAGCTTCCCGAGCTTCCGCGGCAGTACCGAGGCGGAGCTGCGCGCCTGGATGAGGGCCATCCTGCGGAACACGCTCACCAGCGAGCAGCGGCGGTTGGAGGCCGGCCGGCGCGACCGGGGCCGGAGGCAACA
>DATLYH010000143.1:0-18273 GCA_035575035.1 Gemmataceae bacterium
TCAACCGGCCGGTTGACACCGGCCGCTCGCCAAAAAGTTAGCGCGTCTGAGAACCGAGAAGAGCACCTCGTCACTCGCCTTGCGCTTGCCGGGCGTTTACCATGAACGGTCCTGTCCCCACCCCGGCGCCGCGCCATGTCCCGGTGCTGTCGGCCGAGGTTCTTGATTTGCTGGCTCCCGCTCCCGGACAGGTTGTGGTGGACGCCACCGTCGGCGCGGGCGGCCACGCCCGGCTGCTGGCCGAACGCATCGGCCCAACGGGACGGCTGATCGGTCTCGACCAGGACGAGAGCATGCTCGAACTCGCCCGGCTGCGGCTAGCCGGCCTGCCCGTCACGCTGGTGCATTCCAATTTCGACCGGCTGCGGCAGGTCCTGGACGAGTTGGGCATTGATGCGGTGGACGGCGTGCTGGCCGACCTGGGCGTGGCCTCGGACCAGCTCGATGCGGCCGAGCGCGGCTTCAGTTTCCAGCAGCCGGGCCCGCTGGACATGCGGCTCGACCCCTCGCAAGGGGAGCCGGCCGCCGCGCTCTTGCAGCGGTTAAGCGAGCGCGACCTGGCCGACCTCTTCTGGCAGTACGGTGAAGAGCGCTACAGCCGGCGGATCGCCCGCAAGATTGTCGAGACCCGCCGGCGGCAGCCGCTGGAGACGACCACGCAGCTGGCCGAGCTGGTTCGCCGTTGTGTGCCCCGGCCAAAGGGAAGACGGCCGACGATTGACCCGGCGACGCGCGTCTTTCAGGCCCTGCGGATCGCCGTTAATGACGAGCTAGGGGCGCTGGATCGGCTGCTAGCGGCCCTGCCGGACTGCGTCAAGCCGGGAGGGCGGGCGGCCATCATCAGTTTCCATTCGCTGGAGGACCGGCGCGTCAAGCACGCCTTCCGTGACTCGACCAAATGGGAAGTGCTGACGCGCAAGCCGGTGGAGGCGAGTGAGGAAGAGGTGGCGCGCAACCCCCGGGCACGCAGTGCCAAACTGCGGGTGGCTCGGCGGAAGGGCGGATCGTGACCGCAGGAACGGAGGCCGGCCGGCGCGGCGGGCCGCTTGGACAGGAGCAGAGAAGACCATGTGTCGATTCTGTATCGGAATGTTGACCGGCGTGATCGTTTGCCTGGTCTGTGTGGTGGTCGCTTTCAAACTGGTCCAGGGTGGGACCATCGGCGCATCCGTCGGCGGCCCCGGGGACAACCTGGAGCCGCTGCCCGAGCTGGCCGACCCGGTGCCGGTGACATCGGAAACGTCTTCGCGGGATCCAACAACGGCGGACTCCCCGGAGAGCCAGGCGCGGACCGACGAAGGCCCGCGGGCCCGGTTGCTGGAGCCGGTGGCCGGGGCGCCGCTCCCCCCAATGCCCGAGAAGCACGTCGATGCCATCACGGTGGCACGCCATAACCTTGCTGAGGAACCGTCGGCGCCGCCGGTCCCGGCCGATCTGAATGCCGTCCCGGTGTTGCCGGAGGATCCGCGGTCCCCTGAGGTGGTGCCACCCGCCCCAGCCGACGTGCCCCCATCGGCCGTGCCGCCCGACACGCCGCCGACAACACCCGCGCCGCCGCCCCCCACGGCCCCGGCGGAACCAGCCTCTCCGCCGGTCGTCAGCGAACCGACGGCGCGCGTCCCGATCCGTCCCGTGCCGGCCCTGCGAGCCGTTCCGGTCGCGGCCGGTTCCGCATTGCTCACCGGAACCTATCCCTGCACGGTGGACGAGAACCATCAGGTAAAGTTGTCCCTGACCGCCCGCGGCTTGCTGGGCGAGGCCCCGGTTCTGCTGGTAACGCCCGGGCCGGATGGGTGCCTGCTGATCTGCACGCCGGCCGGTCTGCCGCAGCTGCTGGAACAGTTGGGGCAGGCGATGACCGAGGGAACGGCCCACGCCGTCCGCCGGCTCTACTTCGCGCAGACCGAGAAATGCGTCCTCGATGCGGATGGTCATTTCACCATTTCGAAGGACCTGGCGAAGTTTGCCGACCTGGGGCGGAATGCGGTCTTGATCGGCGTCGGCGATTATTTCGAGTTGTGGGACGCCGGCCGCTGGCAGAAGTACCTGGAACAGAACGCGGTCGGGGAATGAGTCCCATTCAGCGCGGCGGTACGGTTTGATGTGACCGACGTTGGGCAACTGCGGCTACGGCGCTGCGGGCATTTGGAGTGGAGCGATCACTTCACGGAGGAAGAAGCTCATGTCCAACGGAACCGGAGAGGCGAGCAAGATGACGCGCGAAACCAAGGTCGGCTTGGTGGTGGCCGGCTCGTTCCTGTGCCTGGTGGGCGTGGTCGTCTATTGCAAGCTCCGCGACGGCAGCGCCGCTCCCGTGGGGGGAGATGAACCGGCCGTTGTTGAGGTGAAGGATGACGATCCCCCGCCCGGCCCGCGTCCTGGGGAAAACACGTCCGCGCCGGGCTCGAACTCCCTGTCAGCATCAGCGGCTTCGGTGCCATCGGCAAGCACCGCCGCGCCGGCTCCGGGCACTCCTCCTGGCGCTGAAAGAGCGGCAGCGACCGGCTTGCAGGAGCAGTCCGGGTCTGGGCAGTTTGGTCGTCCGTCCCCCCCGCCCCCGTTGCTTCCGGAAGGGATCATGCAGACCGCCGGCCAGCAGGGCGACGCCCGCAGTACCGACGCCGGCCTTCCCGGATCGGGACCTTCTTTGAACAGTGCGGCCGCGCCGGCTCCACCGCCCGCGCCGCCCGCTGAGGTGGAGACAGCGCCCGACTCGCCGGCGCTGGCCGGTCCGGCGGCCGTGGCTCAGGCGGTGACTGCCGCCGCGGCCGAGGCGCCGCCCGCACCGCCTGGCGCGTCCCCACCGGCACCTACCGCACCACCCCCCGCCGGGGAAATGTCCGCTCCGGCGTCGCCTCCGCTTCCGCCGCCTGGGGTGGCCGGAGCAGAGCGCAGCGATGCCCCGGCACTTCCGCCCGAGACTTCGAAGACTCAACCTCGGCCACCGGACAACCGGGCGTTCGAGACCGCACCGCCCGCGCCGGCCGCCGCCCCTGCCGGATCGGGAGGCAATCCGCCCGTAGCCGAGGTCCAGCCGCCGCCGGCACCCGTGGAAAACCCCGCGTCCGGGACGGCCGGCAACCAGGCCCCTCCGCCGCCGGTTGCCCCCCCTGTGGTTGAGCAACCGCCGGCCGGGTCCGGAAACTCCCCGAATGCTACTTCTGCCTCGGCACCCGTGGCGCCGCCCGCCGGGGTGGCCATCGGCTCGCCGATACCTTCCTCGGACCGCACGAAGGGATCAGGCACCGGTTCGCTGACTTCCAATCCGGCCCCGAGCGGCAGCGCCCAGCAACCGCCTGTCGCCAACAGCACGGCGATTCCCCCGCCGGTGCCGCCGGCCGCTCCCGCCGCCGTCCCGGCCACGACCCCACTCCCGCCGAGGACGCCGGCCGGTGCCAGCGTTCCGCCCCTTGCCGTGCCGGGGACGCGGGCACCGGCCCGGACGCCGATCCCGGCCGCCCCGCAGGTGGAGAGCTTCGATGAGGAAGAGTATCGGGTCAAGCCGGGCGACACCTTCGAGAGCATCAGCACGCAATTCTATCGCACCAACAAGTACGCTCAGGCGCTGCTGTTGTTTAACCGTAACCACCCGCTCGCCGGCATCGGCGTCCGCCAGGAGCCGCCCACCTTGCAGCCGGGTCAGCCGGTCTACATCCCGCCGACCCGCATCCTGGAAAAGCGCTACGGCTCGGTCATCCCGGACCTGGCCCCGTCGCCAGCTGGGACCTCCTCTGCCGCGCCGCCACTCGGTGGGCCGTCGTCCAACGCCGCGCCGGCCGCTGGTGAGGCGGCGGGCCCCCGGCGCTATCGGGTCCCGGGCAACGGCGAGATGATGTGGACCCTTGCCCAGCGGACGCTGAACAACGGCAGCCGCTGGCCGGAGATCAGCCGGCTCAATCCCGGCCTTCCGCCCGAATTGCCCATCCCCGCTGGCACCGTCGTGCTCTTGCCTGCCGATGCTCGCATTGAGCCGACGAACCCGCCGTGATGAGGGCCACGATCCCTGCCGTGTACCGTCTGCCGCTGCGGTGGTATAATCCGAGTCTGATGGCCAGCCGGAGTTTTGTCGTCAGCCGCGCCCGCGCCGGACAGACGGTGGCAGCCCTGCTGCGCCGGCACCTCGGCATCTCCTCCTCCGAGGCCCGCCGCCTGGTGCAAGAACGTCGGGTGCGCCTGGCGGGCAAGCCCTGTCTCAACCCGACGTGGCGGGCCGCCGCCGGCCAGCGCATCGACGTCGAGACGCCAACACGCGGTCAGCCCCGGCAGAAGGGGACCGAGCCGATCATCCGCTTTGCCGACGAACAGGTGGTTGTGGTGGAGAAGCCGCCTGGCCTGACCACCATGCGCCATCCGGAGGAGGCCGCCGAGTTCGGCGCGCGGGCCCGCCGCTTCCTGCCGCCGACCCTGGCCGACCTGCTCCCCAACCTCCTGGCAGAACATGCCGGGCCGCGCCGCGGCCGCCCGGTCCCTGTCTTCGCCGTCCACCGCATCGACAAGGAAACGAGCGGACTGGTCGTCTTCGCCCGGACACGCCTGGCAGTCAAACATCTGGGCCGGCAGTTCCGCGAGCACACCATCGAGCGGCGTTACCTGGCCCTGGTGCGCGGCCAGGCGAAGGACCAGCGAATCGAGTCCTGGCTGGTCCGCGACCGGGGTGACGGCCGACGCGGAAGCAGCGGCCAGCCGGGGGTCGGCCAGCGAGCAGTCACGCATGTCAAGGTCGTGGAGCAACTCGGTGATTACACGCTGGTCGAATGCCGCCTGGAAACCGGTCGGACGCACCAGGTCCGTATCCATCTGGCCGAGGCCGGCACCCCACTGTGCGGCGAGCGGGTCTATGATCGGCCGCTGCACGGCAAGCCGCTTCCCGACGACAGCGGCGCCCCGCGCGTGGCCCTGCATGCCGCCTTCCTCGCCTTCGATCACCCCACCACTGGCAAGCGGATGAAGTGGACCTCGCCGCTGCCGCCCGACCTGGCCGCGGTGGCGGCGCGTCTCCGCGCCCGGTTGAAAGCCGACCATCAACCCCGATAATAAATCCCAATCGTTTCGCCGCGGTGCGGAGCGCGGGTGCTTGGCGGCGCGCCGCGGTTAACCAAGGTTTTGCATCCCGCATGGGCATCACAAGGGGCGTCTCATGAAGTGGTGGCTGGTCGGCGGCGCGGTCGGGCTGAGTCTGGCAGTCCTGGCGGATGTCGGGGTGAAGGGACAAGCAGCCGCCGAGAAGGAGACGGTCTGGCTGAGCGATTACACCGCGGCGCGGATGCTGGCGCGGCAGAGCGGCAAACCGCTGTTCGTCGTCTTCCGCTGCGAGCGCTGAAGCGATTGCCGGGGCTTTGACGAACAGGTTGTTCGTCTGGACAACGAGATCGCCGACCTCGCTAACCAGTTCGTTCTCGTCCGCTTGGTCAACATGCGCGGCGTGAACCTGAATGTCTTCGATTTCGACTATGACCTCACCTGGTCGGCCTTCTTCCTCAACGCGGATGAGAAGGTCTACGGCCGGTTCGGCGGGCGCGAGCCTGGCTCGCCCGACACCTACCTGACGTTGGCCGGCCTTAAGCACGCCCTGCGCCAGGCGCTGGCCGCCCACCGCCGCGAGCCGTCGGCCCAACCGGCGAGCAAGCCGAGCGTGCGCACCGTGGAACAGTACCCAGCGGCCGGACGGCTCAAGCCGGGCGCTTGCATCCACTGCCATCAGGTCTACGACTTCCGCCGCGAGCAGCAACAGGCCGACGGCACCTGGCGGCTTGATGATGTTTGGGTTTACCCGCTGCCCGACAACCTTGGCCTGCGCCTTGATCCCGACCAGTCCGACCGGGTGGCGGCGGTGCAAGCCGGCTCGCCGGCCGCGCGGGCGGGACTGCGGCCGGGGGACGTGCTGGAACGCCTCAACGGGCTGCCGGTGGCCTCGTTCGCCGACGTCCAATATGCCCTCCACCGGGCGCCGGCCCGCGGGGAGATTTCCGTCTCCTGGCGGCGTGACGGCCGGACCATGACCGCTGCACTGGAGCTAACCGACGGCTGGCGCCGCACCGACATCTCCTGGCGTCCGTCGATGTGGGGCCTTGATCCGGCGCCGCACGTCTACGGCCAGGACCTCGGCGCGGAAGAAAAGAAGGCGCTGGGCCTCTCCGAGAAGGCGCTGGCGTTTCGGCAGGGCGATTATGTGCCGGGGCCGGCCCGGGCCGTGGGCGTCCGGGCGGGGGACATCATCCTCGGGATCGACGGCCGGGCGATGGAAATGACCATGCTCCAGTTCAACGCCCACGTCCGCCTTCACTATCGGGTCGGCGACGTGATCACGCTGAACATCCTCCGTGACGGCAAGCGGCTGGATCTACCCATGAAGTTGACAGCCCGGACCAGAAATTGAGCCGGTCCCATCACCGCGGCTTGCGGTTGTGCCGTCGGTAGCTCCACCACTTCAGTCGCACGCGGCGGTGCAGCCAGCGCGCCGCCCATCCCCGGCGCTCCGCCCCGAGGTAGATCCGCCAGAAGCGGAGCCGGTCGCGCGCGTCCACTCCCGGGATTTCCGACGAGTAGAGCAGCTGAGCCAGGTCCTTCGCTTGCCAGCGCCGCCAGGTCCAGGGGTGATGGGCCAGGCGATGCAGGTCGATCAGGTGGACCCGGCCGCGCCAGCCGGCGGGAAGGCGCTGGGTATCCTCCTCGGGGATGTAGAAGTGGCACAGATACAGGTCTTTGTGGAACCAGCGGCGTTGATGCAGGGCGCGGGCCAGACGAGCCAGCTCTTGGATCAGGCCGCGCTTCCAGCGGCGGAACGTGACCGGGTCGAGGCGCTCCGCGGCAGCGGGGATGGCCTGGTGCAACGGCAGCATGCCGGTCAATTCCGCGACTGCCAAGAAACTTTGCAGCCGGCCCCACGGCCCGATGCACTCGCCGGCCGCCACCGCCTCCGGCACCGGCAGTCCGTGCGCCCGCGCCCAGTGCAGGTGCTCCCATTCCTGCAAGGCCGGCGACCAGCGCCCCTCCGGCCGGAATAGTGCCAGCAGCCCGCGCCACCACGGCAGCTGGTAGTGCCGCTTCAGGTAGACGACCAGCCGCCGCTCGCCCGATTCCAGGACCCACCGGCCGATGGATCGACCCTGCTTGGCGTGCAAACGGTCGGTGACCGCCACGCTCATGATGCGCTCCGGCCAGCCAGGGCCCGCGAACTGTCCCCAGTCCGGGTGCTGCCGCAGCCGCCACACCCCGCGAACCAGGCGCTGCCAGAGTGTCTCCCTCACCTCGAACCTCCCGGCATAAACCGCGAGGATTGTAAGCTGCCGCCGGTTCGCGAATCCAGCCGAACTCCCACCGCCGCGGTGCCGCTCGCAGCGCCCCCTGTCTGTCAGCGTCCGGAGCATCGGCGACGGGTCATCCGAGCCCGGAGCGTTAGCGACGGGGTCATCCGAGCCCGAAGCGTTAGCGACGGGTAATCCGAGCCGAAGCGTTAGCGACGGGTACTCTGAGCCCGGAGCGTTAGCGACGGGTATTCCCGGACACGGAGGGTATCTGGTGAATATCATGAGAGATGGACTGGGAATCAACCAAAGTGAAAGGAGCTACCCGTGCCGCTCAAGTTGGGCATGCTGGGGATGTGGCACACGCACGCCGACGGCATCGTCCGTCGGGTGGCCGAACATCCCGAGGAGTTTACGCTCGCCGGCTTTTACGACCCCGATCCCGAGGTGGTCGCCGACCGCCGCCGACGCTGGGCCCCCCTCATCCCCAACTTCCGTGTCTTCGACAAGCCCGAGCAATTGCTGAAGGAGCCGCTCGACGGCGTGGTCGTGGAAGGGCGGGTCTACGAGAACCTGAAGCTGGCCCGGATGGCGCTGGCCAGCGGCCGGTCGGTGATGTTGGAGAAACCGGCCGGCGACAACCTTGACGAGTATCGCCGGCTGATCGACCTGGCCCGCCGCAAGCATCTCCAGGTGCAGATGATTTACCTGTTTCGTTACATGTCGGCCGTACAGGAGTTGCTGGCCCGCTGCCGCAAGGGGGAGTTAGGGCGCATCTACGAGTTCCGGGCTCGGCTGCCCAAGGCACTGGACGAATACCGCCGCTTTGTGGAGGAGCTGAAGCCGTACAAGGGGGGGATGTTTTTCGAAATGGCCGGGCACGTGATCGACCTGATGGTCGCGGTGCTGGGCCGGCCCCGCGAAGTGCATTCGTTCCTGGGCCATCACCACACCGAGCCGCCCACGAGCTACGTGGACAACGGTGTGGCGGTGTTCGGCTTCGAGCATGCCTGGGGAATCATCGAGGTGCCGGCCCTGGAGGTCGCCCCGCATTCTCGCCGCATCGAGGTCTACGGCACCGGCGGCGCCTGCGTGATCCCGCATCTGGGCAGCGGCCACCTGCCCAACAAGGACATCCAGCCGATCGAAGTGTACAAGGCCGGTCAGCGCGACTGGCAGCGGCTTGACCTGCCCGCGCAGGTGTTGCAGATCAAGGACCTGCGAGAATTCGCGGCGGTCGTGACCGGCAAGAAGGACCCCGACTTCAGCATGGAGCACGACCTGACGGTTCAGGAGGCGCTCCTCCGGGCCAGCAGGATGGTTTAGGGCAAGACCGGGTGCGGCTGGGTTGAGTCTGACCCTGCAACGGCGGCCCGCAGCACTTCCAGGAAGGAGCGGTCGCGGCCGGCTAGCCATGCCTCCAGCCGCTCGGTGCAGTCGCAGCCGCAGCAGGCCCACGGCTCGGTGCCGTTAAGGTCGCGGCAGCGCCGGCGGTTGTGGGCATCCTGCACGCGGACCAACTCGAAGTACTCCTCCCAGTACGGCCGTTCCTCATCCAGCGGGATGTCACAAAAGCAGACCTCCACCCAGCGCACCGTGCCGTCATGCCGCAGCCGGGCGTCGGTCATGTTGCGCAGGTACTCGTCGCCAGCCACCGAGCCGGCTCCCAGAGTGCCGTCCTCGATCGCCTTCAGCAAGGCCGCCTCACGCCCCGGCTTCACCCGTGCCGTTACCAGATAGCGCATGACTTCTCCATCAAGCATTTCTCCGATCATTTTCATTGTAACAGAAGGCGGAGCCGATCCTGAGGTGAAGCGAACCTTCCTCGAAGCCCAACCGAGCCGGGAGCACGCAGACGGCCGATGTCCGGCGTCCCAGGAGGGGCTGACGGGAGTTGGGCATCTCTTTTGCAAAGGGAAAGAGAAGTGGGTCCAGTTGTTGGCCCCAGCAAAGAGCGAGGAGGTATGGCATGAATTGGGACCAGATCAAGGGCAACTGGCGGCAGTTCAAGGGCAAGATCAAGGAGCAGTGGGGCAAGTTGACCGACGATGAGCTGGACCAGATCGACGGACAGAAAGACCAGCTCATCGGCAAGCTGCAAGAGCACTACGGCTACGGCAAGGAGCAAGCCGAGCGGGAGATCGAGCAGGCCTGCCGCGGCTGGTAGCGGCAGCAACGGGGAGGACGAGCTCGGAGCGCTAGCGACGGGTACGACGACCCATCGCTGACGCTCCGGGCTCGTAGCGCTTCGGGCGCTGAGAGAAGTCATCCCCAACCGCGTCCCGTTACTTAGCGGCCGAACCGCCGTCCAAGCGGAGTCCGAACCACTGGCCCGATCAAGGCCGCGGCGGGGTGGTCGGACCCGTGGTCGAGAACTCCGGCGGGAAGACGAACCGGTTGCCGGTCATCTGGGCCCAGGTGCGACGCTGCTGTTCGTTGAGGATGGTGTTGACCCGATCCCAGATCCGGGTCTGGAACTCGTTGTAGCGCTGGAGGGCCAGCTCACGGTTGGGATCAGCGCCCTTCAGGATGTCCCGACTCTCACGCTCGAACTCCTCGTTTAGCGCCCGCAGGCGCGCGACCTGATCCGCAGTCAGGTTCAGCCGTTGCTGGACCTCGGCATCGATCAGGGCTCCGAACCCGCGGCGCTGGACTTCCAGCTGCCGCAGCCGGGTCAGCTGCTGCTCGTTAAGGATGTCGCCGGCCGACCGCATCATCAGGGCATCGAAGTTACGCCCCAGCTGCTGGAGTTGGGCAGCCCGGGCCCGCTCGTCAAGCGTGTTCAGCCGGGCGATGTCATCCTGGAACCGGCCGAAGGTACGGTCAAGGGCCTGGCTCAGCCGGCTGAGCTGCTCGTCGGTGATGTTCAGTTCGCGCCGCACAGCGGCATTCATAAACAGCGGCTGCTGGAAGCCGGGCGGCAGGGCAAGCTGCGTCTGTCCGGCCGAGGGCGCCGGCCTGACCGGTCCGGGCTGGACTGGCTGGACGGTTCGGCCAGGCTGGGGGACCTGTCCGGGTTGCCCGGCAGGGGGCACCTGGCCCGGTCGCGGTTGCCCGGTCGCAGGCGGCGTCTGCTGTCCCGGCACCGGACCGACGAGCAGGACGGCCACGGCCAGAGCGACGGCCGACATGGTAAGCGAACGCATGAGCCAACCTCCTGAGAAGGGGGTGAAGTCCGCTCGGAAAACAACAGGGCTTCTTTCTACCCGGCAACATCCGTGCCGCGGGGATGGAGGCGGCCGGGTTCCCTATCAGGGAAGCATTGTCGGGCCGTCCTGCGATCTGTCGTGCGGCAAGGCTTCCCATCAGTGCGCAGCATTTTGCCCCAGGCCACGCCTGAGCGACCGAGACTGCTGCCCTGGGAAAATCCATCTCTGATTTGACAGCCGGGCCGGGAATAGTATGTTTGGGAGAGAACGACTTGCCCCAGCTTGTCGGACTAACATTTCTGAACCGTCAAAGCTCATTCAACAAGGCAACGGCGCCTTCGGGACTCGAGCGCGAGCCCTGGAGGATTCTTTGTTGCGCCGACGAGGGTCTTATCATGCCACTGTTCCTCACGAGCGTTCCGACCCTGGCCGTGAGCGCCATCTTCTACCTCTGGCGCGCTTATCACCGCGAACGACTCCGGCGGGAGCGCGTGCTGCGCCAGCGAGTGGCCTACATGCTCTGGGTCATGGCGCACCGGGTGTGCTGAGCGGCCGGAGCCTGCTCACAGCACGCGGGCATCCGGGCGGGCGGCCCACTTGGCGCGGGCTGCCTGAACGATCAACTCGGCACACAGTTCTTCCCCCAGGAGGCTAGAGTTGAGCAGCAAGTCATACTGATAGATGTCGCCCGGCTGGCGGCGGAAGTGGGTGGCGAGGAACTCAGCCCGGCGACTGTCGCGCAGGCGGACGCGCTCGGTCGCCTCCTCCACGGTCAGGCGCGCCCACTGGGCCAAGTAGGCGATGCGGTCGGCCAACGGCGCCACCACACGGACATGGAGGGTGGTTGCCGGCGGCAGAATGCAGCCGGCGCCGCGGCCGATCAGGACCACGCCTCCCTGCGCCCCCAGGGCGAGCACTACCCGCGCCAGGTTGACGATGGAGGGGTGCTGGCCCAAGCGCTCGCTGCGGAGCAATTCTTGCAGCCGCTCCTCGGCCCACGTCATCGCGGCCGGCGGCAGGTTCTCGAGGAAGTCTTGGCGGAATGTCCCTTCCTGGGCGGTGTATTCCAACACCTCCTGGTCGTAGACCGGCCAGCCAAGCTTGCGGCCGACCCGCCGGCCAATGGTGCCGCCGCGCGAGCCGGCCTCGCGGCTGATGGCAATGGTCAGCCCGGCCGGGATGCCGGAAGGGGGCGGCGGCGGGGTGCGGTTGCCCTGAAAGCCGTGACGCGGCGACTCGCCGGCCTCGATCGGGGCGGGGATCAGGTCGTCAGAGCGCGGGTGGTTCGGTTCCATGATCGGTCAAGTGAGGTCCTGGTATTCCTTGCGGGCGAACAGATACATGCCCAGGGCCAAAAGCCCGGCCGTCAGGCCGATGAGCACCCAGTAGGCAGTAGCGCCATCCACCGGCAGATAGACCGACGGCTTCTCCGGCTGGACGCCGTACTCCTGGGCCGCGTCGAACATCATGCAGCGGGCGTAAAAGCCGATGCTGACCCGCTTCATGTAGCCCGGCATATTACCAAGGATCATCTCCAGGAAAAATGCGTAAACCAACGCCACGATCGCCGGCCGCGGGAAGGAGGCGCCCATCAGGTGGAACAGGGCTGTGAAGGCCAGCGTACTCCAGAGCACGGCCGGCCAATAAAGCGCGAAGGCCACCGGTCCCGGCCGGCCGGCCGCCAGGCACATCAGGCCGAAACCACCGACGTTCAGCGCCAGGCTCCAGGGCAACAGCGCCACGAACTTGGCCAGGTAGATCGCCGACCGGGGGAGCGGCCGAGTCAGTAGCCAGATCAGGTTCCCTCCTTCGCGCTCGCCGCCCAGCGCATCGGTAGCGAAGCTCAGGCTCCAGATCGGCAGCAGAAAACTGATGAAAAGGGCAAAGATTACTTGCGAGAAATGGAGCACGTCCGAGCGTGCGATCACCGCCTGGCAGGCGCCCAGGATTCCCTGCTGCACGGCGTTGGCCCCCGGCGCCAGCGGCGCCGCTGACAGGCGCAGCTCCAACTCGCCCGCCCACTGCCCGTAGGTCAAGGGCGCACGCCGCGGCGTCCGCCAGTGTTGCATGCCGAAACCGCC
The DNA here is from genome assembly GCA_035575035.1 of Gemmataceae bacterium. Classification (GTDB taxonomy): domain Bacteria; phylum Planctomycetota; class Planctomycetia; order Gemmatales; family Gemmataceae; genus DATLYH01. The sequence goes on from DATLYH010000143.1 coordinate 12,475, forward strand.
GCGGAGCGTACTCTGGACGGCGATCCAGCCGACTGCCACAACCAGCAGCGCCAGCGCAATGCCGACCATCTGCCGCACCCGCGCCTGCCGCCGGAAGGAGAGCCAGACGAGATAGCACCAGGCCCGCAGGGAACGAGACCAGGAGACCAGGAGACCAGGAGACCAAGAGACAAAAGTACGGGGTGATCCATCGGCCAGCGACGGATGGGCCGCTGCCCGGCCCTCTTCCCGGCCCGTCATGCCTACCTTTGCGTGCCCCGTCTCCATCTGCTCTCCCTGTCTCCTGGTCTCTTGGTCTCCCAGTCACCGTGCCACACGACGGCCGCCCAGCAGGTAGCCGAGGATCGCCTCGGCCGAGTCGTCAAGCGTCTCCAGGTGGCGGATCTCGTAGAACTCCTCGACCACCAACCGGGCGAAGTCGCGGAAGAACTGCCGCGGGTTGCGGGCGCAGACCAGCAGCGAGCCGCCCTCGCCCAGATCGACGCCGACTACGTCGGGCAGCCTCAGCAGGGCGGCGGCCAGTTCGCGGCGGCGGTCCTTCGATTGCGGATTGCGGATTGCGGGTTGCGGATTCTCGGAGGAGTCCTCGCCTTCGGCCCTGCCCGCCGTCTGACCGTCGGCGGGTTCACCATCTCTCTTCAATCGGCAATCCGCGTCTCGGTTCAATCCGCAATCCGCGATCCGCAATCCGCAATCCAGGTCCACTCGGATCGTCAGCGGGTGGTCGTCGAGCAGGTCGCGGATCTGGGCCAGGGTGCCGACGGCGGCGATCCGGCCACGGGCCATGATGGCCACGTGATCGGTCAGCTTCTCCAGTTCCTCTAGCTCGTGGCTGGAGATCAGCAGGCACTTGCCCCGGTCGGCCAGTTCGCGGAACAGGTTGATCGACTCCCACCGGCCTACCGGGTCGATACCGCTGAGCGGCTCGTCCAGTACCAGCAGCTCGGGGTCATGGACCAGCGCCTGGGCCAGCTTGATCCGCTGCCGCATCCCCTTGGAGTAGCCGCGTAGCCGCCGCTCGGCCCGGTCAGTCATTCCAACGAGGTCAAGCACCTCGTCGGTCCGCTCCTGCGCCTCGCGGCGGGAGTAGCCGCACAGCCGGGCCATCGCCTCGACGAATTGCCGGCCGGACATCTCCTCGTAAAAGGAATCGATGTCGGGGCAGTAGCCGACGTGCCGCTTGGCCGTCGCACTCCAGGCATCGAGGCCGCGGACCAGCACCCGGCCAAGGTCAGGCCGCAGCTGCCCGGTGGCCAGCCGCAGCAGCGTGCTCTTGCCCGCGCCGTTGGCCCCCACCAGCCCGGTGATCCCCGGCCGCAGCTCCAGCGTCACCTGGTTGACCCCGATCACCGGGCCGTACCACTTCGAGACCCGCTCGAAGAGGAGCACCGGCGTTCCCTGATACGGTGACCCGGTGACCCGGTGACCCGGCGACCGATCCTGGGTCGGTCCGGCTGAAGGATCAACCAGCGGACGCGTTCTTGGATCAACATCCTTGGATTTATCCGATGTCTGCATGTTCTCACCGTATCACCGGGTCATCCCTTCACGACCTCCACCGCCCGGATGCGCAGGACCAGGTAAATCAGGCACAGGGCACACACCCCGGCCAGCACCAGGGCTGCCTGATACCAGGGGGGCTGCACGCCGGGCCGCAGCGCTTGCAGGTCGATCCCCAAGCAGGCATGGCCGACGACGTAGGTGCAGTTCCACAGGTCGATCAGCCGCCAGGCGGCATCGTAGTGCAGTCGCTCCACCAGCACCTGGGCCAGCAGCCGGCAGAACAGAAACAGGATCGTCCAGGCCATGATCATCGGCACGGTCCGTTGCAGCCAGCTGGCCGTCGCCAGTAACACTAGACTCAAGGTCACCGTCAGCACCAGGCCGTAGCCGAGGATGCCGACGAACAGGCCGGCCTGGTCCAGAAAGTAGTCCCAGGAATCGAGCAGGCCATACTGCACGAACAGCACCACGGCCGGCAGCGTGGTCATCAGGTTGACGAAGACGGCAACGGCCAGGGCCTTGCCCAGCAGGTAGTGCCAGCGCGACAGCGGCTTGGACAGGTAGAACGGCAGGCTGCCGAAGCGGATGTCGTTGCCGACCAGGATTGCCCCCGCCAGGGCGAGGATGATCATGACCATGTAGCCCTGATAGTTGAAGAAGATGCCGTAGGTCTCGCCGCTGCCGTTCAATTTCAAAAAGCCGCGCAGGATGCCGATCAGCTGCTGCGGGTTGGCCCGGCCGAAACCGCCGACGCGCACGTTGGCCTCGCCGGTCTGCGTCTCGGCCCAGGCAAGCAAGTACTGGCCGAAGAAGAAAAGCAAAAAGATAAACAGGCCCAGGGCATAGAGCACCCAGAAGAGTTTGCGGCGGAAGATCATCCACAACGCGACGCGCGCCACCGGCCAGACGCCGGCTCGGGGCGGGCGGAATTGGCCGCGCCACGGCCGGTAGTGGAGCAGATCAAGGTTGCCCATTGCGCCCATTCTCCGCCAGTACCCGGTGGAACAACTCCTCAAGGTCCTCGTCGTCACGCTGCAACCCGCGGAGCAGCACGTTGTGGTTGTCGGCCAGGACGAAGAAGGTCCGGGTGGACCAACCATGCGGCACGCTGACACGCACCTCTCCCCGGCCATTGTCGTGCAGAACCTGGACCCCTTCAAGCCGCAAGTCAGCCAGGAAGCCATCGGCCGGACCCTGAAGCTGCAAGCGGTACTGGTCGTGGCGCTGGGTGCATAGCTCGGCCACGCTGCCGTGGCGGACGACCTGGCCCTCGTGCAGGATGACGACCGTCTCGCAGACGCGCTCCACGTCGCCCAGCAGATGGGTAGAGAGGAGGAACGACTTGCCGTGGTCGCGGCCCAGGCAAAGGAGCAGCTCGAGCATGGCGTCGCGGCCGGCCGGGTCGAGACCGCTGGTCGGCTCATCGAGGAGCAACACAGGCGGATCGTGGACCAGGGCCTGGGCCAACTTGAGGCGCTGCTTCATGCCGGTGGAGTACTCCTCCAGCCGGCGATAGCGGGCATCCTCCAGTCCCAGGTAGGTGAGGACCTCGTGGGCGCGGCGCTGGGCTTCGCGGCGCGGCATACCGTACAACTCGCCGGCCAGGGCAACGTACTCTGCCCCCTGAAGGCCGGGGATCAAAGCATCGGCCTCCGGCATGTAGCCGATGGCCCGCCGCAAGGCGCCGCCGGAGCCGAACAACTCATCGGTCAGTTGACTTAGCGCGCCGGCCAGCGATGAGTCGGCGCCGACCGGCGCCAGCGGATAGCCAAGGACGCGGCCGGTGCCCGCTGAGGGGGGCAGCAGCCCGAGGAGGATTTTCAACAGCGTCGATTTACCCGCGCCGTTGGGCCCGAGCAGGCCGATGCGGCCCGGCCGCAGGTGGAGGTTGATCTGCCGCAGCGCCAGGTGCTTGCCGTACCAGCGGCTCACGTTGTCGAGATCGATGAAGCCCTGCTCCACGCCAGCCGGTCCTCCCAGTTGCTATTCCGCGCCGCACCCGTGCCCGCCAAGTCAGATGATTCTATTCTAGCGTAATCCGGGAAGCGATTCGCTCGCTAGGTCGTGTACTCGGCGTTGAGCTTGATGTACTCGTAGGTCAGGTCGCACGTCCAGAAGGTGCAGCGGCCGGGGCCAAGTGGGAAGCGCAGCCGCAGATGGACCTCGCGGTTGTTCTTCAGGTACGCCGCGGCGATGGCCGGATCGAACGGTTGGGGCGTGCCGGCCTGGTACAGCAGCAGGTCGCCCAGCCAGAGCGACACCTGCTCCTCTTCGAAGTCCACGCCGGCGTAGCCCGCTGCCGAGATGATCCGGCCCCAGTTGGGGTCGGCGCCGAAGATGGCCGTCTTGACCAGGGCGCTGTCGGCCACGGCCCGGGCCACCTTCCGCGCCTCAGCGTCGTCGCGCAGCCCCTCGACGTCGATGGTGATCAGGTGGGCGGCCCCTTCAGCGTCGGCGGCGATGGCGCGGGCCAGGTCGGTGCAGACGGCAGTGACCGCCGAGCCGAGCCGGGCCAGACCGTCACCCTCCAGCCGGGGGCCGTCGCCGTTGGCCAGCAGCAGCAGAGTGTCGTTGGTACTGGTATGTCCCTCGACACTAATGCAGTTGAACGACTGGTCGGCGGCCCGGGCAGCCAGCGCCGCCAGGTCGGCCGGGGCAGCTGCCGCGTCGGTGAGGACGAACGCCAGCATGGTGGCCAGGTTCGGCCCGATCATGGCCGCTCCCTTGGCCAATCCGGTGAGACGCACCTCCTGGCCGCCCACGGCTACCAACCGGGTGGACACCTTGATACGGGTGTCGGTGGTGAGGATGGCATGGGCGGCGCGATCGAGGGCGGCAGCGCTGGCGTCGAGCTGGCCGGCCGCCAGGCGGATGCCCTTCTCGATCCGATCCATCGGCAGGTGTCGGCCGATGACCCCGGTGGAGGCGACGAGCAGCTGCTCCGGGCGGCAACCGACGACGGCCGCCGCCAGCTCGGTCATGCAGCGGGCATCGTCCAGGCCACGCTGTCCGGTGCAGGCGTTGGCGTTGCCCGAGCAGATGACGATGCCGCGGATGTCGTCGGCTGGCAGGCGCTCGCGGCAAAGTCGCACGGGGGCCGCCACGACCCGATTCTGGGTGAAGACCCCGGCCGCGGCCGCCGGCCGGTCGCTGACGATCAGGGCAAGGTCGCGGCGATCGGGGTCGCCGTTCGGTCGAATGCCGCAGGGGACGCCGGCGTAACGGAAGCCGCGCGCCAGGTGCCATGCTGTCATGAGAAGTCCCTCTAGTGCCGAAGTGCTAAGCCGCAGGCGGCCGGAGCAGATCAGTGCTTGGTTTCAGGAACCTGTTTCATCTCATAGAGGCGTAGCTGCGCTTGCAGCTGCTGGGTCAACTCCGCCTGGTTGGCCGCCGCTGCCAACTTCAGCGCCTTGCGGGTGGTTTCTGCTGCCTCCTCGAACCGGCCCGCCGCTCCCAGGGCAGCAGCCAGATCGCCCTGATAGCGGACGGAATGGGGGGCGAGCCGCACTGCCTCCTGATGGTGGGCGACGGCCTCGGGCCACTTCCGCTGCCGGCCGAGCACCAGCCCCAGCTGGTGGTGGGCCTCGGCGTTCCTTGGGTTGATCCGCAAGATCTCTTGCAGATGGAAGGCAGCCTCCTCCAGCCGGCCCCCGTGCAGATAACAAAGGGCCAGGGTGTTGTGCCCCTTGGCCGAGCCGGGGTTGATCTCAACGGCCTGCCGGGCATGCTCCTCGGCCGCGGCGATTTTCCCCTGGCCGAGCAAGGCAATCCCGAGGTTGGCGTGCGCGTCCGCCAGGTTAGGGTTGATCTCCAGGGCCCGCTCGAACCGTTCGATGGCGGCGGCCCGCTTGCGGGCGGCCTCGTCGGCCTTGCCCTGAAGTTGGTCGATCTCGCTCTGGAGCAGCAGGACCATGCCCAGGCCGTTGTGGGTGATGGCGAGGTTAGGATTGGCAGCCAGGGCCGCCTCGTAGTGCGCCGCTGCCTCGGCGAACTGTCTCGCCTGGAAGAGTACATCAGCCAGATTGTGGTGCGCGCGGGGCATGCCCGGCTCGATCTCCAGAGCCTTGAGGTACTCCCGCATCGCCGCCTGGTGGTCCCCTGACTCCCGGAAGGCGTTCCCTAGACTCCAGTGGGCATAGGCATTGGGGCCGGTCACCGCGATGGTGTGCTGCCAGAGGGTAACGCTGTCGCGCCAGTAACCCACCTGTTTCCGGGTCAGGACCAGACAGACCACCAACGCGGCAATCGCCACCGGAACGACCGCTGCCCGGATCGCCGGCCGCCACGCCAAGAGAT
>DATLYH010000144.1:0-18200 GCA_035575035.1 Gemmataceae bacterium
AGCCTGGAGAAGATCATCTACTTCCAGGACTACGTCGTCATCGACCCCGGCCCGGAGGGCACCACCAAGCTCAAGAAGGGCCAGCTGCTCACCGAGGAGGAGTACCGCAAGGCCCGCGAGGCCTACGGCGATACCTTCGAGGCCGAGATGGGCGCCGAGGCGATCAAGAAGCTGCTGGAGCAGCTCGACCTGGTCAAGCTGTCCAAGGAGCTGCGGCAGCGGCTGCGCGACGAGATGGACAAGGAGGAGTCCGGCGGCAAGTCGTCCAAGCAGAAGCTCCGCGAGCTGGTCAAGCGGCTCAAGGTGGTCGAGGCGCTGCGCGACAGCGGCCTGGGCGGCCCGCAGAACAAGCCGGAGTGGATGGTGCTGGAGTGCATCCCGGTCATCCCCCCCGACCTGCGCCCCCTGGTGCTGCTCGATAGCGGCAACTTCGCCACCAGCGACCTCAACGACCTCTACCGCCGCATCATCAACCGCAACAACCGCCTCAAGAAGCTGGTGGACCTCAACGCCCCCGAGGTCATCATCCGCAACGAGAAGCGGATGCTCCAGCAGTCGGTCGATGCCCTGTTCGACAACAACCGCTGCAAGCGGCCGGTGCTCGGCAGCAGCAACCGCCCGCTCAAGTCGCTGACCGACATGATCAAGGGGAAGCAGGGGCGCTTCCGCGAGAACCTGCTCGGCAAGCGGGTGGACTACTCGGCGCGGTCGGTGATCGTCGTCGGCCCCGAGCTGCGGCTGCACCAGTGCGGCCTGCCCAAGAAGATCGCCTTGGAGCTGTTCCAGCCGTTCATCATCCGCCGCCTCAAGGAGCTCGGCCACGCCGACACCATCAAGTCGGCCAAGAAGATGCTCGAGCGCAAGGACGAGACTGTCTGGGACATCCTCGAGGAGGTCATCAAGAACCACCCCGTGCTGCTCAACCGCGCCCCCACGCTGCACCGCATGGGCATCCAGGCGTTCGAGCCGGTGCTCATCGAGGGGAACGCCATCCGCATTCATCCGCTGGTCTGCAAGGGCTTCAACGCCGACTTCGACGGCGACCAGATGGCCGTCCACCTTCCCCTGTCCATCGAGGCGCAGGTGGAGGCGACCGTGTTGATGATGTCCACCAACAACGTCTTCAGCCCGGCCAACGGCCAGCCGATCATCAGCCCGTCGCAGGACATCGTCATGGGCTGCTACTACCTGACCGCCACCCGCGGCAGCCCCGAGGAGAAGGTCGAGCCGGGCGAGGGGATGATCTTCGCCAGTCCCGCCGAGGTCTTCCTGGCCCACGCCGCCGGGAAGGTCGGCGTGCATGCCCGCATTCAGGTCCGTCTTCCCATTGACAAGCGGGTCATCGGCGAAGTCCGCGCCGGCGAGGACAAAACCCGGGTGGACGAACTGCCGCGCCGGCCCAGCGGCCTGGTCGAGACCACCGTCGGCCGCGTCCTCTTCAACGACATCCTCCATCCGAAGATGGCGTTTTACGACTTGCCCATGAACGGTAAGAACCTCAGCCTCATCATCGCCGACTGCTATCGGCTGCTCGGCCGCAAGGAGACCATTGACCTGCTCGACCGCATGAAGGACCTCGGCTTCCGCGAGTCCACCAAGTCGGGCCTGTCCTTCGCCACCGACGACTTGAAGACGCCGGCCAACAAGGACACGGTCATCAAGGAGACGGAAAAGGAAGTCGAGAAGATTCACAAGCAGTACCAGAAGGGGGCCATCACCGATGTCGAGCGCTACAACAAGGTGATCGACGCCTGGACGCATGCCCGCGAGAAGATCACCGAACAAATGATGCGCGACCTGGCCAACGATCGGCGCGAGGGGAAGCCGTACCTCAACCCGATTTACCTGATGGCTATTTCCGGCGCCCGCGGCGGCGTCGAGCAGATGCGGCAGCTGGCCGGCATGCGCGGCCTGATGGCTAAGCCGAGCGGCCAGATCATTGAGACGCCGATCAAGGCCAACTTCCGCGAGGGCCTGTCGGTGCTGGAGTACTTCTCCTCCACCCACGGGGCCCGCAAGGGCTTGGCCGACACCGCCCTGAAGACCGCCGACTCCGGCTACCTGACCCGCAAGTTGGCCGACGTCGCCCAGAACGTCGTCGTCACCATGCACGACTGCGGCACTACCCAGGGCATCAGCAAGGGGGTCGTCTACAAGGGCGAGGAGATCGAGCGCTCCCTGTCCGAGTCGATCCGTGGCCGGGTCAGCCGCAACAACATCATCAATCCGGTGACCGACGAGGTGATCGTCCGCGAGAACGAGATGATCACCTGGGAACAGGCCCGCAAGATCGAGCAACTCGGCCTGGACAAGATCATCGTCCGCAGCCCGATGACCTGCCAGGCGCCGTTGGGCGTCTGCCGGCTGTGCTACGGCATGGACCTGGCCACCGGTGCTCTGGTCGAGGAGGGGATGGCGGTGGGCATCATCGCCGCCCAGTCGATCGGCGAGCCGGGCACGCAGCTGACCATGCGGACCTTCCATATCGGCGGTGTGGCCAAGAAGACGATTGAAGAGAGCGAGATCAAGGCCCGCAAGGCCGGGACCGTCAAGTTTGAGCGGATTAACCCGGTGCTCAATGAGAAGGGAGAACGGATCGCCCTGACCCGCAACGGCGAGATCATCATCCAGGGGCCGCGCGACCGCTTCCTGGAGAGCTTCGCCATCCCCAACGGCGCCGTGCTCTTGGTCGAAGAGGGCCAGCAGGTGCAGCCGGGCCAGCGGCTGTGCTACTGGGACCCGCACATGATCCCGATCCTGGCCGAGGAAGGAGGCCGGGTCCGCTTCGAGGAGATCGTCGAAGGCGAGACGCTCCGCAAGGAACGCGACATGGTGACCGGCACGGAGCGGCTGGTGATCATGGAGCACAAGGGGGACCTGCACCCGCAGATCATTATCGAGGATGAGCGTGGCGTGCCGCTGGTCTACTACTACATGCCGGAGAAGGCCCACCTGGAAGTGCGTGAGGGGCAGATTGTCTCGGCCGGCACGCTGCTGGCCAAGACGCCGCGCGAAGTCACTGGCACCCAGGACATCACCGGCGGCCTGCCCCGGGTGACGGAAATCTTCGAGGCCCGGCGGCCCCGCGACCCGGCCGTCATGGCCGAGGTGGCCGGCATTGTCCGCCTGGGCGAGAAGCGCCGCGGCAAACGGGCCATTTACATCCAGCCGGTCGATGACCAGGGACGGCCGGTCGGCGAGGAGCGGGAACACCTGGTGGCCCCCGGCAAGCACCTACGGGTGCACACCGGCGACCGGGTCAAGGAAGGCGACCCGCTGGTGGTCGGCCCCCTGGTGCCGCACGACATCCTGCGCATCAGCGGCATCGAGGCGGTGCAGCAGTATCTGGTCCGCGAGGTCCAGTCGGTCTACCGCAGCCAGCGGGTGGACATCGACGACAAGCATATCGAGATCATCATCGCTCAGATGCTGCGCAAGGTGCGGGTGGAGACGACCGGAGACACCGGCCTGCTCCCCGGCATCGTCATCGATAAATTCCAGTTCCGCCAGGTCAACGACCGGCTCAAGGAGTGCGTCAAGATCAAGGACCCCGGCGACAGCAAGTTCGAGGCGGGCAAGATCGTCAGCAAGGAGGCGTTCGAGGAGGAGCGGGCCCGGCTGGAGGCGGAGGGGAAGGCACTGCCGACCTTCGTGCCGCCGACGCCGGCGACCTGCTCGACGCAGCTGCTGGGGATCACCAAGGCAGCCGTGCAATCGGACAGCTTCATCAGTGCGGCCAGCTTCCAGGAGACGACCAAGGTGTTGACAGAGGCCGCCCTGGCGGGGAAAGTTGATTACCTGGTGGGGCTGAAGGAAAACGTGATCCTGGGGCACCTGGTGCCGGCGGGGACCGGCTTCCGCACGCATCAGGAGGCGGAGGTCCGCTTGAACGTCCCGGTGCCGGAGGGGCCGGCAGCGACGGCCGAGGCCGCCTCGACCGGCACCTCGTTGGCGACGGCCCCGACCCCGAAATGACTCGCGCCGAACCGGCTCGCGGAGCCGCCAGCGACCTTGCGGGCGGGTAGGATAACCCACAAAGCAGGTCGCTGGCGGCTGTGGTAAAGCATCGTTGCTCATGCGCTCTTGACCCGGCCCGCACGGCCTCGTACCGTAGAATTTTTGCGGCCGTGTTCCCGATCGGGCACGGCGGAGAAGACCATCCCGTTCCCGCGGGAGAGGAGTTGCGTAGTCCATGCCAACCATCAACCAGCTGGTGCGCAAGCCGCGCCGGCAGCAGTACCGCAAGCCCAAGCATCCGGCCCTGCACGGCTGCCCGCAGAAGAAGGGGGTCTGTTTGCAGGTCAAGATCATGACCCCCAAGAAGCCGAACTCCGCCCTGCGCAAGGTGGCCCGGGTGCGGCTGTCCAACGGGGTGGAAGTGACGGCGTACATCCCGGGGGAGGGGCACAACCTGCAGGAGCACTCCATCGTGCTGGTCCGCGGCGGCCGTGTCCGCGACCTGCCCGGTGTCCGCTATCACATCATCCGCGGCGTCCTCGACGCTCAGGGGGTCGCCGACCGTAAGCAGGCGCGCTCCAAGTACGGCACCAAGCGCGAAGGGAAATAACTCGTCGACGGGGCGCCGCACGCCCAGGCGGTCCGTCCCGGGCGAACCACTTGGTCCCAAGGCTGGAAAGGTCATGATGAGCTTGAACGTGACGATGGACTTCACCTGCTGTAACTGCGGCTGCCCGGTGAGCGTGACGGTCACCTGCACCGGCAAGGGACTGCACCCGGCGTCCAGCGCGGTCGCCGCCGTCAACGTCCCCTGCCCGACCTGCGGTCAGGTGAACGCCCTTCACTTCGAGCCCAGCGGCACCGTCCGAGCCGTCGCCCCCTACCCCGCTCCGCGTCACTTGCCCGAGCCCTCCGTGAACTGACCGAACCGAGGTGACATCCATGGGAAAGCGAACCGCCAGTGCCGAGACGCTCAAGCCGGATCCGCGCTACCACTCGAAGCTGGTCAGCAAGTTCATCAACTGCCTGATGTGGGAGGGCAAGAAGGGGACTGCGCAACGGATCTTCTACAACGCCCTTGACCAGATCAAGAAGCGCATGCCCGACGCCGACCCGCTGGAGGTCTTCACCCAGGCGGTCGAGCATGTCAAGCCGACCGTCGAGGTCCGCTCCAAGCGCGTCGGCGGCGCCACCTATCAGGTGCCGATGCAGGTCAACAAGAATCGACAACAGAGCCTCGCCATCCGCTGGATCATCCAGGCGGCGCGGGGCAAGACCGGCCGGCCGATGTACCTCCGTCTGGCCGACGAACTGATGGCTGCCTACCGCCGCGAGGGCGAGGCGATGACCAAGCGCGAGAACACCATCAAGATGGCCGAGTCCAACAAGGCCTTCGCCCACTTCGCGTGGTAGCCCGTAGTCCGTAGTCCGTGGTCCGTGGTCGGAGGCCTTCGATCACCCGCCACGGACTTGCTATTTTAACTACTGACTACGGACTACTGACTACGGACTATCTACCATGGCCGACAAGAAACCGCCCGCCCCTGACCTGAGCAAGATCCGCAACCTCGGGATCGTCGCCCATATCGACGCCGGCAAGACTACCACCACCGAGCACCTCCTTTATTACTCGGGGGCCAAGCACCGCCTCGGCGCCGTGGACGCCGGCACTACCGACACCGACTACGACCCCGAGGAGCAGGAGCGCGGCATTACCATCTACTCGGCCTGCATTCCTTTCACCTGGCGCGACTGCACCATCAACCTGATCGACACGCCCGGCCATGTAGACTTCACGGCCGAGGTCGAACGTGCCCTTCGCGTCCTGGATGGCTGCATCGTGGTCTTCGATGCCCAGAAGGGGGTCGAGGCCCAGTCGGAGACCGTCTGGCACCAGGCCGACAAGTACAGTGTGCCCCGGCTGGTTTTCATCAACAAGATGGATGTCGTCGGCGCCAACTTCGCCAACTGCCTTGCTGAGATCCGCGAGCGGCTCGGCGGCCGGCCGGTCGCCCTCACCCTCCCCATCGGCAGCGGCTCGGTCAAGGACAGCGACGAGCCGTTCCGCGGAGTCATCGACCTGATCGAGCTGAAGGCCCTGTACTACGACCCGGAGACCGAGGGCAAGACTTTCCGCGCCGAGCCAATCCCCGACGACCTGCGGGACGAGACCCAGGTGTGGCGCGACCGCCTCTTCGACGAGATCACCCGCGAGGGAGACTCGCCCCTGGCCCTGGCCGTCATGGATGCCCTTTTGGAGGGGAAGGAGGCTCCGGTCGAGCAGGTGCGGCAGCTGATCCGCGAGCAGACGCTGCGGCGGGCGATTCAGCCGGTCTTCGCCGGCTCGGGGCGCGAGCACATCGGCATCCAGCCGTTGCTGGATGCGGTCACCTACTACCTGCCCAGCCCCCTGGACCGGCCGCCGGTGGTCGGCATCAACCCGGAGAAGAACCGCGAGGAAAGGCGCAAGCCCGACCCCAAGGAGCCGTTCTGCGGCCTGGTCTTCAAGATTGTCGCCGACCCCCACGGCGAGCTGTTCTATGTCCGCATCTACTCGGGCACGGTCAAGGCCAACAGCCGGGTGCTCAACGCCGGCAAGGGGGTCAAGGAGTTCATGACCAAGCTGTACCACGTGCATGCCGACCCCTCCAACAAGGAGCCGCTCGACCTGGCCTACGCCGGCGATATTGTCGCCGTCATCGGGCCGAAGGAGTCGGTCACCGGCGACACCCTCTGCGACCCCCATCACCCGATTGTCCTGGAGCGGATCACCTTCGCCGAGGCGGTGGTCAGCCGCTCGATCGAGCCGCAGTCCTCGGCGGACAAGCAGAAGTTGATCGACACGCTCAACCTGCTCAAGCGCGAGGACCCGACCTTCGACTGGCGCGTCGATCCCGAGACCGGGCAGACGCTGATGACGGGGATGGGGTTGTTGCACCTGGAGGTGAAGCAACACCGGATGGAGCGCGACTTCCGGTTGAAGGTCAAGGTCGGCCGACCGCTGGTCAGCTTCCGCGAGACGCTCCGCCGGCCGGTCCGCGTCGAGGGGGAGTGCGTCCGGCAAGCGGGCACGGCGGGGCTGTTCGCCCGGCTGGTGGTCGAATTCGAGCCGCACCGGGGGGAGCAGCCCGTGGCCGTGGTCAACCGGGTCCCGCCGGAGGTACTGCCGCCGCTTCTGGCCGTCGCCGCCGAGCAGGGCATCCGCGGCGCGCTCCAGTCGGGGGAACTCGGCTTCCCCGTGATGAACGTCCAGGCAACGATCGTCGCCGCCCAGATGGACCCGCAGCTTTCCAACGAGGTCGCCTTTGCCGCGGCCGGCGCCGATGCCGTTCACAAGGCACTGCGCGACAACATCGTCCTTTTGGAGCCGATCATGCGCCTGGAAGTGACGGTGCCGGAAGAGTACCTGGGTCCGATCAGCTCCGATCTGAACGCTCGCCGCGCCAACATCACCGAAGTGATCACCCGCGGCCGGTTGCGGGTCATCGAGGCCGAGGTGCCGCTGCGGCTGATGTTCGACTACACCGACCGGGTGCGCAGCCTGAGCCAGGGGCGCGCCAGCTGGACGATGGAGCCGCACGCCTACGCCCCTGCCCCCGACGAGGTGTTGCACGCCATGCTCCACCCGGAGGAGGTGTACTGAGGGGCCGGCCGCTTGCCCGACAGTAGCACCGGCCGGCTGACGCCGGCCGCTCGCCCGAACCGGCCGGCTGACGCCGGCCGCTCGCCCGACGGTCGCTCGCGCAGCCGGGCGGCCCACCGCGGTCTTGACACCAACCGCGGGTCAAAGGGGTAATCCCTTTGCGGCCCCTACTTGGAACCGCAGGACGGTCCCCTGGCTGGGGCCTCCACTGCAAGTTGGTAAAGGAGTTCAAGTATGCAAAGGCCATTATTTTCCGGCGCGGCCCTGGTCTGCCTGGTTGCCCTACCGGCCGCACTCCCGGCGGCTGAAACACTCCAGGTGAAGAAACCCACTGTGGTCGTGCGCCTCCAGCCGATCGACGAGTTGCTGGCCAACTTCCGCTACCTGGCCGGGCTCGTCGGCCAGGAAGAGCAGGCCCGCCAGATCGAGGGATTCCTCAAGTCGATGGCTGGGCCCAAGGGGATCGAGGGGATCGACACCAAGCGGCCCCTCGGGGTCTACAGTACCGTCGGCGCCCAGGTCATCGACAGCACGATCGTTGCCCTGGTGCCGGTCGCCGATGAACAGGCCCTGCTCGACCTGCTGCGGCGGTTCGAGATCAAGGCGGAGAAGGGGGCCGACGGCCTCTACACTGTCCGGCACACCAACCTGCCCGTTCCTGTTTACTTCCGCTTCGCCAACCGCTACGCCTATGTCACCGCCCAGGACGAGTCGGCCATCGCCAAGGAGAAGCTGCTCCCCCCCGAACAGGTCCTGCCGCCCAACCCGACCGCGGTGCTCGCCCTGAACCTGAACATCAGCAGCATCCCCGAAGCCTTCCGGGAAGAGGCCATCAAAGAATTCCAGAAGCGGCTGGAGGAAGAAAAGAAGAAACGCGAGCCGAACGAGACCGACATCCAGCACAAATTCAAGGAGCAGTTTGTTGACATTATCGGGGCGCAGATGATCTCCCTGATCCGGGACGGTGATGCGGCGACGCTCAGCCTGAACATCGACCGTAAGGGGGGCGAACTGTCCCTGGACTACACGCTGACCGGCAAGCCAGGCTCGAAGCTGGCCGGCCTCATCGCCGACCTGACCAAGGCCCGCAGCGTGGTGGCCGGTCTGGTGGGCAAGAACTCGGTCTTCAGCTTGACGGCCTATGCCGCCATGTCCGAGGACTTGCGGCAGGCATTGGCCCCGGTGATCGACGAGGCGATCCGCGAGGGCCTGAAGGAAGAGAAAGACAAGGCCAAGCGCGAGCTTGGTGAGAAGCTGGCCAAGGTGCTCGTCCCGACCCTCAAGGCCGCCGAACTCGACCTGGCGGCCGACCTGCGCGGGCCGTCGGCCAAGGGCGTTTACACGGCGGTGGCCGGCATCAAGGTGAAGGATGGCGCCGCGATGGACCAGGTGATGCGTGACCTGGTCAAGGAGATGCCGGCCGAGGAAAGGGCCCAGGTCAAGCTGGACGTCGAACAAGCCGGTCCGGTCAAGATTCACCGTGTGGACGTGCACAAGCACAAAGACTTTGACGCCGAGGCCCGCAAGGCCTTTGGCGACAACCCGCTGTATTTCGCTTTCCGGGCAGACGCCGTGTTCCTGGCCCTGGGCGAAAACGGGCTGAGCGCTCTCAAGGAAGCGCTGGCCGCTCCGCCGAAGCCGGTCCAGCCGCTGCGGTTGGATGTGTCCCTGGCCCCACTGGCCCAGGCCGCCACCGAGAAGAACGTGTCTCAGGCAGCCCAAGAGGCCTTCGGTAAGGGCAAGGACAACGACAAGGTGTTGCTCCTGGTCGAAGGGGGGCCGGCCCTGAAACTGCGGGTCAGTGTGAAAGCCCCGGTAATCCAGTTCCTGAGCAAGGTAGCCCAGAGCCGCGCCGACAAGGAAAAATGACCGACTGCGACAGCCCTTGACGATTGACATACAATAACGATGAGGGTCGGAACAGAAGAGGCCACCCTCGCTACGGTAACGCGACCGCAGGCCGCCCGAAAGGGAAGACTTGCGGTCGCTTTTTCGTCCGGCGGACGGCCGCTAGGTCGGCCCCCGAAATTCCTGAATCCGGCGGCCATTGACCGACTCTAAATTCAAGGGGGCAATCGTTCCGGCTAAGGAGGAAGAGGATGAACTCGCCGGACATCTCTCCTTCAGGAATTTCATCCCGGATTTAACATTCCTCTGGTCGCTTTTTGGGACTACAATACAATACTCGCTCTTCGTCCTGCCCTGCGGGCGGGTACGAGGGGGAACAGGGACGTTTCTCACCCGGGCGGCATCGGCCACCCTCCAGCCGCCGCCAGGCTTCGCCGGCAGAAACTCCTGAACCTGGGGAAGCCGCGGTCGTCTTACTAGAGATAAGTTGTGCAGCGGTTCGTGGGACCGGAAGGGGGGTTCCGGCTCGCCACCCTGTTTGTTTTTCGGACCGGCCAAGGCACACCGCCGCGCCGGTGCTCAACCATGCTCGAGAGACTTCGCAACATCGGCATCATCGCTCACGTGGACGCGGGCAAAACCACGACCACCGAGCGCATCCTCTACTTCGCCGGCTGCAAGCACAAGGCCGGCGACGTGGACGAGGGGAACACCACCACCGACTACGATCCGCTCGAGAAGGCCAAGGGGATCACCATCAACAGCGCCGCGGTCACGGTGGACTGGGACAACGTCCGCATCACCCTGATCGACACGCCGGGACACGTCGATTTCACCGCCGAGGTCGAGCGTTCCCTGCGCGTTCTCGATGGGGCCGTGGGCATCTTCTGCGCCGTCGGCGGCGTCGAGGTCCAGAGTGAGACCGTCTGGCACCAGGCCGACAAGCACCGCGTGCCGCGGATTGCCTTCATCAACAAGCTCGACCGCACCGGCGCCGACTTCTGGGGCTGCATCGAGCAGATGAAGAGCAAGCTCGGCATTGTGCCCGCGGTCTGCACCATCCCGGCCGGCCAGGATAGTGCTTTCGAGGGTGTTATCGACCTGATCCGGATGCAATTCTGGTATCAGGACCGGGATGATCCCACCCACCTGCGTTACGAATGGCGTACCATTCCCGAGTCGTACCGGGCCGAGGCCGAACGGGCCCGCGAGCAGTTGCTCGAGACGGCGACCCATGCCTGCGACGAGCTGCTGGAAGCGGTCCTGGAAGGGAACGAGGTGTCCGAGGAGATGCTGCGCCGCGCCCTGCGGGCCGGCACCCTTGCCGGCAAACTGACCCCGGTGCACTGCGGCTCGGCCAAGGAGTACCACGGCGTCCGGCTGCTCCTGGATGCGATTCGGGATTATCTCCCGTCGCCCAAGGACCGGCCGCCGGTGGAAGGCTTTGTCCCCAAGACCCGCGAGCCGGCCCAGCGCCGGCCCGAGCGGGACGAGCCGTTCTGCGCCCTGGCCTTCAAGACGATTGGCGAGAAGCACGGCGACCTGGTCTTCCTGCGCATCTACGCCGGGGTGCTCCGGCCGGGTGACACCGTCTTCAACAGCACGATCAAGAAGGCCGAGCGCGTCAGCCATATCTACCGGTTAATGGGTGATCGGCGCGAGCGGCTGGAGGAGGCCGGCCCGGGCGAGATCGTGGCCGTCGTCGGGCTGAAACAGACGGCGACCGGCCACACGCTCTGCGCCACGGATCAGCCCATCGTCCTGGAAGAGATCCGCTTCCCCGAGCCGGTCATCTCTCAGGCGATCATCCCCGGCAAGAACGTGGACGAGAGCAAGCTCGCCGATGCCCTGGGCAAGATGGTCCGCGATGATCCGACGCTGCGCTGCCGCACCGACCCGGAAACCAATCAGTTGATCCTGAGCGGCATGGGCGAGCTGCACCTGGAGGTGGCGGTCCACAAGCTGGAGCGCGACCACGGCGTGCCGGTGTCGGTCGGCAAGCCGATGGTGGCCTACCGGCAGACGCTGGCCCGGCCGGTCGAGCTGGAGACGCGCTACATCAAGCAGACGGGGGGCCGCGGCAAGTACGCCGTCATCTATATGCGCTTCGAGCCGCTGACCAAGGAGCAGGCGGCGGAGCTAGCCGCCGAGATGGAAGAGCGGGGCGAACGGCCCGACCCGAACAACCTCTTCTTCAAGGACGAGATCTTCGGCGGGGCGGTGCCGACCGAGTACATCCCCGCGGTGGAGGAGGGCTTCCGGCAGGCGTGTCAGAAGGGGGCCAAGTACGGCTTTCCGTGCGTGGACATCCTGGCGACGTTGCTGGACGGCAAGTACCACGAGGTGGATAGCTCGGCCGACACCTTCAGGCTGGCCGCCATCGAGTGCTTCCGCGACGCCCAGCTCAAGGCAGGGCTGGTGCTGTTGGAGCCGATCATGAACGTGGTGGTGTACGCCCCAGGGCAGTACCTGGGCGACCTGATCCGCGACGTGAGCCGGCGGCGTGGCGAGATCCTCAACTCCCGTCTGGACAAGGGGCGCTGCCAGCTGCATGCCTATGTGCCGTTGGCGGAGCTGTTCGGCTACACCAGCGAGCTGCGCAACTTCACCAGCGGCACAGCGTCGTTCAGCATGGAGCCGAGCCACTACGCCCCAGTCAAGGAGGAGTTGGCCGACCTGCGCCAGGCCAGTTAACCGGCGGGGCCTCGTGAAGTGCGTCTGGCGAGCGGCCGGCTGACGCCGGCTGGTGACAGTAGCACCGGCCGGCTGACGCCGGCCGCTCGCCTCTCGCACCGGCCGGCTGACGCCGGCCGCTCGCAGCGCTTGTAGGGGGCAACCCGAGAACGGTCTCGTCGGCGGGGTGGTAGCCGAACGCGCCAGAGTTCGGGTCCGTTACCTTCGCCCGAATTCGGGCGAATTCGGCTCCAATCCCCCCGCCGTCCTGATACACTGAAAGTGCCTGGCCGGCATCCCTGGAGGCGCTCAGGTAGAAGACGTTGGCAGCTTCGTTCCGTCTCGCCTGAGGTTCTGGGAATGCCGGGCAATGCCTGGGCATGACTTCCTGGTCCGTGACGCAGCCCAAGGTGGGAGTCGTGGGCTGCTTCGATCCTGCTTCCTGACCATGACCTTCCCCCACCGCTACCTGGTGCAGTTCGGGCCCAAGCAAACGCCCCACCTGTTCACTGACATCCTGGTCATCGGCGCCGGCATCGCAGGGCTGCGGGCCGCCCTTGAGGTGCCGCCTGACTTCCAGGTCCTGGTCGTCACCAAGGACAGCATCCAGCAGAGCAACAGTTCCTTTGCCCAGGGCGGCATTGCCGGCGTGCTGTCCCCGGAAGACCGCTTCGAGAACCACATCGAGGACACCCTTACTGCCGGTGCCGGGCTGTGCGATCGGCCGGTTGTGGAGATGGTTGTCCGCGAGGCCCCCGCCCAGATCAACGACCTGATCCGCTGGGGCACCCGCTTCGATGAGGAAGGGGGCCAGCTCGCCCTGACCCGCGAAGGAGGGCACAGCCATCGCCGCATCGTCCACGCCCTGGGCGATGCCACCGGCCATGAGGTGATGCGGGCCATCATCGAACGCGCTCTTCAGACACCGAACATCACCGTCTGGGACAACACCTTCACCATCGACCTGCTGACTCACGAGGGGCGGTGCGTCGGGGCGTTGGTCTGGCGGCCGGGGCGCGACCAGCTGCTGATCTGGGCCAAGCAGACCATCCTGGCCTCGGGCGGGGCCGGCATGGTCTACCGCGAGACCACCAATCCGCCGGTGGCGACCGGCGACGGCATGGCCGCTGCCTACCGCGCCGGGGCCGAGCTGCGCGACATGGAGTTCATGCAGTTCCATCCCACGGTCCTGTACGTCGCTGGCTCCGGCCGTTTCCTCATCAGCGAGGCGGTCCGCGGCGAGGGGGCCTACCTGCGCGACAAGAACGGCATCCGCTTCATGCCGGAGGAGGACCCCCGCGCCGAGTTGGCCCCGCGCGACATCGTCTCGCAGGCCATCGTCCGCCGCATGGAGCGCACCCAGCATCCCAGCGTCTACCTCGACCTGTCGCACCTCGACCCCAAACTGGTCCTCCAGCGTTTCCCCGGCATCGCTCGGGTTTGCCGGAGCTTCGGCCTGGACATCACCCGCGACCTCATCCCGGTGCGGCCCGGCGCTCATTACATGATCGGCGGCGTCACGGTGGACCTGGAGGGACGGACCACGCTGCCGGGGTTATGGGCGGCCGGAGAGGTGACCTCCAGCGGACTGCACGGTGCCAACCGGCTGGCATCCAACAGCCTGTTGGAAGGATTGGTCTACGGCGCTCGCTGCGGCCGGGGGGCGGCGGCGGAGGCGGCCCGCATGCCCGACACCTTCACCATCCCGCCGATCCAGTGCCGCTTTGAGCCTGGACCGGCCGACACCCTCGATGTGGCCGACGTGACCAACGCCCTGCGCAGCTTGATGGTCCGCGAGATGGGCGTGATGCGCGACGAGGCCGGCCTGCGCGAGGCGGAGCGGACGGTGGCCTTCTGGTGCCGTTACGCCCTGGCGCGAGAGTTCAGCTCGCGGGCCGGCTGGGAATTACAGAACATGCTGACCGTTGCCCGGCTGATGATCGGCTCGGCATTGGCACGGCAGGAATCGCGCGGCGTCCACTTTCGCACCGACTTCCCCCGGCGCGACGACGCCAACTGGCAGCGACATTTGATCTGTCCGCCTTTTCCGCAGGCGGTCTCGGTCTGACCTATACTTGGGGAGGGTCTCAAGTTCAGGAACCCTCCCGTCCGAAAAAGACAAGGGCCTTTTCCGTGGACAGAAAGGGGAATATCCCATGCGCAAGGGACACTGGCTGGGTCTGGGGATCCTTCTGGGGGTGATCGTCCTGATCCTGGCGGTCGCATCGCCCGCCCATTCGCAGAAAGCGCCGCCGCCGAAGGAGGAAGGCGGCCTGGTCCAGAAACTGGCTCGCTCGGCGAAGCTGTCGGAGGAGCAGGCCGGCCGTTTCCTGGAGGCGCTCGGTCCCGCCATCCGCGCCGAGCTGGCCGCGGGCAAAACGGTGAACCTTCCTGGCCTGGGCACCTTCCGTGTGGTCCGCATCGCCGAGCACAAGGACATGATCGTCGGCGGCCGACAGGGAGGAACGCCGATCGTCGTCCCGGCCGTGAACAACGTGGAGTTCCTGCCGGCCGGGGAGTTGTCCAGCGCCGCCAACGCGCCGACAGCCGTCCCGGCCGATGTGGTGCTGCCGTTCCAGTACAACCCCCTGCCCGGCCAGACCCCGGGCCAGAAGACCGGCCGAACGCGCGTCCCGACCATCCGGGTTCCCTGAGGCGCAAGGCCGTATGGATCACGACCAACGCTTCAAAACGCTGATCCAGGCCTTCTTCGGCGACTTCCTCCAGCTTTTCTTTGCGTCCTGGGCCCAGCGACTGGACTGCGCCGCGGTCGAATGGCTGGATAAAGAGGTCTTTCCCGATCCCCCCGAAGGCCCGCGGCGCGTCCTGGATCTGGTTGCCAAGGTCCCCACGCGCCAGGCTGTCCCCGGTCAGCGGTCCGGCGAACCGGAGCACTGGTTGGCTCTCGTCCATATCGAAATCGAGTCGCCGGACAAGGCGACACCGTTGCGGCCGCGTATGTTCCGCGCTTATGTCCACCTACGCGATCGGCACGAGCTGCCCGTCCTGCCGATCGCGCTGTACTTGCAGGTTGGCCTGGATGGCATCGGGATAGATGTCTACGAAGAGCGCTTCTGGGAGCTACAGCCGGTACATTTCGAATACTTGTACGTAGGGCTGCCGGCCCTGGACGCGGTACAATATGTGGAAGGGGAGAACTGGTTGGGTGTGGCGCTGGCTGCACTGATGAGGATTCCTCCGGAGCGGGCAGCCTGGCTGGGGGCCGAGGCGCTACGGCGGCTCAAGGATGCTCCCCTGACCGAGCAGCGGCGTTTCCTTTTGGGGGAGTGTGTTCAGGCCTACCTACCGCTGAACGAGGAGCAACGGCGCGAATTCGATCGGCTGCTGGCAACGGGACCCTATCGAGGAGTTCAAGCCATGAACATCACCTGGTACGAGCGGGGAGTAGAAAAAGGTGTCGAGAAAGGCCAGCGGGAACTGTTACGGGAACAGCTGGAAGAGCGTTTCGGCCCGTTGTCGCTGTCGGTTGTGGACCGGCTGGAACAGCTGCCCGCCGATCGCTTGAAGGCGCTGGGCAGAGCGATGTTGCGGGCGCAGTCGCTGCGGGAGCTGGGGTTGGAGGATTAACCCCCTCGGAGGGATGAAGTTGGTGCGCATGCGGCCCGAGAAAGAGAAGCGGCAGCAGCCGCGCGAGCCGCCCGCGCCGGTGCGGAACGGCCCCTCTTCGGGCGGCTCGGTTGACATTCCGCTCACCCGTGCCTACATTGAGGAAAATTGGTTGGTCCCTCACGAGGCGATAGGCCGATGGTCCGAATCCCCCATCTAGCCCGGCATCCGATCGTGATTATCGCGGCGCAGGGAGTGCGCCTTGTCCAGATCGGTGGGGAGGTAGGGAGGGCCAGCGCCGGGGTTTGATCCCTGATTCGAGTTTGTGATGTCCCGGCCCTGGAGTGGCAACCCTCCGGGGCTTTTTTCGTTCAGGCATCCACCATGACGCGCATCTTTATCTACGACACTACCCTTCGCGACGGCAGCCAGGGCGAGGGGGTTAACTTCTCGCTGCAAGACAAACTGCTGATCACCCGCCGGCTCGACGAGCTGGGCGTGGACTTCATCGAGGGGGGCTACCCGCTGTCCAATCCCAAGGACTTCGAGTACTTCCAGGAAGTCCGCAAGCTGCCGCTGCGGCACGCCCGCATCGCTGCCTTCGGCATGACGCGCCGCAAGGGGGTCGCCCCGGCCGACGACACTTGCTTGAAGGCGCTGCTCGACTCGCAGGCGCCGGTGATCACCATTGTCGGCAAGACCTGGGACCTGCACGTCCGCCAGGTGCTGAACACCACCTTGGAGGAAAACCTGCGGATGATCGCCGACTCGGTGGCCTACTGCCGGGCGGCGGGACGCGAGGTGTTCTACGATGCCGAGCACTTCTTCGACGGCCTGCGGCACAACCCCGAGTACGCCCTGCAAACGATTCGTGCCGCCCAGGACGCCGGCGCCAGCGTGGTCATCCTCTGCGACACCAACGGCGGCTCGCTGCCCGAGGTGATCCGTGAGGGAGTGCGGCGGGCCCGCGCGGTGCTGCGCGTTGAGGTCGGCATCCACTGCCATAACGACTGCGATGTGGCGGTGGCCAACTCGCTGGCGGCAGTGGCCCAGGGCGCCACCCAGGTGCAGGGGACGATCAACGGCATCGGCGAGCGCTGCGGCAATGCCGACCTGGTGAGCGTCATCGCCAACCTGGCGCTAAAGTGCGGCCACGACGTCCTCCGGCCGGGGAGCCTGGCCCGCCTGACGGAGGTGTCGCGCTATGTCTATGAAATCGCCAACATGAACTTCCGTCCCAATCAGCCGTTCGTCGGCACCAGTGCTTTCGCCCACAAGGGGGGAATGCACACGCACGCCATCGCCCGCAACCCTGCCAGCTACGAGCACATCGACCCGGCCGCAGTCGGCAACGAGCGCCGCATCTTGTTGAGCGAGCTGTCGGGCCATTCCACCATCCTGGCCAAGACGACCAAGTACGCCATCACCCATGACCGGGCGCTGATGAGCAAACTGTTGAGCCAGGTGCAGGACCTGGAAAACGAAGGCTACGAGTTCGAGGCGGCCGAGGCGTCGTTTGATCTCCTGGTGAAGAAGGCCATTGGCCAGTACCGGCCGAAGTTCGAACGGCTGTCGTACCGGGTCAACATTGAGGCCGGTCCCCTCATCCCTCTCCCCCCGGGGGGAGAGAGGGAAGCCGCTTCTTCTCCCCTCTCCCCCGCTTCGAGGGGCGAGGGGGGCACCCCGGTGACCGAGGCGACAGTGAAGGTCCGGGTCGGCAACGAAGTGATGCACACGGTGAGCGAAGGGGACGGCCCGGTGAACGCCCTGGACGGGGCGCTGCGCAAGGCCCTGCAACCGTTCTACCCGCGCTTGCAAGAGATGCAGCTGGTCGATTACAAGGTGCGGGTGGTGAACGCGCGGGCTGGCACCGCCGCCCGGGTGCGGGTGGTGATCGAGTCCCGCGACGGCGACGCTGTCTGGGGCACGGTCGGCGTCAGCGAGAACATCATCGAAGCCAGCTGGCAGGCACTGGCCGACTCCATCGAATACAAACTCTTCAAGGACGAGGAAGGCGAACGGCCCGCGACGTAACGCCGGCGGGTCGATTCGATAGAACAGTCCTCGCGAGGTGAAAGGCAGTGCGAGGATGGTTCCATGTGGCGGTCCCTGATGTTCTGGCGGCTCTTTGGGGCCTACAGCTTGCTGCTCGCGGCCTCGTTGGGCCTGCTAGGTTGGATCCTGCACAGTCGGGTCGAAAACCATCTGCTGGCGGAAATCCGGCAGGGTCTGGAAAGCAAGACCGTCCTGGTGCAGGAGTTGATCGCCGGGCCGGACATGGACGCGCACCAGCGGCAACAGCAGATCGTGCGCCTGGCCCAGGAAACCGACTGCCGGATCACGCTCCTTGCGGCGGACGGAACCGTCCTGGCCGATTCCGCGGAAGATCCCCGCCTCATGGACAACCACCTCAACCGGCCGGAAGTGCGTCAGGCCGAGGCGACCGGGGTTGGGGCCGCGACCCGGTACAGCGAGACCATGCGCCAGCCGATGATGTACGTGGCTCGGCGGG
>DATLYH010000145.1:0-2171 GCA_035575035.1 Gemmataceae bacterium
GCCCACCGGCCGCTCGCCCACTGGCCGGCTGACGCCGGCCGCTCGCCCACCGGCCGCTCGCCCACTGGCCGGCTGACGCCGGCCGCTCGCCCACTGGCCGCTCGCCCCCGGCTGCCGCAGCACCGCAAGAACCGCCAGCGGGTGCCGCGGCCAGACGGTCAGAAGTTGCTACGATCGACGGCGGTGAAAGGTGAAGCGGATGTTCACTGGGCGGGGGAACTTCCGCCGTCTGATAGTGCCGTAGGAACGTTCCCTCAGGATGTACGGGCGTTTTTTCCTGTGGCTTTTCCTGTGTGGCCTGCCCCGTGATTACGCCATAAAATGCGCGGATCTACGAGAGTGTTAGTTAACGAGAGAAGTCATGTCCGTACTGCTCCGCAGCGAAATCCCCGGTTACCCGTGCCGGCGCGGCAAGGTCCGCGACATCTACGACCTTGGCGATCGTCTGGTGATTGTGGCCACCGACCGTATCAGCGCCTTCGACTGGGTGCTGCCGACCGGCATCCCGGATAAGGGAGTCGCGTTGACCGGCATGACCCTGTTCTGGCTCGATTTCCTGGGCGTGCCCAATCATCTGCTGGAAGTCGATCCGGCAAAGATGCCGCCTCCCTTCGCTGAGCGGGCCGGCGAGCTGGCCGGTCGGACGATGATGGTCCATAAGGCCGAGGTCATTCCGGTCGAATGCGTGGTGCGCGGCTATTTGGCCGGCACCGGCTGGAAGGATTACCAGGCCACCGGCAAGGTTTGCGGCATTCCGTTGCCACCGGGCCTCCAGCAGAGTCAGCAGCTCCCCGAACCGATCTTCACTCCCGCCACCAAGGAGGAAACCGGGCACGACCAGAACATCCCGTTCGACCTGATGGTCAAGATCGCCGGCGCTGATGTAGCCGAGGAGCTGCGCCGCCGCAGCCTCGACATCTATCGCCGGGCGGCCGAGTATGCCCGCGGTCGGGGGATCATCATCGCCGACACCAAGTTCGAGTGGGGCAAGCTGCCGGGCGGGCGGATCGTCCTGATCGACGAGGTGCTGACGCCGGACAGCTCGCGCTTCTGGCCGGCCGATCAGTATCAGGTCGGCATCAGTCCGCCGTCGTTCGACAAGCAGTTCGTCCGCGACTGGCTGGAGACGACCGGCTGGGACAAGAACAGCCCGCCGCCCGAGCTGCCGCCCGATGTCGTGGCCCGAACGCGCGAGAAGTACATCGAGGCCTACAAGCGTCTGACCGGCCGTCCCTGGCCGGGCGCCTGAAACGCTAAGCCGCAAGTGGCGAAAGGGGCCTGGTCAGTACTTGTATTCCGCACGGAAGAACACGCCCTGATCCCACAGTTCGGCGCGGGAGTCGCCGATGTGGCCGACGTACCACCAATGCTCGTATTGGTAGCCGGCTGCGAAACGGACCCCCGGCTGCCACGCCGGCGTCCAGCCCAACCCGGCTTGCACGTTGAGCACCGGCACCGCTTGCGCCTGATCGAGTGACGTCGCCCCGCCCAGCGCCAGATCGTCGAAGCGGAAGACCTCCTCGAACGCCTGGTGGATCCGTCCCACGACCAGCGCCCCCTCAAGCCGGCCGAACAGTGCCAGGCCCGTGCCGCCGAAGCGCCGCCACAGGTCCAGTCCGACGTGGGGGCCAGCCCCGAAGAAGTAGTTGCTCGTCCGTGCCCCGGCGGTGAAATCATCCGCCACTTCCAGGTCGGTGAACCGGACCGCGGTCCGCGAGTCGAAGAAGAGGTTTGCCAGCCGCACGCCGAACTTCCACTTCATGTCCCAGCTCGGCCCCAAGGCGTACTCGCGGTGGGCGTAGTCCAGGTCGATCACCTGGAGGTCGAGCCGGCTCTTCAGGCTGCCGCGGCTGAAAAAGAGGTCGTCGGCACTGCTCCCCCGGACACAGCCTTCCGTCACCAGGAAGCGGTACGAGACAAGGAGTTCGCCCAGCTCGTCCGGCAGCCGATAGCCCACTTCAAAACGCGGCGCCACCGTCCAGGCTAGTTCGGCGGTCGGCAGATGAAGCCGGACATTGAAGAGATCATCGAGGGGAACGGTGGCCTGTAGCCGGTTCTTGATGTGTGGCTTGACCAGGTCAAGCTCGATGGCTGCGAACCAACCCGGTGGATTGACCACCGGCAAGGCGGGTATGGCTGGCGGCGGCTCAACAACCGGCGGCAGCGGCCCG
>DATLYH010000146.1:0-19838 GCA_035575035.1 Gemmataceae bacterium
CGCAGGCGCAGCACCTGGAGGGCTTCCTCCGACAACTGGCGGGCGTCGGGTAACTGGATGGACATGATTGGCCTCCGTCTTGGCATGGCGTACGCTCGTCGCCCCAAGAACGGTTTGAGCAGGTTTCATGCCGGGGTAATAGCCGTAGCTGACCGTGTTCGTCAACGTCCCGCCCGTCGCCGCGTTATAGACCTTCTCCTCCGGAGGCGCGATGACAGGCTACCCCTGGCTTTCTTGTCATTTCTATGGTGACCGTGTTCCATTGGATTCGCGTAAACCTATTCAGGAGCCTCCTCCCATGTCAACTTGCGGCACGCCTGATTCCGGAGTAGGGGGAGCCTCTGCCACAATAAGGATGCTAAATCGATCTCCATCTAGCCTCGCAAGTGCGTCCCATACCTGCTTCATGCTCTTCAACTTTGTTCCTAACGGTTTGCCCAACCCATCATCAAGAAACAGGTATTTGGCAAACATGGCAGTTCTCTCTGCACTTTGCGAAAAAACCTTAGGAGCATTTTAGAGATCGCTTGAGCGGTGGTCCGGTAGGGGCGCGGCAATCCCGACCCGACGAACTGCCGCGCCTTGTAGACGCCCCCCATGCCCCCGCAGGCGATCTCTTCACGCAGTTCAGAATCGCCGTAGCGGCGGGCGGCGTCCGTCAGGTTGTTCGCCAGGATGCGGCACAGCCAGGCGACCAACTCCGCCTCCGTGCGGCCCCGAAACTGGTCGTGGTTCTGGTGCGCCTTCAGCAGGGTCTGCTGGATCACATCGGAAGGATCGACCTTGCCGTGCAACCGCGCGTGTAAATAGAGCCGGGCCAGCAGGCCCAGGTAATTCCGGTAGCGATCCAGGGGCCATTGAGGACCCCCGGCTGGGCGACCTTCGCTAAACTTCTCTCGACGGTCCCCCGGCCGATTTCGTATCCTTGGGGCCAAACTTCGCGCCTCGATCTGGTCATGGAGGACCCCACGCATGGCTGAGCCATCCACCGTTGCCGAAGCCAACCCCAGCTCCGGCGGCAAGGTGAAAAACTGGTTGAAGACAGCGATCGGCACCCTGGCTGGGCTCTTCTCCGGCGCTGTGCTCATGTACCTGACCCCGCTCCTCGACCGCGTTGTCAAGCCGGCCAAGCCGGTGGCCAACTTCGGCTACCAGGCGGACGGCCTGACCGTCACCTTCCATAACCGCTCC
Source organism: Gemmataceae bacterium (assembly GCA_035575035.1). Classification (GTDB taxonomy): domain Bacteria; phylum Planctomycetota; class Planctomycetia; order Gemmatales; family Gemmataceae; genus DATLYH01. Next base: position 1,192 of record DATLYH010000146.1, read on the forward strand.
TCCGGCGGCAGCGCGGGCTGGTGGGACTTCGGCGACGGCTCGCCGTTGGAGCCGGTCACCCCGCAACAAGAAATCCTCACCCACACCTACGCTCGCCCCGGCGAGTACACCGTCCGGCTGACCCTGCGCAACCTGATCGGCGAGGAGCACGAGCGCACCGTTGTCGTCCGGCTGGAGCCGCCGCGCATCGATCCGCCCAGCATCGCCGCCTTCGACATTGTGCCGGTCAGTCCCGGCTCCTACGCGCCGGCCACCTTCCGCATTGTTAGCAAGGTGCAAAATGCTCAGCTCTATATCTGGGACCTGGGCGACGGCCGGCCCTTGGAGATTAGCGCCGACAAGGACGGCGGTCAGGAGCGATTGGTCACGTTCGAGCGGCCGGGCGCCTATGTGGTGCGGCTGGCGGCGGTGAACGGCACCCAGGCCGCCGTCAAGAGCGACATCGTGCAAGTGAATGTGCCGCCTGTCGGGACTGTCACCGCTGTCCTGAGTGTGACCGACGAAGCAACGCGCGTGGAGACGATTACCGTGGCGGAGAAGTTCACCGCCGCGTTCCCGGTCAGCTCCCGCGAGACGGTGCATCGAATCGACAAGCAGCTGCCGGCGCGGCCCGGCTTCGAGATCACCGATGTGGGCGTGAAGTTGTCCGGCGGGGTGGGACAGCGCTTGCAAGGGCGGAAGGAGATGGTCATCGACCCGGCCGCGGTGGGGGCGCGGGGCGTCCGCGAGCTGCGCTTGCAGCTGGCCTCGGATCGGCGGTCAGTGCGGCTGACGGGTGAACTGGTCAGGGAGGGGGGCAAGGGGAGCGCGCTGCCGACTTTGTCTCTGCCGGTGGAGTTGGTCCAGCAGCGGCGGACGCCGGCCAGCCGCGCAGGCGTGCCGGTGACGGCGACCCTCAGCGTGCCGGGCTCGGCTGTCCTGACCATGCCGCCGTTGCCCTCCGACTGGACCGAGCCACGGCGGCAAGCTCGGCTGGAGCTGCGCGAGGGAGACCGGGTGGTGTGGCAGGAATCGCAACTGACACGCGGGGCCCTGCTGACGCTGCAAAACAAGCGCTGCATCGTCAGCGCGACCGCGGCCGGCAGCCAGGTCCGTGTCGATCTGGTCGAGCTGCCCCCTGGGTTGATCCCCACGGCCAACTGAACCGGCCAAAGCGGGCGTTGATCAGAGCCCGGAACGTCAGCGATGGGGTAGCGCCGTCACCCGTCGCTGACGCTCCGGGCTCGTCACGCGCCAGGCAGCGCCGTCACCTGTCGCTGACGCTCCGGGCTCTGAACGACCAACGGTCCTTCCCGATTTCTTCCATCCTCTCTCCTTTTGCTTTCCTGCTGCTCCTGATTGCGGCATCGATCAGGGATTTCCTGGGTCTCGCCCTGGACCAACTGCGTAAAATGACAGGCGTCGAAGATGGGGCCGGTCAAAACCCAGCTGCATCCCCTCGTCGCCCATTCATCGGATGGATAAAAACTCTTGAGTCCATTCCGGACCGGGAAGAAATGAGCGAACTGGAACAGATCCGCCGGCGGCTGGAGCAGGCGGAGAGGCTTTTGAACTGCTTTCAACAGGCGCTGGGACACGAGCTGCCCAACCAGTTGGTGGCCATCCAGGGTCTGCTGCGTGTGCTGGCGTTGGAGGAGCGCGACCGCCTGGGGCCGGAGAGCCGAGAATACCTGGAGCGAGTGACCGCCGCGGCCCGGCGGGTCCATGAGCTAGTGCGGGCCCTGGCCGAGCTGGGCCGAACTGCCCGGGACGACCAACCTGCGGAAACCATCTCCCTGGCGGAAGCCATCAGCGAGGCAGCTGCTGAGGTAAAATTGTTGTATCCGGACTACCGGATTGAGTACGATTTCTCTCACCCCGCCCCGGCCCTGACCGTGCCGCGGCCGGCCCTGCATCGGGTCCTGGTTCAACTCTTGGGCCACGCCAGTCGGGCCGGTACTCCGGATCGCCCTATCCGGGTCCGGGTTGGCGCCCGATCGACCGACGCCGGGGTGGAGTTCTGGGTTGCCGACGATGGGGTCGGGCTGTCCCCCGCGCAGCAGCGGCAGTTGTTCGAGCCGTTCGCCGGCCCGGACCGTCCTGAGGGCGCCGGTGAGTTAGGTTTGTTCCTGGTACGCCATATCATCGAAGGCTGGGGCGGCACCATTAACGTGCGCTCCGAGCCGGGGCAGGGCACTACCTTTACCATAACCGTCCGTGGCCCGTAGCCAAGGCACCCCGGGCGGCGGGTGGCGGGCGAGGCGAATGAACGAAGCGCTACGACTGTTCCTGATTGAGGACGACGATAACGTCGCCTTGCTGATCCGCAAGGCCCTGGAGCGGGCCGGCCATCAGGTGAGCCGCTGCCGCAGCGCCGCCGATGCCCTCATTGTCCTGGGGCACAGCACCTTCGACCTGGTGCTTCTCGACCAGCGCCTGCCCGATATGCCTGGTCTGGACCTGCTCGGTGCCATTACCCGCGAGGGAATCACGGTCCCGGTCCTGATGGTGACCGGCTACGGCGATGAGCAATTGGCCACGCGCGTCCTGCAAGCCGGCGCCCTTGACTACGTTGTCAAAGACCCCAACCTCAACTTCCTTAACGAGCTGCCCAAGCGCGTCAGCGAGTCGGTGACCCGCCACCGGCTGCAACAGACGAATCGATTGCTGATCCAGGCCCTGGAGTCGGCCCGGGACGGCATCATGATCACCGACCTGCAAGGGGTGATCCAGTACGTCAACCAGGCCCTGGAAAAGATGACCGGCTACTCGCGGCAGGAGTTGATCGGGCAGAACCCCCGCCTGCTTAAGAGCGGCCAGCACCCGCCGGAGCTGTATGCCCGGCTCTGGCAGACCATCCTGGCCCGGTCCAGCTGGCAGGGAGAGATGGTCAACCGCCGCAAGGACGGCACCCTGTTCCCGGTGTCGCTGACGGTCTCGCCCATCGTGGACAGCCGCGGCCAGTTAACCCACTTCGTCGGCATTGAGCGCGACATCAGTGAGCGGAAGCAACTGGAGCGGCAGCTGCTGCAAGCGCAGAAGATGCAGAGCGTCGGCACGCTGGCCGGCGGCGTGGCCCACGAGTTCAACAACCTGCTGGCCGGGATCAACGGTTACGCCGCCCTGGGCCTGCGCGAACCGGGGCTGACGCCCACCCTGCGCGAATTCCTGCAACATATCGTGGACCTGTCGGAGCGGGCGGCAGTCCTGACGCGGCAGCTGCTCACCTTCGCCCGCAAGCCTGCCCTCAGCCCGCAGCCCACGCGGGTCGCCGAGTTGGTACGCGCCACCGCCGAATTGGTCCGGCGGACCGTGCATCTCGACGTCCAGCTCGATGTGTGCGATCAGGCAGCCGACGGCACGCCCTTGTTGGTGGCCGCCGACGCCAACCAGCTCCAGCAAGCACTGGTCAACCTCGCCCTGAACGCCCGGGACGCCCTGCGGGAGTCGGAGGGTCCAGGAAGTAGCCGGCACACTCCGGGCACCGTGGCAGACAGCACATGCAATGCATCGGCGCCGCTGGATGGGACACCGAGTGTGCCGGCTAGTTTGCCGGCTGCCGAGGAGACCGGCCCACACGGTCCGCTGAACGGCGCGGTGTTCCGTCTCCGTCCGGTGGTGCTGACCGGCGAGCTGCCCGCCTTCCCGCAAAACGTGCCGCCGGGCGACTACGCCGTCCTGGAAGTGGTGGACAGCGGCTGCGGCATGACCGCCGAGGTGCTCAGCCAGGCGCTCGATCCGTTTTTCACCACCAAGGATGTCGGCCAGGGGACAGGGCTGGGCCTGCCGATGGTCTTCGGCATCGTTCAGGCGCACCAGGGACACCTGACCATCGACAGCGCCCCCGGCCAGGGCACTCGCGTGGCGCTTTACCTGCCGCGTCTTGTCGGTCCGCCGCCGGGCGAGCCACCGCCGGCGTTTGCCCCCGGCGAGGTCCTGGAGCCTGAGGGCGGGCCGGGCCGGACTATCCTGGTGGTCGATGATGAGGAGGCGGTCCTGGAAGTAATTTGCCGCTTCCTGGAGATCGCCGGCCACCGCGTGACATGCGCCGCCAGCGGGGCAGAGGCGGTGGAATTGATCAAGGGAGGCAAGACATTTGACCTGGTTATCCTTGACCTGATGATGCCGCGCGAGGACGGCTCCCACACCTTCCACCAACTCCGCCAGTTGCAACCGACCCTGCCGATACTGCTTTGCACCGGTCTTCCCGACGCCGACCCCGCCCCGGCGCTGATGAAGGCAGGAGCGGCCGGCCTGGTCCGCAAACCGTTCCGCATGAATGAGTTGTGGTACGCGGTCGAACGCGGCCTGGCCGGCCGGAACGAGAGTTGAGGGGCGTTGCCTCAGCCGGTAGGTCTACCGGCCCGGCACCCCGCCGGTGTTGCCCTTCGCGGTGAAATGGAAGCCTGAAGCGTCAGCGAAGGGAACGCATTTGCACGAACCCGGAGCGCCAGCGCGGGGAGCACCATTACTTGTCGCTGATGCGCCGGGCTCGGACCCAACCCGTAAACCCGAACCGGCGAACTTGCCCAGCGCGAGCCGAGGTCCCCGGAGAGGGGCCGTGCGCGGCGGCGCGGCGCGGGGATCAATCGCGGGTCCGCTCCATCAGGTAGGCGTCCTCGTCGTGGTAGTACGACCGCAGCACCCGCACCGCACGACATTTGGCGTGCTTGAGGAAAAGCTGAACGGGGAGGTTGGTCTCCGGAACCAGGGCCTGGATGCGGTCCTGGGGCAGCCGCAGCTTCTTGTTGAGCCGTTCGAGCAGGGCCCGGCCGATGCCGCGGCGGCGCCACTCAGGGGCAACACCGATGTTCAGCAGGCAGATGCGGACGGGACGCGGCAGCGGCTCGTCCTCAGCGAAGCGGGACCGCGACTCGGAGGGGCCTTCCGCCTCGTCCTCCAGATCGACCTGGGGGATGATGCTGTAGACCACGAAGCCGACCACCCGGCCGCCGACCTCGGCCACCCAGCTGGCGGTGTCGCCGGACTGAAAGATGGTCAGGAAATCCTGCAAGGTCCAGCGCGGCTCCGGCGCCTGCTGCTCAATGTGGAGCACGTGCGGCAGGTCGCGCTGGACCATGCACCGCAGAGTCAGGACAGGGATAGTATCGGTGCTGACGTTGCTCATGAAAAATCCCTCGGAAGTCGAAGCCGCCCGAGAGAGAGCAAAGCCCATACCGCGGCCGCTGCCCGGGACAGGGGCCGCATCCACTCATCGGAAAGTGTTTATTTCTGAAGACTTATACTTCCCCACGCCGCCGGCACGGAGGGGAAACGGTGGCCGTCGCTGTTACGTTTCGTTAACAGCCCGCGCGTCGCTCATTCAGGATTGTTTACCAACCCGGTCCTTCAGGTAACCGGAGGCCAAGTCGAGGGAAGGGGGACGCCTCGTGGGGGCGGCCCCTCTTTTTCGGGTTCGATGCGGACAACCCGGTTGCCAGGATGGAGATCTTTACGGCTGCTTGGCCAGAGGTTTGACAGGCAAAAGGAAATGGCCTAGGTTTGGTTGGATTGCCCCCAGGAACAAGAGGCCAACCTTGCCATGTCCGAAAAACTCCTGCCTTCCGAGGCAAGACCGACGAATGCCATCACCGTTGAGCGCCGCGCCCATGTCCGCTACGCCCCCGCCCCCGACACCACCTGCCAGCTGACGGCCGGGGGCAACAACAACGTCTGGTGGGCGAGCGTCCTGGACATCTCGGCGGGCGGCATCGGGCTGGTGGTCAGCCGCCGGTTTGAGCCGGGCACACTTTTAGCAATCGGCGTGGAAAACAAGAGCCGGGAATTCTCCCACATGCTGGTGGCCCGGGTGGTCCACGTCCGCAAGGAATCGGCCAGCCGCTATATCATGGGGGCCAAGTTCATCAGCCCCCTGGGCGACGATGAGCTTCGAGCCCTCCTCGAAGACAGCCCCGCCGCCTGAGCGTCTCCCGGCTTACAACTCGATGTTCTGGAACTTGGCGACCGTCTCCAGGTCGGCCACTACCTTTTCCGCGCTCTGGTACCGCTTCTCCGGGTACTTGTTCAGCATGGTCATCACCACGCTCTCGAAGGGGGTGGCGATCGACATCTGAAACTTCTTGGGGCGGACCGGCTCCATCTTGTAGATCATGCTGATGGTGTCCATGGTGGTCTCGCCCTCGTGCGGGGCATGGCCGGTCAGCAAGGCATAGATCAACGCTCCCAGGCTGTAGATGTCCGAGCGGGCATCCACGTTGCGGTCGCCGGCCAGCCGCTCCGGCGACATGAAGCGGATGTCGCCGATCACCTCACCGATGCGAGTAACGTTGGCGGCCAGCGCCCCTTCCAGCGCCTTGGCCAGCATCAGGTCGCCCAGCAAGGCGCGTTTGTCGCTAGCTCGCAGCAGGGTGTTTTGCGGAGTGATGTTGCGATGGATGATCTGGTGCTCGTGGGCGAACTGCAGCCCCCGGGCCAGGTCCACGGCGATGCGCAGGGTAAAGCGCCAGTCGAGCATGCCGGCCACGCCGATGCGGTGGAGCACCTGGGCCAGGCTCTCGCCGTCAATGTATTCCATGGCCAGCCAGCAGTACGGCCCGGTCTTGCCTGCCCCGTACAGAGCCACGATGTTGGGGTGGCGGAGGGGGAGCATGGTCTTCATGGCCCGGACGAACCGCGCCACGCCGTCCTTGTTCTCCGAGAATTCCGGCCGCAGGATCTTCAACGCCACGTCGCGGTGGTGCTTGAAGTCGCGGGCGCGGAAGATCATCCCTGTCCGCCCCTTCGCGAACAGCGGGCCGATCCGGTAGCAGGAAAGGACATGGCCGGTCAGCTCGCCCATCCGCTCGGCCGGCAAGATGGGAAGCCGGCCGGGAGCGACCGGTTCGGGCCGTGACGGGGTTGGCGCTGCCGCTCGCGGTTTGGGACGCGGCGTGGCCGGGGGACTGACGACGTGGTCCTCGGCCTCTCCACCCGTTGGGGCGTGGTCTGGAGACCGCGCCCCAACCCGCGCCGCTCGCGGCTCGGGGCGCGGCGTGGCCGGAGGAGACTCGGGCCGGGCGGCTTCCTCCCGCGAGACAATCGGGACATCCACCCGGGTACCCGACGCCGCCTCCAGCGGCGGAGCCCGCGGCGCCTCCGGCGGCGTGACCGCCGGTTGGGGATGGGGGGTAGCCGCGGCCTCAGTCCGGGCGGGGACGGGCTCGTCCGGCGGCAGGGTGGGCTGGTCGGCCAGGTCATCCTCCTGGTAACGAAGCTGCGTCTTGCCCAGCGTGATGACGTCACCCGGCGCCAGCACATGGACGCTGACGCGCTGGCCATTGACCTGCGTGCCGGCCAGACTGGCGGCATCCCGGAGGACCACACGCTCCTCGGTCACTTCGAGCTGGCAGTGCAGGCGGGAGACGTGCGGATCGTTCAGCCGGAATGTAGCCTGCCGGCCACGGCCGATGAGCAAGATGGCCGGCCCCCCCAGCTCGAAGACCAGGCCCCGGTCGGGCCCGCTGGTGACCAGGAAATGTTTGGGCATGAAATCCTCCATCCCCAGGCGCTCCGCCCGTCGCCCATCGCGGGTACCAAGGAACGCCGGTCTCGTGCAACCATTGTGGAGTTTGACGGGCCGCTGGGCGCCTGTCAAGGCTCGCCCGACCGCCCGGCAAACGGGGCCGCGCCTGCCGCGCAGGTTGGCGATCCTTTTCTCTGATGTCGCCCTCTTTGCTGGGATGTTGCCTTGCCCGTTGACCGGCAGGCGGCCATGCCGGATAATCCGTGGAACTCCGCTCCCCGCTCGGGCGATGGCCCCAGCCCCTTTGAAGACGAGGACCTCACCGGAATGATTCAGTTCAAGTGCCAGCACTGCGGCACCAACATCAAGGTCGGTGACGAGCATGCCGGGAAGAAGGGGAAGTGTCCCGGCTGCAAAACGGTGGTGGAAGTCCCCCGCGCCGGCTCGCACAGCGACGTGGGGCTGGTGCCGGTGGACGACGAGGCGCCCGCAGCGAAGCCGGCGCCGCCCGCCAAGGCAGCCGCCGGGGCCATCAAGCCGCCGGCTGCCGCTCCCAAGAAACCCGCTGTCCAGGTGACGGCGGCCGCCAAGACGGGTCCCCCCCCAGCCCGGCCGAAGCCTCTCCGCCCCGTCGAGGAGATCGAGGTCATTGAAGACATCGAAGTTGTGGACGAGGTTGAGGAGGACGTCGAGGTCGTCGAGGACGAACCGTCCCCCCGCAAGCCCTCGGCCCCAGGTGCGGTCAGCCGGCCGCGTCAGGCTCCTCGCCGCCCCGCCCGGGATGAGGACAAGGTGGAGGAAGTTGAAGAGGTCGAAGAGGTCGAAGAGGTCGAGGAAGTCGAAGAGGTCGAGGAAGTTGAAGAGGACGACCGGCCACCCAAGCGGCGGCAGCGATCTACCGCGGAGGAGGAGGAAGAGGATGACCGGCCGCGGCGACGCCGGCGGAAGAGCCGGCCCCGCGCCGGTGAGTGGGCCGACTGCCCCGAGTGCGGCTGCCCCGGCGATGCTGAGAAGATTTATTACAACTGGTGGGGCGGATTCGTCGGCCCTGCGTTGTTCAGCATTGTCCGCTGCAACGAATGCGGCACCACTTACAACGGCCGCGCCGGCCAACGCTACACAACCGGCATGATTATCTATATCAGCCTTGAGGTGCTGCTGACCGTCGTGGGGTTCGCCCTTGCCATCCTTTATTGGTCACACCGGGTATCCCCGGGCGACTTCGGTCAGTGGGAGCGGCGGCCGGCCCCGATTGCTGCGGCCGACCGGAGCCCAGATCCTTTGGGGGAGGCCTCTACCGGGTCGGCTGCCGGTTCGCCGGGCAAGGGGCCCGTCCTTGCCGAGGAAAAATTGCCGCGGTCATTGCCCGCCTGCTGGCCTGCGGCTAAATTCGATGTTGCAGGCCTTCCTTCCGCGTATTCCGGCTCGCATTACCACAAAGGGGTCCACTCATGAGTCTGCTCAATCGGCGTGATTTCCTGCACGATTCGGCCGCGCTGGCCGCCCTCCTGGCTGGCGCCGGCGCCCTGGACAACTCGCTCCGGGCCGATGAAGAAAAGGCGGCCCGCAAGAAGGGGGATGTCAACGACCAGCTCCGGGTCGCGGTCGTCGGCGTCAACGGACAGGGTAAGGCCCATGTCGGCGGTTATGCCGGCAAGCACAACTGCATCGTGGCCACCATCTGTGACGTGGACGAGGCGGTCATCGGCCCGGCCATGAGGGCCGCCGAACAAGCCCAGGGCAAGGCGCCCAAGTACGAGAAAGACCTTCGCAAGGTGCTTGACGACAAGTCGATCGACATCGTCAGCATCGCCACCCCCAACCACTGGCACGCCCTGGCCGCCATCTGGGCCATGCAGGCCGGCAAAGATGTCTACGTCGAGAAGCCGGTCAGCCACAACGTCAGCGAGGGACGGCGCATCGTCGAGGTGGCCCGCAAGCTGAAACGGATCTGCCAGACCGGCACCCAGAGCCGGAGCATGACCGGCATGCGCGAGGCCATCGCCTTCCTCCACTCCGGCAAGCTCGGCAAGGTGCAGGTGGCGCGCGGCCTGTGCTACAAGCCGCGCGGCAGCATCGGTAAGGTGGCTGGGCCCCAGCAGCCGCCGGCAACCTGCGACTACGACCTGTGGTGCGGCCCGGCCCCGGTCAAGCCGGTGATGCGGAAGCGCTTCCACTATGATTGGCACTGGCAGTGGGATTACGGCAACGGCGACCTGGGCAACCAGGGAATCCACGAGATGGACAAGGCCCGCTGGGGCTTGCAGAAAAACGAGCTGCCGCGCTCGGTCATCAGCGTCGGCGGCCGCTTCGGCTATGTCGATGACGGCGAGACGGCCAACACGCAAATCTGCGTCTTTGACTACGGCGACGCCCAGCTGATCTTCGAGGTCCGCGGCCTGAAGACCGATGCCCTCCGTGATTGCAAGGTCGGCAACATCTTCCACTGCACCGAGGGGCTGCTCGTCTGCCCGAACTACTACAGCGGCGTGGCCCTGAGGCCCGACGGCGAGGTGATCCAGCGGTTCAGCGGCGGCACCTACGACGCCCACTTCGGCAATTTCGTCGAGGCGGTACGCAGCCGCAAGGCCGAGCACCTCAATGCCGACATCCTGGAAGGCCACCTCTCCAGCGCCTTGTGCCATCTGGGCAACATCAGCTACCGCCTCGGCGAGTTGGTGCCGTTCAACAAGCAGACCCAGGCGTTTGGTGACAACAAGGAGGCGGTCGAGACCTTCACCCGCATGGTCGAGCACCTGAAGGAGAACAGCGTGCCGCTCGACTCGACCATGTACCGGCTCGGGCCGAAGCTGATGATCGACCCGAAGACGGAAACCTTCATCAACAACCCGGCCGCCAACGCGCAGCTGACCCGCGAGTACCGCAAGGGCTTTGTCGTGCCCGACAAAGCGTGATGGGTCGATCGTCCCGCCGCGAACCGACGGCGCGTACCGTCGGCTCGCGGCGGCGTTTTTGTGTCCCCTCCTTGGGACGCGAACCTCGGACCTTGGGCCCGCGTAACAAAAAGAGAGGCCGCACGGGCTCCCTGGAGAGGTTCGTGTTCACATCAATGCCTCCAAGTCCTGACCTTAGCCACCTATGAGAAGAGGCAAGGGCCGGACCAGGGAGGGAGGGTGCGCGCCGGATGCCTTGTGCCCCGGCGCCACCCTGATTAGCATCAACTTGGGAAGGTCAAGCCCAGAAAGGAGGAGACCCCTATGCGTCAACGTTGGCTTCCCCGTATGCTTGGTGCGCTTCTGCTTCCTGCTCTTGGCCTGACGCTGGTAGCACCCGTCGGGGCTGCCCCCGACTTGCAGCCTGCGTCGCGGCCGTACCTCGGGGTCATGGTCGCGCCGGCGAAGGAGGCCGGCCGGGCAGGAGTGCTGATCCGTGAGGTGACGCCCGATAGTCCGGCCGCCAAGGCGGGGCTGAAAGAGGGCGACCTCATCCTCAAGGTCGATGACCGAGAGGTGAACGCCCCCGAAGCCGTGGTCAATGCCATTCAGGGCCGCAAGGCCGGCGACCAGGTGAAGCTGCAAGTTCTCCGCGACGGCAAGGAGCAGACCGTCGAGGTAACCCTGGGCGAGCGGCGCGTCGAACGGTTCCCGCCGATCCCCGAGTTCTTCCCCCGCCCGCGTGTCGCCTTCCTCGGTGTCCGGCCCCAGGAGTTGACGGCCGAGCGCAAGAAGGAACTGGGGGTGACGGCTGAGAAGGGGGTCGTGGTGGCGGAAGTGCTCCCTGATTCGCCCGCCGCCCGGGCCGGCCTGAAGAAGGACGACGTGATCACCGAGATCAACGGCCAGGCGGTCGCTAACCCTGAAGAACTACGAGCTGCCGTCCAAAAGCTGGAGCCCGGCAAGGAGGCGACCATCAAGGTGTTCCGCGGCAGCGAAGTCAAGGAAATCAAGGTTCAGCTCCGGGCCGGGCCGCTCGGCTTCTTCTGGCCGCCCCTGTTCGAGAAGGATTGGCCGATGCTGCGGGATGGCCGCTTCCCGTTCGAGAAGCTGCCCGCCTTTGATCCTGACCCGGAGAAGCTGTTCAAGGAGCTGCGGAAGCGCTTCGAAGAGTTCGAGCCAAAGGCCAAGGAGGCCGACCCGTCGAAGTGATCGAGGCATGCTAACCCTCCAGGTGACAGGGGCGGTCCTTCGGGGCCGTTCCTGTTTTTGTTTCCTGGAGCCGGTCACGGTCCTCGTGGATCAGCCGCCGTCTGCGAAGCGGGTCCGTGGGCGACTTGGCCGGGAAACCCCGAGGCGCTACAATGAAGAAGAATCCTGGAGTCCATCCGCAGTCTGCAAGCCGCAACCCGAAATTGATCCATGCCTCGTGATCCCTACGAAGTCCTGGGGGTAAAGCGAGACGCCTCTGAGGAGGACATCAAGCGGGCCTACCGCAAACTGGCCCGGCAGTACCACCCCGACCGCAACCCCGGCGACAAGCAAGCGGAGGCCCGCTTCAAGGAGGTGCAGGCTGCCTACGACATCCTCAGCGACAAGAACAAGCGGGCCCAGTATGACCGCTTCGGCTTCACCGGGGCGGACGAGGGCGTTGGGGCAGGCGGGCCGCGCGGGCAGACTTTCCGCTGGGGCGGCGGCGGACCCGGGGGCTTCACCTTCGAGAGCATGGACATCGACGAGGCCGGCGACCTGTTCCGGCGGATGTTCGGCGGGGCAGATTTCAGCGATCTCTTTGGCGGGATGGGCCGTACCGCCGGCCGGCGGGCCCGCCGGGCGCCGGTCGCCGAGGAGGTCGAGACCGAGGCCACCATCCCGTTTCTGACCGCGGCCACCGGCGGGACGGTCACCCTGCGGATCGACGGCCGAGAGCTGGGGGTGAAAATCCCGGCCGGGGTCGAGGATGGTCAGAAACTGCGCCTGGCCGGGCAAGGCCCCGGCGGCGCTGACTTGCTGGTCAAGTTGCGCATCCAGCCGCACCCCTACTTCCGCCGCGAGGGCAAAGACATCTTCTTGGAAGTGCCGTTGTCGCTGCCCGAGGCAGTCCTCGGCACCAAGGTGGACGTGCCGACGCTGGACGGCACCCGGCTGACCGTCAAGGTGCCGCCAGGGACGTCGAGCGGCTCCCGACTCCGGCTCCGCGGCCGCGGCATCCAAGGGGGCGACCAGTACATCGAGATCAAGGTGCTGGTTCCCGCCCCCGCCGACGAGCGCAGCCGCCAGTTGATCGAGGAGTTCGCCCGGCTGAACCCGCAGAACCCCCGCGCCGGCGTGCCGTGGGCCTGAGAAGCAGTCATGTCCGAGGTCGAGCCCCGATCATACCGCTTCCGTCGGGCCGAGCGCTTGCGACGGCCCAGCGACTTCCGCCGCGTCTACGAACGGCGGCGCTCGGTCAGCGACGATTTTCTGATTGTCTATGCTTGCGAGAACGGCCTGCCCCATCTGCGCCTGGGCCTGTCAGTGGGGCGCAAGGCCGGCCCGGCTACTCGCCGCAATCGGCTGCGCCGGCTGTACCGCGAGGCCTTCCGCCTGACCCGCCATCAAATGCCGGTCGGCCTGGACCTGGTGTTGATCCCGCGCGGCGACGAGGAGCCGACCCTGGAGGAGCTGAAGCGCTCCCTGCCCCGGCTGGTCAGGCAGCTGGCGCGGAAACTGGCCCGGGAGGCGCCGCCGTCATGATCACCAAGCTGCTCGCCGGGCTGAGCGTGCTGCTGTCTTTGCTGTTGATCTCGGCCGTGCAGCTCTACCAGGCCGTCGCCCGGCCGCTGCTCCCCTCGGTCTGCCGCTTCACGCCAAGCTGTAGCGAGTATTTCATCCTGGCGGTCCGCAAGTACGGCCCGCTCCGCGGCGCCGGCAAGGGCCTGCGGCGCATCTGCCGCTGCCATCCCTGGAATCCCGGCGGTTATGACCCGCCGTAGCGGCTGGAGGTGCCCGCCGGCGGAAGTCGAAAAGGAATCGGGTATGCCGGTAATCCTTGACAGATCCCGTCTTTTCCGCTCACATGAGGAGGCCTAGGAACCCTCGCACGAACCCTGCAAACGGTCCGGGCGTAATACAAAGGGAGAACGTGGAGCTACCCGATCCCCTCACTGGCTGCTCCGACGAGGAATTGCTCCGCCGCTTCTGCCGCGGGCAGAAGGAGGCGTTCGGGGTACTTGTGCGCCGTTACGAGCGGGAGCTATATGGCTACCTCCGGCGTTACCTCGGCGATACCAACCTGGCGGAGGATGTGTTCCAGAACACGTTCCTTCAGGTTTACCTCAAGAGCAGCCAGTACGAGGAGGGCCGGCCGGTACGCCCCTGGCTTTACACCATCGCCACCAACCAGGCGATCGATGCCCTTCGGCGCAACGGCCGGCACCAGGCTATCAGCCTGGACCAGGAGCGGGAGGAGACCGGTGAGGGGGAAGTTCATAACCTGATGGAATTGCTCGAGAGTCGGGGGCCCAGCCCCCTGGATGCGGCCCAGGGCCAGGAACGCCGGGAACGAGTCCGGGCCAGCGTGGACCGCCTGCCCGATTTCCTGCGTGAAGTCCTGATCCTTGCCTATTACCAGGGGTTGAAATATCGCGAGATTGCCGACATCCTCGGCATCCCGGTCGGAACGGTGAAATCGCGGCTGCACGCCGCCCTGGTCAAACTCCAGGAGGCGTGGCACACAACGCCCTCCCTGTACGAAGCCTGAGAGCAATGGACGAGAACCTGGTCGGCTACCTGCTGAAGTCGCTCGACCCGGACACTCACCGGCAGGTGGAGAACTACTTGCGCGACGATGCGGGCGCGCGGCGGCGGTTGGAGCAACTCCGGTTGGTGCTGGAGCCGTTGGCGGCCGACGCCGAGCCGCCCGAGCCGCCGCCCGGCTTGTGGGTCCGCACCCTGGCCTACATCGCCCAGGACCGCTGCCGTTGCCGACTGCCGCCTGCCCCGCCGCCGGTCACTGTACCGGCCGCGCCGCCGCGACGCTGGGGGCGGTGGGCCGACCTGCTGATCGCCGCCTCTGTGCTGTTGTTGCTGGCGGGGGTCGGCACTGCCTGGCTGGTTGAGTTGAAGCAGCAGCATCAGATCATCGCCTGCGCCAACAACCTCCGCCGGATCTATCTGCCGCTGGTGACCTACGCCAACCTGCACAACGGCGACTTCCCTCGGGTCGAGGAAAACCCGCCGCGGAACGTGGCCGGCATCTTCGTTCCCGTGTTGCACGACGCCGGCCTGGGTCAGGATGTCAACGTGGCCTGCCCCGGCAACGGCCAACCGCCGCCCCCCCGCTCAATCCGGGAATTGGAGGAACTGCACGCGCGGGACCGCCAGGCCTTCCGTGAGGCGATCCGCGAGATGGCCGGCTGCTATGCCTACTCGCTCGGCTACCGGCAGCGCGGCTTCGACGGCCGGGTCCGCCACTGCGGCCTGCGCCGGGACTCGGGCGACACCCTGCCGATTATGGCCGACCAGCCCCCCTTCGAGGTGGGCTCCGTGACCGGCGGCCCCGGCAACAGTGCCAACCACCGCGGTCGGGGGCAGAACGTCCTGTTCATTGGCGGCAATGTGCAGTTCCTTAAGGTCCGGTTCCTCGGCTCCGGCGATGACATTTACCTCAACGAATTTCGGCGCGTTGCGGCGGGCGAAGGCCCCGGCGACACCGTACTGGGGCCGAGTTGGGCCAGCCCCTACCCGCCCGGACCGGAATAAAAAGCAGCAGGCACACTCCGCGTACCGGCTCCGGCGGACGGCACACGGAGCGTGCCTGCTGCTTTCTCCGCAGGCCAATTTAGGTCGGACTGACCGCCACCTCCACATCGCCGCGGTCAGCGGCCGGGGCACCGTGCGGCAGCTTGACGACCAATACGGAGCAGGGGGCTTCCCGCATTACCTTCTCGGCAACACTGCCCATCAGCAGCCGTTCCAGCCCGGTTCGGCCATGTGTCCCCATCACGATCAGGTCAATGCCAGCGTCGCGCGCGTACTTGACGATTTCCGTCGCCGGGTCGCCCTCCAGCAGGACGTGATGTACCGGGATGCGCGGGTTCACCGGGCGGATTTGCTCTAGCTGGCTCTGCCAGTAGCTCCGGTCAGCCGCACCGTCGCGCCCCTTCTGGGCGGCGCCCGGCGTGTAGACGTACAAGATGGTCAGGCTGGCCCCGTGGCTTTCCGCCAGGGCGATGGCGTGAAAGTATGCCTGGTTGGAATGCGAAGAGAAATCAGTCGGATAGAGGATCTTCTGCACGCGGATCATCGCACACCTCCCGCCAGCCATAGAACGGAACGGCCTTCGGCATTTGGCTGCAAGCGGCCCAGTCCCGGCACGGGGGAGGGCGAGCAGGGGCCGCAATTCCTCCTTCGTCATCGTATCAGCCCCGGCACCCTGCGCCAAACCCTGTCTTGTCTCGATCCCCGCGGCTGACCGAGACTCAACAGAAACCGCCGACGAGCTACCTTCGCACCGCTCGCGTCTCGCCCCCTCCTCCCTCTCTCCCGAGGATGGGGAGAGGGGACGAGCGCGCTCGCCCGCACTGCGTTGCGCGTGGCGGCGAAACGGGGGAAGGCTTGTCCCGCCGCCGCAAACCGCCCGCCCGGCCGGCGCGGGCGAAGGCTGGCTTGACAGCCGCCCGGCCTATCGGCTATCGGTCGCTCCCCCTTGAGCCAAAAAACGCACTACCGGACCGACAGGAACCAAGCCATGCCAGCGATCGACCGCTCCTGTTCGCCGAAGCGCCGCCTTGCCGGCGTGTTGCTGGGCGTGCTCGCGGCAGCTGCGGTCAGCTTCGCCCAGGGGCCCGCTTCCACCCGGCTGACGGTGGCCGAGGTCATCCTGCACGGCAACCGGCAGGTGCCGGCCCAGCGGATCATGGGCTACATCAAGACCCGGCCCGGCCAGGAATACTCGCAGCAGACCCTCAACGATGATGTTCGCCGTCTTTACGAAACCAAGCAGTTCGCCAACATTCAGGTCGATCTCAAGTACACCGCCGACGGACGGGTCAACGTCTACTTCCTCTTCGTCGAGCACCCCAACGTCATCCAGGAGATCATCTACCAGGGCGCCAAGCACATGAAGCCGGACGACCTCAACCAGTTGACCGGCCTGCGCAAAGGGGCGCCGCTCAACCCGATCGCCAACCGCATGGCCGCCCAGGCCATTCAGCGCAAGTACCACGAAGAAGGCCGCCCCTTCGCCAGCGTCGAACTGGTCGAGGGGGGCGAGCCCGGCGACACCCGCGTCGTCTTCAACATCACCGAAGGGCCGGTCGCCCGCGTCGGCGGCATCGCCTTCACCGGCAACACCTTCGTCAGCGACGCCCGCCTGGCCACCCAGATTCAGTCGTCCCGGGCGTTCCTCGGCTTCCTCGGCGGCAAGTACAACCGGGCCCTGGCCGAACTCGATGTCGCCAAGCTCGAAGAGTACTACCGCTCCTACGGCTTCCGTGATGTTCGCGTCTCCTGTGAGCCGCAGTGGTCTGAGGACCAGCGCTACGTGACCCTTGTCTTCCACATCCACGAAGGGGAGCGCTACCGCGTCCTGGGTACGCAGGTCTCCGGCATCAAGGCGTTCCCACCGGAGGAGATCGAACGGCTGACGGTGATCCGTCCCGGCGAGTTCTACGATGAAGCCAAGGTCACTGCCGGCCGCAACCGCATCCAGGACTACTACGGCTATACCGGCCGCAACCCCGTCATCAAGGAGGAATTGTTCTCCCCCGAGCCCGGCGTTTGCCTGGTCCACTACGAGATCCAGGAGCGGCCGCCGGCGCGAGTCGGCCAGATTTTCATCGTCGGCAATGAGGTGACCCGGCAGAATGTCATCCTGCGGCAGGTCCCGCTTTTCCCCGGCCAGATCCTTACCTACCCTGACCTGCGTGTCGCCGAGCGCAACCTGGCGCGGCTGAACATCTTCGAGGTCAACCCGGAAACCGGCGTCCGTCCGACGGTGACGGTGATCAATCCCGAGGAGGACAGCGAGTTCAAGGACATCCTGGTGACGGTGCAGGAGACGCGTACCGGTGCCTTCCTCCTGGGCGTGGGGGTGAACTCGGACGCCGGCCTGACCGGCAGCATCGTCCTCAATGAGCGGAACTTCGACATCCTGCGGCCGCCGACCAGCTTTGAGGACTTCCTCAGCGGCCGGGCCTTCCGCGGCGCCGGCCAGGAACTGCGCCTGGAGGCGGTCCCCGGCACCCAACTCCAGCGCTACTCGGCCACCTTCCGCGAGCCGTTCCTGTTCGACACGCCGAACAGCCTGACGGTCGGCGGCTACTACTTCACCCGCCGCTTTGACGAGTATGACGAAACCCGCCTGGGGAGCCGGATCACCCTCGGCCGGAGACTGGGCCAGTACTGGGGCGTCTCGGCCGGCATCCGGGTCGAGAATGTCGAGGTGCTCAACGTGCCGTTCTTTGCCCCGATTGATTACCAGAGCGTGCGGGGGGACAATTTCCTGTTCGCCCTGCGCGGCGGGGTGACCCGCGACACGCGCGACTCGTACCTGCGGCCGACGGAAGGGAGCCTGGTAGAGGCGTCATACGAACAGGTGCTGGGGGACTTCACCTTCCCGGTGTTCAACCTGGAGGCGAACAAGTACTTCACCACCTACCAGCGGCCCGACGGCAGCGGCCGGCACGTCCTGGCGGTGCGCAGCCAGGTGGGAATCACCGGCGCCAACGCCCCGGTTTTTGAGCGCTTCTTCGCGGGCGGCTTCCGCAGCCTGCGCGGCTTCGACTTCCGCGGCGTCGGCCCCTTCGTCAACGGCTTCAATGTCGGCGGCGACTTTTTGTTCCTCAACAGCCTGGAGTACCAGGTGCCGGTTCGGGCCAACGATCAGATCTACCTGGTCGGCTTCGTCGATTCGGGTACGGTCGAACCGCGGGTGGACATCAGCAATTACCGGGTGGCGGCCGGCGTCGGTGTCCGCTTCATCGTGCCGATGCTCGGCCCGGTGCCGATCGCCCTGGACTTCGGTTTCCCCGTCGTCAAGGGCCCGCACGACCGCGAGCGGATCTTCAGCTTCTGGCTCGGCTTCTTCCATTGAGAGCAATGAACTGTGTCGGTTCGCTACCAGCCGACCAGCAATGCCGCCGGCGTGAGCTTCCAAGACACCATGTCTCTGCCACCTCACCTTGGGACGGCAAGTATCCCCCTTCACTCGGTGAACCTCTCGCTTCCCCGCACCATCTTTCAACTGTCGTCGGTGAGTGTGCCGGCATCCGAGGACCCCGAGCCCGGCTGGCAGCGGCCGCGGTTTTACAGTATAGCTAAACCCATGA
>DATLYH010000147.1:0-8682 GCA_035575035.1 Gemmataceae bacterium
GTGCTTCGGCGGCGCTGCGGACGGCACACGGCATGTGTCTGCTATTTTCCCTTCAGGCGGTCCCCGGGGCGCCCGCGGGACAACCCGTGCCGTTCCCCCTCCCTTCGTGCCGCCATTGCGGAAGTCAACGCCGAAGGGGACTTGCATTCAAGCTCCGGTCGTTTACAATCGATGTTGGTAAACTAGGCGATCTGACAAACTTCCTCCTCTTCTGCTGGGTTACCCTTCCCAACGATTGGTAAACCACTACCTTCGGCCATCGGCCGGGAGCGGGGCG
Organism: Gemmataceae bacterium; assembly: GCA_035575035.1. Lineage (GTDB taxonomy): Bacteria > Planctomycetota > Planctomycetia > Gemmatales > Gemmataceae > DATLYH01. Next base: position 278 of record DATLYH010000147.1, read on the forward strand.
AACTATGGTGAACTACTACACACTCGAAGAGGCCGCCCGTATCCTTGGCGTTTCGGCGGACGAGCTGCGCCGCATGGCGGAACACAATGAGATCCGGGCCTTCCGCGACCGCGGCAACCTGCGCTTCCGCGTCCAGGACATTCAGGAGCGCGCCCGCCAGCTCGGCCGGGGCAGCGACCCCGACCTGCAGCTCGGCGAGGTAACCACGCCGCGGCCTCGACCGAGCGATTCGCCGGCCCCCCGTAAAGGGGACTCGCAGACCTTTGAATTCGAGCTGAGCGCCGACCAGGCCGACCAAGTGGATCTCGGCGACTTGGGCCGGGGCGACCAGCCCAGCAGCAAACGCCGGACCAAGCCAAGCAGCAGCAAACTGGCAGGGCCGAAGTCCCCGCCGCCGAAGTCCGGCAGCGACAGCGATGTCCGCCTAGTCCCGGACGGCAGCGCCGTTGATTTCCAGATCGCCAGCGACAGCGACGTCAAGATGATCGCCGAGCCGCCGCCCCCCTCGCCGCCGCCGTCGAAGAAGGTCACCAAGCGCAAGCCGGACGGCCCTGAGACCCAGGAGGACAGCGGCGTCCGTATCGTGCCGCTGGAGAGCGATAGCGACGTCCGGGTGGCGCCCGAGGCCACCGACGAAGGCACAGTTCTGCTCGGCTCAGTGGGGCCGAAATCCGCTTCCGACAGCGACATTCGCTTGCAGCAAGAGCCCAGCAGCGCCCGCCGCACCGGCTCGGGCAAGAAGAAGGCCGAGCCCCCCGTCACCGAGGAGATCGACCTCGATGCCGAGCTGCGCGAGGCGGGGGTCACCGGCCCGGGGCGGCGCCGCAGCGGCCTTAAAGCCCCCCAGCAGCCCAGCCTACCGACCGGCTCGCCCTTCGAGTTGTCCGACGCGGACTTGAATGCCACCAAGCCGGCCCCCGCCCCGAAGGAGAAAGGGGTCACCGAGAGCAGCAGCGATTTCGACCTGACACCGGTCGGCAAGGACGATTCGTCGCCGCTGGACCTTGACTCGGACGAGGCGGTTTCCCTGGGTGAGCTGACCGGGCGGGGCAGCGGTATCAACCTGCAAGACCCGGCCGACAGCGGCATCTCGCTGGAGCAGGGCGGCACCGGCGAGGACATGGAGATTGAGTTGAGCCTCGACGCCGCTGCTACTCCCAAGCCGTCGCCCGGTCACCAGGAGGATTCCAGCAGCGAGTTCGAGCTGAGCCTCGACTCGGGGAGCACCCCCAGTCCGAAGTCTGGCGTCGAGTCGGACTCCGACAGCGAGTTCGAGCTGACTCTGGATGCAAGCGAGTCGGCTGCACCGGCAGAGGCCCCATCCGATTCCGACAGCGAGTTCGAACTGACCCTGGATGCTGGCGGGCTGGCCCCGCTGGAATCGGGGGAGCAGGAGTCGGGAGAGCGGGACATTTTCGAGACCGACTTTGAGGTGCCGGCCCTGGATGAGGAGTCGGGCTCAGAAGCGGTGGCCCTGGAGGAGTCTGACACGGAGCTGGAAAGCGCCGACGACATGGCCCTTAGTGAAGAGGATGCCGCCGGCGACGAGGCCAGCGGCAGCCAGGTCGTGGCCCTTGAAGAAGAAGAGGAGGAGCGGCCGCGGCGCCGCCGCGCCCTCGAGGAAGAGGAGGCCGAGGAGCGGGCAGCCGTCGCGGCTGCGCCGGCCGATTGGGGACTGATGCCGGCCCTGGTCCTGTTCCCGAGCGTGCTTGTGATGTTCCTGGCTGCCCTGATGGCCTTCGAGTTGGTCCACAACATGTGGGGTTATCACCAACCCAGCGCTGTCGGCAGCCCAATCGTCCGGGGCATGGCCAGCATGTTCACTGATGACCTGCCCAAACCCTAACGCCTTTCGGTGAGCCGCGCCGCCCGCCGCGGCACGGCTCACCCCTTATCACACCTTGAAAATCCGTCGTACGTTGTCGCGGAGCAGCAACCGCGCCAGGTCGATTGCCTGCGCCTCGCTACACCGGCGCGGACGGACGAAATCGTCGGCCAGCACCTTCGCCAGGATGCGGCGGTACATGTTGTACTTGGGCAGGCCAAACTCCAGCTTGTACATGTCGCTGTAGTAACCGATCTGCTTTGTCTTCGGCACTGCTTGCAGCCGCGCCCTTAGGTCCTGTTCAATGTAAACCGGAATGTTCGAGTACCACCAGTGGCCGCTGGTCACCACGTTGGGGAAGATCCAGCTGTAGCTGGCCAATTCCTGGTTCTGGCCGCTGGAGAGGACCGAGACGCAGAACGTCACCTCGGGGAAGGCATTGAATAGCTCGGCATACTGGATCAGCGAGGTTCGCTGGTCGAACAGGTCCTGCCCCTGGTAGACCCCTTCCCGGTAGACCCGGCGGTTGACGCCGATCATCAGGTCGAAGGGGAGCTGGAACTCGCGGCAGTGCTCGGCCAGCATCCAGAAAACTGCTTGGCTTCGCGCTTTCGGGTCCGGGGCCGTTTCCCAGCGGGTGACGGCAGTGGGAACGAAGTCCGGGGGGAGCGAGATCGCACAGGCTCTCGCCCCGTGACGTGTGAAGTGCTCAAACAGTTTCGTCACCGCCCGGCGCGGGTCGGATCCATCGCCCACCTCAATCCCCGTCGCCTTCGCCAGCCGTTGCCGCACCTCCGGCTTGTCCAGGTGGAACACCAGATCATCCGTCCGCAGGCAGGGGACGTAGCGGTTTGTGTCAAAGCCTTCGAGCGGGTCGTCGAAATCATTGGTCAGGAAGACCTTCTCGATGTTCGACTTCCGCAACACCTGCTCCTCCCAGTCGGGTTGGGCCATGAGGCGCTCGGCGGCGTCGTAGAGGCGATCGCAGTCGGCGGCGGTGACGCGGTCACCGGGGAAGCCGAGGAAGGTCTGGGCGATCTCGACAAACCAGCCGTACTGGGCCGTGTTGTCGAAGCGGTCCATGTGTGCCAAGATGGTCCGGACGCGCTCGCGCGGCGGGACCTCCGACCGCAGGGGCGCCTTGTCCATCCCCGCGGAGTGGGCCAACTCCGTGTAGTAGTGGTAGCCGAGGATGTCGTCGAGGTTCCGCGCTGCCGGCTGATGCGGGTTGATGTGGGAATGCGGGTCGATCAGGGGGATGCGGCAGATTTCCGCGTACAGGTCGGCGGCGAGGTGGTCGTGGAGCATGGCTGGGAAACCCCGTGGCTGGAGGATCAGATCATCGCAGGGGCATCGGCGTCAAATGCAACTGCCTGGAAAGAATTACAAAATGTACCCCCGATCGGCAGGGGGAATCCGCGGCAGGGCCGGCGGCGCTGTCAATCCTTCTCCTCCCCAAACATCGGACTCGTCGCCATTTCCGTAGCGGCGGGGTGTGTCAGCCGCGGACCTGGCCGGCCGCGGCATCCCACTTGCTTGGTTGAAGGAGTCCGGGCAAGCGCCCGCCCCGCGCCCCCTCACCTTACCCTCTCCCCCGCAGGAAGAGGGGGAGGCTCTCCCTCTCCTCCCCCCTATGGAAGGGGAAAGGGAAGGGTGAGGGGGCAGGCGGCAGGAAACCGGAAGGCAGGATAGCCGAATGGTCTATCAGACCGCTGACTCCCGAAGGCAGTTCGACCGCTGGAGCAGCCGCTATGACCGCGATTGGCTGCAAACGTTCTTCTTCGAACCGGCCCATCGCATGGTGCTGGAAGAGCTGACGGCGGCCGACCGGCGCGTCCTGGACGTCGGCTGTGGCACCGGCCGGCTCGCCGCCGCAATCCTCGGCCGCTTCCCCGCGGCACAGGTTTGGGGCCTGGAGCTAAGCGACGGCATGCTGCGCGAGTGCCGCAAGCTCAAGGAGCTGGCTGGCGGCCGACTCCACCTGGTGCAAGGAGACAGCGAACGGCTCCCTTTCGCTGACGACGCCTTTGATGTGGTCACCTGCACGCACTGCTTCCACCATTTCCCGTACCAGGACCGGGTGGCGGCCGAGATGCACCGCGTCTTGCGGCCGGGGGGACGGCTGCTGATCATCGACGGCGACCGCGACCGCTGGTGGGGCCGGCTGCTCTTCGACGTGTTGGTGGTCCTGGTGGAGGGGCCGGTGCGCCACCTGACAAGCGAGGGGTTCCGCCAGCTATACCGGGCCAGTGGCTTTGACCAGATCAGCCAGCGCCGTCGCGGCGGACCGCTCCCCTTCGTCCTGACATGCGGCCGGGCGGTCAAGCCGGCCCACTCAGGGCAGCAGGCGTATCGGCGGTCGGCGTGAGGGGGTGGGCGAACGCCCGGGCAGGAGGACCAAAGATGGCGCTTCTCGAGGTGCGGGGCCTGGTCAAATTCTACGGCCGCCGCAAGGTCGTGGATGGGGTCGATTTCGACGTGGACGCCGGCGAGGTGGTCGGGCTGCTCGGGCCTAACGGCGCCGGCAAGACCACCAGCTTCCGCATGGCCACCGGCCAGATCGCCCCCAACGCCGGCCATGTCTTCTTCAACGGCCACGATGTCACCCCCCTCCCCATGTACCGCCGGGCCCGGCTGGGGATGGGCTATCTGTCTCAGGAAACCAGCGTCTTCCGCAAGCTGACCGTCGAGCAGAACATCCTGGCCATCCTCGAGGCGATGCCGATCTGCCGCAGCCTCGGCCGCAAGCTCACCCGCCGCGAGCGCTGGCAACGCACCGACGAGGTGCTGCAACAGTTCGGCCTCAACCGAGTGCGGAAGAACAGCGCCGCCCGGCTGTCCGGCGGCGAGAAACGCCGGCTGGAGATCGCCCGCTGCCTGGTCTGCGAGCCGCTGTTGATTCTCCTCGATGAACCGTTCACCGGCATCGACCCGAAGACCATTGCCGACATCCAGCAGATTGTCCGCGACCTGTGCCGGCAAGGGATCGGCATTCTCTTGACCGACCACAACGTCCGCGAGACGCTCAAGATCACCGACCGCTCTTATCTGATCAAGGATGGCCAGGTGCGGACTCACGGCCCGCCGCAGAAAATCATCCATGACCCCATCGCCATCAGCGAATACCTGGGCAACAGCTTCAACGACAACAGTTTCGCCGCCGCCCCAGCCGTTGCTCCCGAGCCGGCGCCGGCATCGGCCGTCCATCTGGTGGTGGAGCAGGAGAAGATCCACCGGCTCATCGAGCGCCTCAAGACCGAGGACCGGGCTGCCGCCGCTGCCGAGTTGGTACAGCGCGGCCCGGCAGCACTGCCGGCCCTGCTGGAGGCACTGGAGCGGCGCGATGTCGATCTGCGGCGGTATGCCTTCGAGGTGATGCAGCAGGTCTGCGACTGCGCCGACCAGTTCGACCCCTATGCCCCCGAGGGGCAGCGCCGCCAACAGATTGCCCTGCTCCGTGAGAAGTTGGCCCGGAAGGCGGGTTGACGCGGCCGACCGCATTCGCGTAAATGGTCAGGGGAGCCCCGAGAGCGGACTGCCGGGGCCGTCTCCTGTGTCCGTTAGGGAGCCGTGTCATGGCCGCACTGCCGCAGCTGATCGACACCTACCTGGACGGCGCGCGGATGCTGCGCGAGGCCGTCGCCGGCATGAGCCGGGAGCAGCTCCTGGCCCGCCCAGTGCCCGGCAAGTGGAGCACCCTGGAAGTCGTCTGCCACCTGGCCGACTTCGAGCCGATCTTCGCCGACCGCATGAAGCGCGTCATCGCCCTGGACCGGCCGATGCTGGTGGGCGCCGACGAGAACCGCTTTGTCGCCGCCCTCGCCTACCATGACCGCGACCTGGACGAGGAACTGACGATCATCGACCAGACACGCCGGCAGATGGCCCGCATCCTGCGGACGTTGCCGGCCGAGGCGCTAGCCCGCGTGGGCGTCCACAATGAGCGCGGGCCGCGCACTCTGGAAGACCTCCTGACCACTGCTATCAACCACATCCCTCATCATGTGAAGTTCATCTGGGAGAAGCGCCGCGCCCTGGGACTGGCCTCCTGAGAACGGAGAGGCAAAACCTCCCGAGCCGTGCCCCGCGCTGGCGCCTGGGGTGCGGAGCGAGACGAGTGCATTCCGCGCTGACGCTTGGAACCCGGCCTCTATACAATGATTCCTTGACAGGGCCTCTTGACAGAGGTTCGTGCTAGGTATAGGGTGATACTTTCCCACTTGGAGACCTGACGGCGTAGCGACGCGAGGAGGAATCGTTGGCGGGCATCCCGAGCGAGCGCATCCGCATCCGGATGGAGGCATACGACCACGAGATCCTGGACCGGACGGCCCATGAGATCGTCCGCACCGCCCAGGACACTGGCGCCCGCGTCCACGGCCCCATCCCGCTGCCGACGCGCATCGAACGTTACACGGTGCTGCGCAGCCCTCACATTGACCGGAAGTCGCGGGAGCAGTTCGAGATCCGCACCCACAAGCGCCTGATCGACATCCTGCAGCCGACCGGCAAGACCATTGAGGCCCTCAACAAGGGGCTGAGCCTGCCGCCCGGTGTGGACATCAAGATCCGGGTGCTAGCCGGGACGACAGGCTGAGTCCGGCCGCACCGGCCGCAATGCTCCCGCCGCTTCTCCCCCGTCCCCTTTGCGGCCGGGGTAGGTTGTCATAATCCAAGTATGGTATCGGAAGACGGCCCCGGGACTCCCGTGCGGCGAGTCCGGCGGCCCTTTGTTTCCCCGGCCCGACCCGGACGGCGTGTCCCGGCGGCCGGCGACGGTTGGGTACACCCATGTTGACGCTGAACGTCTACAACCGCCAGGGCGAGTCGGTTGGAACCGTCGAGATCGACCCGAACGAGTTCGGAGGGAAGATCAACCGCCAGCTGCTGCACGACGTGGTCCTGATGCACCTGGCCAACCAGCGGGCCGGCACCCACTCGACGCTTCGCCGCGGCGAGGTTGAGGGGAGCACCCGGAAGTTGTTCCGGCAAAAAGGGACCGGCAATGCTCGGGTCGGCACCCGGCGGACCAACAAGCGCCGCGGCGGCGGCACCGCCAAGGGGCCCAAGCCACGCGACTACGAGTATCACCTGCCCAAGAAGGCAGTCCGGGCCGCCACCCGCATGGCCCTGCTCAGCAAGTTCCAGGATAACGAGACGGTCGTCATCGACGACCTGACCCTGCCCGAGATCAAGACCAAGACGCTGGCCGGTATCCTGAAGGCGTTGAAGCTGGATGGCACCACCTGCCTGATCGGGACGGCCGGCTATGATCTGACGCTGTACAAGTCGGGCCGGAACATCCCCGGGGTGGAGATTCTGCCGACGTCGCAGTTCAACGCCTACGCGGTGCTGCGGCCCAAGCGGCTGCTGCTGACCCGGGCCGCCCTGGACGAACTGCGCCGCAAAGGCGCTCCGCCAGCCGAGGGGCAGACCACCGAATCGAAAGCGGCCGAGGGGCAGGCGGGTGAACAGCCTTAGAGGAGCCGAGTCATGGCCAATACGCAACCGACAAAGACAAGGCGGGGACCGGAGCTGGAGCCGCACCAGATCATCATCCGCCCGCTGATCACCGAAAAAGGCACGCACCAGTTCACACACCGCAACGCCTATCCGTTCGAGGTCAACCTCTGGGCGACCAAGGAGCAGATCAAGCATGCGGTGCAGGAGTTGTTCAATGTCCGCGTCAAGAAGGTGCGGACGCAAAACCGGGTGGGCAAGAAGCGCCGTTACCGCTTCCAGGTGGGCCGGCTCCCCAACTGGAAGAAGGCGATCGTCACGCTCCACGAGGAAGATCGGATCGAATTCTTCTAAACAGTTGTGGTGAGGAGGTCTTGATACCACTCACCCCTCACCCCAGGTGAAGCATGGGTATTCGTCAATACAAGCCGACGACGCCGGGCCGACGCCAGGGTTCGGTTAGTGACTTCGCCGACCTAACGTATGGCAAGAAGAACCGGCCGGAGAAATCGCTCCTGCGGCCGTACAAGAAGAAAGGCGGCCGCAACAACCAGGGGATCATCTGCACCCGGTTCCGCGGCGGCGGGCACAAGCGGATGTACCGCATCATTGACTTCAAGCGCCGCAAGGACAACATCTGGGCCACCGTCCTGTCCATCGAGTACGACCCGAACCGCTCGCCCCGGATCGCCCTGGTCGAGTATGAGGATGGCGAGCGGCGCTACATCCTGGCCCCCGAGGGGTTGAAGGCCGGCGACCGCATTGTCAGCGGTGAGGATGCCGAGCCGCGCGTCGGCAACTGTCTGCCGCTGCGTAAGATCCCGCTGGGCATGGCGATCCACAATCTGGAATTGCAGCCCGGCCGCGGCGGCCAGCTCTGCCGCGCAGCCGGCACCAGCGCCACCCTGACCGCCCGCGAGGGCCGCTGGGCCCAGATTACCCTCCCCTCCGGCGAGGTGCGGCGCGTCAGCTCGGAGTGCCGGGCAACTATCGGCGTGTTGGGCAACGCCGAGCACATGAACATCAGCCTGGGCAAGGCCGGCCGGAAACGCTGGCTGGGGCGCAAGCCGCACAACCGCGGCACCTCGATGAACCCGGTCAACCACCCGATGGGCGGCGG
>DATLYH010000148.1:0-33061 GCA_035575035.1 Gemmataceae bacterium
GAGTACCGCGACCTGGCCGAGCGGAAAACGCTGCCGACGGTCTCGCCGCGTCGCTTCAACCCGCAGAACGAGCCGTGGCTGCCGGTCTTCCAGGTGAGCCGGGACGGCTGGTACTTCCGGGCGGCCTTCTCGAACACGGCCCTGGCCCATCGCCTGGGCCGGACGACTGACTGGGTGGTGATCTACTTCGAGGACGGCTACACCTCGGGGCAGCGGACCGTGGTGACCGAGACGCGCGGCGACCTGCGCGGCCGGCGCGTGGTGCGCGGCCGGGAGCGCGAATGCCGTCAGTATTACCTCAAGACCGCCCCGAAGGAGAGCGCCGCCGCGGCCGGCTAGCGGCATCCTTTCCCAACCGTGATGTCCTGAGACCACCGCCAGGTTGGCCGCGGCCTCTCAGGGAGGACCGGCCTTCAAGAGGCCCTGGACTTCGGCGCGGAGGGCGGCGATCTCGACCTGCTCGGGCCAGGGCAGCGGCGTGTGCTCGAACAGGTTGAGCTTCTCCGGCGGCAGCTGCTTGAGGGCCTCATCGAGGGCCTGGCGGGCCGCCTCCCGGTTGCCGCGGCCCTGCTCCGCTAACGCACGGAACAGGCAGGCCAGCGGCGACTTCTCTTCGGCCAATTCCTGCACCGCCTCCACATGCTTGCCGGCCCGGCAGAGTACGGCGCCGCGGAGCAGTTTCTCCCCCGGCGGCAACAGCGGCAGCCACGTCTCCGGCTCGGCCAGCGTGTCCGGACGCAGCACGGCCGTGCGTACCGTCAGCAGGCGCTCGTACAGGCTGGCGCTGTCAGCCCGGGCACGCTGCTGCATCTCGCGGCAGCTGGTGCGGAAGGCGTCGGCCTGGCCGGTGTGCAGCTGCACCAGGGCGAGCCGCCGCCGTGTCGCCGCCACCTCGGGCTGCTGCTGGACCGCTTGGGACAGGACCTGGCTTAATCGGTTGGCCAGGGCTCGATCGGTCGGCTGGGCGCGGAGAACCTGTTCGAGGTGGAAGGCGGCGGCCAGGGCGTTCTTCTCCTTCTGCCGCAGGCCAGCCTGTTCGCGGTGCCAGTCGGGGTCGAGGCGGGTGCGGGCACGGCGGATGAGCAGTTCCTTGGCGTCGGGGGGCCGCAGCAGGCGGATGGTGGCACCATCGATGTGGGCAAAGAGCTGCCCGTCAGGGCTGTGGCGGCCCGGCGGAGCGAGCGCTTTGGGCGGGGGCTCATTCAGGCGCTGGCCTGTCTGGATGTCCCAGACCAGGGTGTTGCCGACAGCATCGGTGCTGACCAGGCGCTGGCCGTCCGGACTGAAGACCACGCTCGTGACAAAGTGGGTGTGCCCCATGAGGGTGAAGATGGCGCCAGCGCAGGTGCGTTTGAGGTAATGCCACTCCCAGCGACGCAGATCCGCCGGCACCTCATCCAGCCGATCCTGGGCCAGCGCGACATGTCCCTCCCGCCAGGCCGCGTCCGCCAGCATCACCTGACTGTTGGCCAACTGACGACGGATCTCCTCCGCACGCTCCTTCGCCTTCGCTTCCGCTTTCTCTGCTGCTTCCTTCTGCTGGCGTGCCTCCTTCTCCGCCTTCTCTGCTGTCTCCTTCTGCTTCCGCGTCTCAGCTTCCGCCTTCAGGGCGTTGTCCCTCTCGCGCTGGGCGTTCTCGGCCGCTGTTCGCGCATTGTTCCGCTCGCGCACCGCCTCGCCATAGGCCCAGGCGATGCCGCCCAGTCCCGCCGCCGTCAGCAGCACCACCAGCCCCAACAGCGCCGCCACCGCCGGCCGGCGCTTCACCCACTTCACCACCCGCTCCCGGATTCCCACCGGCCGCGCCGTGATCGGCTCCCCCGCCTGAAAACGCCGCAAGTCCGCTGCCAGTTCCGCCGCGCTGCCATAGCGCTTGTGCGGCTCCTTCTGCAGGCACTTCAGGCAGATGGTCTCCAGGTCGCGCGGCAGCTTCGGTTGTAAGCGCGACGGCGCCACCGGCTCGTCGGCCACCACCTGGACGATGATGTCCAAGGGCGTTGGCCCCTGGAAGGGCGGCCGGCCCGTCAGACACTCGTACAGGATCGCCCCCAGGGCGTAGACGTCCGCCGCCGGGCCGACGTTCTTCCCCTTGCCCTCGGCCTGCTCCGGCGCCATGTACTGGGGCGTGCCCAGCACCGCCCCTGTCGCGGTCAAGCCGCTGCCGCCCTCCACCCGCTTGGCCAGGCCGAAATCGGTCACCTTGGGTGTACCGTCTTCCGCCAGGAGGACGTTGGCCGGCTTGAGGTCGCGGTGGACGATGCCGCGCTGGTGGGCGCAGTGGACGCCGCGGGCCAGCTGCTCCACCAGCCGCGCCGCCTCGGGCGGCTGCATCGGCCTGCCGGCCAGCCTGGCGTGCAGGCTGCCGCCGCCGACGTACTCCAGCGTGAAGTAGGGCAGCCCCTGGTGCTGCCCGGTCTCGTAGATCTGGACGATGTTGGGGTGTTGCAGCTGGGCGACCACCTCGGCCTCGGCCAGGAAACGCACCAGGTCGGTCTCGCTGGCGTGGCCGCCGGCCAGGATCATCTTCACGGCGACGACGCGGTTGAGCCGCAGGTGCCGCGCCTGGTAGACGACCCCCATGCCGCCGCGCCCCAGCTCCCGCAGCACCTCGTAGCCGGGGATGCTCACCCGGTCGGCAACCGGAGAGGGCGAATCAACGGTGGGCCCGGGAGGCAGCGTGGCGACGACCGGCTCCTCTCCGACCGAGGGAACCGGCGCGGGCGGCAGCGTCTCGGTCTCCGCGCCATTGCCTGGCGGCGGTGCGGGCGGCAGCGTGGGGGCCAGGCCGGGCTCTGGGGAGAGAGAGCCGGTCGGGGAAGGGTCGGGGCGGCGGCTTGATTCGGCGCTCATTGGGCGTCTCTCACGAAAGACAGGAAAGGTGCCAGGATTGTAGCCGATCAGTCGGCACGATCAAGAGCCTCTCCGCGGTTTCAGCATTGCTCGGGGCGTCAGGCGGGCCGCCCGTCGCCACGAACACCGGGGCCCACCGTTTCCCTTCCTTCTCCCCTTGTTTCCTCTATCTTTAATCTGCGCCGATCCGCGTGGGTCGGCCGTTCGCTGTTCCGGGTTCCCCGTCATGTTCCACCGCGTTCGGCTGCTGCTGGAACTGATTCGCTTCAGCCACACCGTCTTCGCCCTGCCGTTCGCCCTGACCAGTGCGGTGCTGGCATGGAAAGATCGGTGGCACGGCCAAGCGGTGGCGTGGCCCGCGCTGGGGCTCGACCTGCTCGGCATCCTGCTCTGCATGGTCTTTGCCCGCAGCGCCGCCATGGCCTTCAACCGTCTGGCCGACCAGCCGTTCGACAGCGCCAACCCGCGCACCGCTGGGCGCCACCTGCCGACCGGCCGACTCACGCGCTCGGCCGTCTGGCTGTTCACGGCCGTCTGCGCGGCGGCGTTCATCGCCGCGACGTTGATTTTTGTCGCGTCGTCGGGCAACTGGTGGCCGTTCTATCTGGCGGTGCCGGCGCTGCTGGTGATCGGTAGCTACTCCTACACCAAGCGGTTCACGTCGCTGTCGCACTTTTGGCTGGGGGCGTCGCTGTTTTTGGCTCCGGTGGGGGCGTGGGTCGCCATCCGCGGGATGGAGGCGCTGGCGGCGCCGGTGGTGCTGGGGCTGGCGGTGCTCTTCTGGGTGGCCGGCTTCGACATCCTTTACGCCTGCCAGGATGTGGACTTCGACCGCCAGGCGCGGTTGAAGAGCGTGCCGGCCCGGCTGGGCGTGCGCGCCGGCCTCCGCGTGGCGATGCTCTGCCACGCCGTGATGGTGGGATTGCTGTTTGCCCTCTACTGGGCCGCGGCCCCTCACCTGGGGGTGATCTACCTTGTCGGCGTGGCGGCGGTGACGGGCCTCCTGGTCTATGAGCACTGGCTGGTCCGGCCGGACGACCTCAGCCGCGTCAACCAGGCGTTCTTCCAGGTGAACGCCGTCGTCAGCATCGGCCTGTTCGCCGTGGTCCTCTTGCAGCTGGTGGTTGGAGTGTAACCTCAGGGCGTGTCGAGTAACTCTTGCCAGGTCGCAGCTACCAACAATCGATCGCCCATCCGCTCCAACCGTTCCAGGTCAGTGATCGACCGGAGGACCGCTTCTACCTGCTCGCCTGGAGGGCCGAACTTCCGCTGACCTAGGCGCAGCAAGAACCTCTTCGCCTCGTCGAGCCGTCCCTCATCGAGGATGACTTCATAGGCGGATGATTCTCTCATCATGCGAATTCCTCCAAACAATTGGAGAAGGATGTCACGGGAGACGCGCATCCCGGTCAACACAAAGGTAGCGGTCATCAGTTTGGCGGCATCCTGCGGGGGCGCTTCCCGGGCCAGGCGCTCCTCAATCTGATGAAGCACTCCCGACAGCGCTTCCTCTGGTGATGCCTGTTGTGGCAACTGGCAGAGAGGAGCCAAGGGGAGAGACCCCAGGCCGCCCGACAGAATGGCCTCAACCGGCCTTTGCCAGAGCCGCACCACTTCGAAGCCGAAGTCCATACCGCCGCGCCCCGGCCGTGCCTGATAACGCACCGAACCAGTCATGGTTGGTCCGTCGGCTTGACGCCGCAAAAGCACGACCACGGTGTCCACCGGCACTCCGTAGCGCTCATGTAACAGCGCATTATACATTAAGAGCCGCCGGGGCAGGTTAGCTGCGTAGGTCGTCTGGAACTCCAGGTGAATCAGCCACTGGACCGGTTCACCGACCTGCACCACGATGTCGGCCTGTGCTGTCACCGTGGACAGATCGACGTTGATCGTCTTGACGGGGCCGGGATGGGTCAGCCCCAACTGGGCCAGGTAGTCAGGCAGGTAAGCCTGGACCAGATCCTTCATGGTGGCGTCAAAGGGAAGAGGCATGAACGGGGCCCCCCTCCTGACTTGCTCATTACTCTCCCAGCACCGTTACCACGATGGTCCGCTCGCGCGGCCGGACGTCGCATTCCAGGTGGATGATCTGCTGCCAGGTCCCCAGCACCAGCCGGCCGTCGCTTAGCGGCACAGTCAAGGACGGCCCCAGCAGCGTCGCCTGGAGGTGCGAATGGCCGTTGCCGTCGTGCCATGTTTGCTCATGGGCGTAGTGCGCGCCCGGCGGAATCAGGCGGTCCAGCAGCTGCGGCAGGTCTTTCTTCAGCCCCGGCTCAAACTCGATGGTCCCGATTGCCCCGGTGCTGCCGACGTGAAAGACGTTGACCAGCCCCGCCCGGACGCCCGACTGCTCCACGATCCGGCCCACCTGCTCGGTGAGGTCATGCATGTCGCCGTGGCCGCGAGTACGGATCGTGAGTTGTTTCTGAAACACCATGTTTGCCTCCTCCGTGTGCGGTCGTCACGCCCCGGATGGGGCGGCGTCCGCTTCCTGGAAGACCTTGCGGGCCAGGGTCAGTCCTTCCCAGCAGGCGGGGAAGCCGGCGTAGGGCGCGATGTGCAGCAGGGTCTCGATGATGTCCTGCCGGCTGGCGCCGTTGCGCAGTGCCATGCGAATGTTGAGTTCCAGGCCCAGCGACCGGCCCAGGGCGGCCAGGGCGGCGATGGTGGCCAGGCTCTTGGTGCGCCGGTCGAGCTGCGGCCGGCTCCAGATCTCGCCCGAGAGGAACTCGACAACGTACTCCTCGAAATCGGGGCAGATATCGCGCCAGGCCTGCCGCGTCTGCTCCGCCTGTGCCGGGCCAAGCATCTGCTGAAGCAGCTTCAGGCCGCGCTCTTTGCGATCGGCTAAGTTCATGATCACCTCCTCGTCAGGACCCCTTCAAAGCGCGTAACCGGCCGAGACGTCAATGGCCTGTCCCGTGATGTTGTCCGCCTGCGGCGAGGCCAGGAACGCTACCAGCGCCGCCACGTCGTCTTCCGTGACCATCCGTTTCAGCACCGTCGTCTGCACATACGTCCGCTCGACTTCCTCGACCGGCTGCCCCAACTCGCGGGCGCGCTGCTCCATGACACGCCGCATCCGCGCGCCGGCGACTGGGCCGGGACAGACGGCGTTCACCTGGATGTTGTATTCACCCACTTCCTTGGCCAACGTCAGCGTCAGGCCGATCAGGCCCCACTTGGACACCGCGTAGGGACTGCGGAGCGCGTAGGCGATCTTGCCGGCCACCGAGGCGATATTGATCACCTTGCCGGAGCGGCGGGCGATCATCTCCGGTACCACCGCCTTGCAACAGAGAAAGGCCCCCGTCAGGTTGACCGCCAGCACTTCGTCCCACGCGGCACGCTCCACCTGCACCACCGGCGCCGTCGGGCCGATGATGCCGGCGTTGTTTACCAGGATGTCGATTCGGCCGAGCGCCTGCCGCGCCCGGTCGGCCATCGCCCGCACCTGGTCCTCGTGCGTCACATCGGCGGGCACGACCAGAGCGCGGCGGCCGAGCTGCCCCACCTCCGCGGCAACCGATTTCAATTCCTCCTCGATAATGCCGGCGAGCACCACGTCGGCGCCGTCGCGGGCCAGACGCAGCGCGATCGCCCGGCCGATGGCCCGGCCGGCCCCGGTGACCAGGGCGACGCGGTCTTGAAGAATCATGGTCGTCCTCGGACAATTCTCCCCTCTCCCCCGCAACGGGGAGAGAGGGGAGCAAGAAGGTCACGGCTCGGCCTGAAGGATCAACCGGTCTGGCCACTTCGCATAGGCCTGCCGGCACGCGGCATACGCCTCTTCCAGCGCGGCCTGCGCCACCGGCTTGCCGTCCGGCGTCACCGGCGCGCGGATGGTCACATACCGGGGCGCGACCGCGGCCGCCAGGTCGGGCAGGTCGTAGACCGCCAGCGCCCCAGGGACCACATTGGTCAACTGGTTGCGGCTGATGGGCGTATGCACCACGGCTGACCAGGAAACTACCGCGCGTTCGACCGTGACCCGATCGACCTGCGGCTCCAAAGCCGCGACGTGCAGGGCGATCGGGCCGGCACTGCCGACACCGATGACGTGAACCTCGTCGAGTGGGCTGCCCTGCCCCAGGTGGCGCAGCACCGCCAGGGCATCGTACACACGTTGGCCCAGCAGCGGCCGGTTCAGGTGCAAGGCTAGGAACGCCTCCTTGCTGTCGAGGCCGAAGTAACCTGGCCCCTTGGCCGACGGCGTGCCCGGCGCGGTCTCCCCCATGCCGCGCAGGTCGAGCGCCAGCACTCGCTGGCCGGCCCGCACCAACCTTTCGATTGGCCCGCCGACCCCCGCATCGGCTGCCTTGCCGTCGCCGTGCAGGTAGAGGACCAGCGGCAGCTGCTTCTTCTCCTGCCCCTTCGGCTGGAAGAGCAGGCCCGGCACCCGAATGCCCGGTTCCGTCTCAAAGAGCTGCCGGGTGATGGTGTAATTGGTGCGGTCAAGGGCCGGGCCGGCCAGGGGAAGAGCCTTGGCCGGCGGGATCGGCGTTGCCAGGGCGATCAGCCGCCTCACCGCCTCGGGCAACCGTTGCCGCGGCAGCGCGGCCCGCTGCCGGGCTAGCTCTTTCTCGCGCTCGGCGTTCAGGTCAAAGACCGACTTCCCCTTGAAGTCCTCCAGCACCTGCCCGGTGCGCGTGCACTGTAGCTCCTCATCCTTGAAGATGGGGAAGTCGCCCTCACTGGGGGCGTCGTCCTTCCCCAGCAACCAGCGGCGCATCCAGCGCATGGCCGCCTGCCGCCGTGGCTTCGAGAAGCCGTGCCGGTCGTTGTACTCAAAGAGGTCCACCCGCTCGCCGTACCCTAGCAGGCCGTAGAGCAGCTTCGCCTCGCGGAAGGTGGTCCAGGCGCCGGTGTAATCGAAGTAATCCTGGGTGCCGATGCAGATCAGCGTGGGCCGAGGCGCGCGCATGGTCACATAATCGGCGTGCTCCATGCCGAAGGCGACCTGGCCGGTGATGTTCTGCTCGGCGTCCTGCGGCCCGATGGTGGCGAACAGCCGCTCCAGGGAAGTGATGTAGCACGACGGCGCCGCCGCTACGATCCGCTCGTCCAGCGCCATCAGGTACGCCGTCAGCGTGCCGCCGCCCGAATTGCCGGTGCAGCCCAGCCGCTTCGGATCGATCTCCGGCCGGCTCGCAAGGTAGTCGAGGCTGCGGATGCCGTCCCAGATGCGGTACGTTGCCGTGTTCCGGCCGACCAGCAGCGCTCCCACGCCGACCATGGTATGCTCCGACGTGCTCCCCGCGATGGCCGGCTTGCCCTCCCGGGTGAGAAGCTGGATGCGTTCACCCTGGCCGATCGGGTCATAACACAGCACGGCCAGGCCGTTCTTGGCCATCAGGATGCAGACCCGCTGGTAAGGCTCGGCTGCCTTGCCGTTGGCGCTGTGGCCGCAGGGCACCAGCACCCCCGGGAAAGGCGGCTGGCCGTCCGGCAGATAGAGAACCGCCGTCACGTGGTGGTCGGGCCGGCTTTCGTAGATGACCTTTTCGATGCGGTAGCCGTCGCGCTGCTCCTTGCCCACCACCCGGGCGTTCAGAGGCGTCTTCTCGGGAAAGCCGCCGAGCGCCTCAAGGAACTTCGCTTTCAATTCCGTCTGCCGTTTGACAACATCTTCCGGCGTCGTCAGGGCGGCCACTGCCTTGCGGCGGGCGTCGAAGTGCTTCTGCGCTTCCGCCTGGAGGTAGGTGTAGAGCATCCGCCGGGGCGGGACACTGTCGGCGTCGGGCTTGAGGACCGTCAAGTCTTCTTGCTCGGCAGCATGGGCCGCACTGCCGAGCAGAGCGGCGGCCGCGAGCACGAGCGGCAGGGAACGTGTTCGGTTAGCTGGGGTCATGACGTTGGCTCCTTCAATAAGTGGGCATCCCGAGATGATCGCTGCGGGGGGCGTCAGTTGCAACCCTCTGCCCGCATCGGCCGATTGAGCAGCCGCCCGAGGGCCGCCACCAGCGCGCCGCCGAGGGCGACCCAGGCCAGCAGCACCAGGCAGAGCGCCGCCAGGTCGCTGGTGATGCCGTAGTGCATCCCCGTGAAGATTTCGTGAGCGAAGAGGTACGACCCCGGCGTCGCCACCAGTTTGCTGGCGCTTAGCTCTCCCAGGGCGAGCACGGCCGCCGCCAGGCCGGCCCGCACGACAGCTGCCGCGCTCAACGGCCAGACGACGTGACGCAGCTCTTGCGCCGGCCGGGCCCCATCCACGCGGGCGGCGTCGCGCAGCTCCCGCGGCACCAGCCGGACCACCGGCCACAGCAGCGCCACCGCGAAAGGAAAGAAACGCACCAGATAGGCCCACATCACCGGCAGCGGCGACGGCCCCTCGTAGAGCGCCTTCCGCACCGGCCGAAAGAGAGACGCTTTGTCCGTCGGCGGTTGGGTCTTAGTAGACCCCTCGGCCGTGGTCCCTGCGGTCGCCGATCGGTCGGCTCCAACGATTCGGTCCTCCAGGTTCATCATCCGGTCGATGGTTTCTTTCAGGCCGATGCCGATCAATGGCCCAGGCAGGGCCCAGGCGGTGACCGCCAGGACCAGGACAGCCAGGCGGAACCAGCGTCGTTCCGTCGCCAACCAGCAGGCCAGCAACGCCAGCCCGGCAGCAGCCGCGCCGGCCAGCCCGGCAGTCAGCAGGCTGTCGGCCACCAGTCGCTCCTGGGCCCGCAGCACCTTCCTCACGGCAGCAAGGACCGTCTGGAGCGACCACGCCTCAGGACTGCCGCCCAGCCCCGCCTTCCAGACCAGACTGGCCAGCGGCACCACGAGCAGCCCGCCGACCGCCGCCAGCACCACGAGCAGACAGGGCCAGCGCGCCCGGCCGAGACGGAATAGATACGGCGGCCGGGTCCGCGTCTCGGGCGGCGGCAATGTCCGCTCCCAGCGGCGTACGGCCAGCAGCACCAGCGCCCCTGCGAGGACGACCTGCGGCAGCGACACCGCCATGGCCCGTGCTAGTTCTTGCTCCGGGCTGGCCATCGGCGAGCCGGGCTCGGGGCGGACGAACTGGCTGTAGACCTCCTCGGCAAAGGTGCGGACAATCATCGTGTCGGTGACGGTGATCTCTGTCGCCGTCAGCAGCGCCACCCAGAGGGCGGCCGCGCCGATGGCCGCCGCGCCCCGCCGCAGTGTGACGCGCCGCAGCACGCGGGCCGGCCCCGCCGCTGTCAGGGCGTCTTCTTCCAACTCGCGCTCGACCCAGCACAAGCCGGTGCCGACCAGCAGGACCACCCAGGGCAGGCCAGCGACGGCGTGGACCCAGGCGGCGGCCCCGATCCCCTGGGCCCACGGCTTCCAGGTCGGGCCGGTCGGCGAGCTGGCCGGGGCGTCCGGCGGGGGTGTGCTCCAGACGGCCACCGGCAGCCAGCCGCCGCTCCCCAGGGCCGCCTGCCAGCCCGAGGCGAACAACGGCAGCGGCACGAACAACGTCAGGATGGTCAGGAAACGGAGCAACCCCCGCAGGGGAAGATCGGTGCGGTAGAGAAGGATAGCTCCGAGGATGCCGCCGGGCAGTGCCAGGGCCAGGGTGCCGGCCACCAGGAGGAAGGTGTTGCGGGCCAGCAGGAACAGCCGGTCAGCCTCCGACCAGACCCGCCAGGCCGACGGTTGACTGAGCAAGTCGGCCAGCGGCAGGGCCAGCGGTACACCGACTACCAGCAGCAGCACCATCCCGACCAGCCAGCACCAGCGGGTCACTGGCGTCTCCCCGGCAAGGTTGCCATTTATCCGCCTGGGGCGCCGGGTTTCTCCGGCATCTTCTCGCCCGGCAAGGCCGGTGGCTTGTCGCCGGGCGGCCCCGGCGGCTTATCACCGGGCACTGTAGGCACTGTCTGGTCCGGCCGGAAGGGGGCGTCCGCCTGGGGCTGATCGGGCGGCGCCAGCAGTTTCTCCTGATCCTCCTTGGTGACGAGCGGGGCCTCGTAGTCGCGGTCGTGCAGGCAGACCAGCAGCCCGCTGTGGGCCGCCAGGTACAGCCGGTCGGTGTGTTCGTTGCTGATCGGCCAGACAAACTCGCGCGTGCCGTCGTAGACGCTCAGGGTCGTGCCGCGGGCCCGGTCCAGTACCATCAGCCGGCCGTGGCGGTCGGCGGCATAAACGAACTTCGGATTGGCCGCCAGGAAGCGTTCGGCGGTGCGGTTCCGCCAGATGGTATCTCCCGTGAGCCGGTCGAGGCGGTACAACCCGCTGCCGTCGGGAGCAACGTAGACATCCTCGTTGGTCACCGCGGGCTTCTGGGTGATCGGATTGCCGCCGGTGAAGCGCCACAGCACCTTGCCCGAGGGGACATGCAGGGCGTACAGGCTGCCGTTGTGGGCGGCGATGTAGGCGGTGTCGCCGTACTGCGCCGGCGGCACCGAGATCCGCCCTTCGGCCAGGAAGCGGTACGGCCGGAGGGAGATGTCGGTCCTCTTGGGCACGACGGCGACAGTGCCGTTCGCACCGGCCCAGAGCACTTCGGCATTGGTCAGCAGGGGGGGCTGTTCGACGTCGATGCCGGCCCGGCCGGTCGAGCGGAGGACCGGCTGCGGTCCGCTTTCCCGCGAGCGGCCGGCCACCGCCGCCGAGGCCAACGGCCCGATACCGGCACCGGTGCCGCTGGTGCCGCCGTAGAAAGTCGGGGCATGGGTCACCTTCCCGCGCTCCTCCCGCGGCAGGTAATTTTTGTTGGCCGCGATCCCCGTGAGCGTGACCTGGTGGCGGCTGACCTCCGGCAGCAAATAGACAATCAGCCCGCCGCCGTTGAGACCGAGATAGATCTGCTCGCTGTCGGCCGCAGGTCCCGCCGAGGCCGCGTCGGGCAGGTTGAACTGCCACTGCAAGGCGCCGGTGGCGCGGTCCAGGGCGTACAGCCAGGTTCCGTGAACCACGAAGACCGCCTTCTGGTTATAGCCCAGCGGATGGGAGACCTCGTAAGGGACGCCCACCCGGTTGCGCCAGAGGGTCTGGCCGGTGTCGCGATCCAGGGCCAGGATCAGGCCGCTGCGGGTCTGCACCAGTATCTGCCGGCCGGCGAACTGCAAGGTAAAGATGCCGTCGCGCGTCCCGTCCATGGGCACGCCGACGTACCACCCCAGCTTCAGGTTAAGCCGGTCGAGGGCCTCCCGGGGCGGCAGGGCCGGGCGAGTGTAGACCTGCTTCGGGTCCTGGGCCGTTGCCGTCGCTGCCGTCAGCACGAACGTCATCACCGCGATAAGGAGCTTGTTCATCAGAGTTTACCCGTAGACAGGCCATGCCGGTACAGAAGCGATCCGACCACCTACCTCCAATCTATCACATGACCGCCCTTGCCGGTAATTGATATCATCCGATTCGCCGGCCGCGGGGGCAGTCATGGGTTGGACCGCCGCTTGGCCGCGAAGAAATCGCTGAGGATGGCACTGCAACGATCCGCCAGGACGCCGCCGATGACTTGGGCGCGATGGTTGAGCCGCGGGTCCGAGGTGATCTGGTAGAGGGTGTGGCAGGCGCCGGCCTTGGGGTCGGCGGCCCCGTAAACCACCAGCGGCAGCCGGGCCAGGACAATCGCCCCGGCACACATCGGGCAGGGCTCCAGGGTGACGTAAAGGAAGCAATCCTCCAGCCGCCACGACCGCAGCGCCTGGGCCGCCTGGGTAATGGCGATCATCTCGGCGTGGGCGGTCGGGTCCTGGAGCTGCTCGCGTTGGTTGTGCGCCCGGGCGATCACGCCGCGCTGGGCCGACACAATGACGGCACCGATCGGCACCTCGTCCTCGCGGGCGGCGGCCTCGGCTTCCTCCAGTGCCATCTCCATGTGATGGACATGGAACGGGTGCCGGGGATCGGTCAACGGCAGGTCAAAGGGGGAGAAGTCCAAGCGCTGGTCCTCAATCAAGTCGGCCTCTTGACGGATCAGGAAAAGCCTTGCGAAATGCGATTCTGAACCTCGGCCCAGTCCCGGTCGCTCAGCCGGCCGATGTGGCGGAGAACCCTTGTCTCGACGACCGTCGCCAAGAGCATGCGGACCGTAGAAGGCACTCTCAGGTTCGCGGCGCCCCAATCGACCAGAAGAGTAATCCGTGCTGCTCCGCGGAGGGGGCGAGGTGATGGCGGCAACGACGACATCACCCTGCTGGTTGTAGCCCGGCCCCGAGACGACCACGGCAGGCTGTGCCCTTTCGCCCTGTCGGTCGCGAAAGGGAAATGGAATCAGCACGACATCGCCGGGGTCAAGCGCCATACAACCTCTTCCAGTCGTCGTAGATGGCGTCCTGGGGGTTGTCCCACTCCACTTCCAGGCGGTTCATTCCCAATTCAGACCATCCCTCGCGTTCAGCTTCCTCGGCGGAGTAAATCACCACCTCCACCTCCGCCCCTTCCGGCAGTTCAAGAGGTTGGTCCAGCTCCACCGCCTGATTCCGATATCGGCCCTTCACGCGGATCATGAAATCTCCTCTCAGGGAAGGTTCTCCGACTATTCTACGCCAGGCCAGGTTCCTCGGGCCGCGGATCGGACCATCAACCGGCGAAACAGTTACGGTTCGGCGCCCGACTTCGGGAAGCGCTTCGACACGAACACCTCTTCCCCCTTCTCCGTCTTGCGGACGATGTAGGCGGCGGCCCCCTCGGTATCCTCCACCAGGGCCAACCCCCTCTCGGGGCCGAGGACGCTGACGGCAGTCGCCAGGCTGTCCGCCGTGGTGCCGTCGCGGGCCATCACGGTAACGCTGCTCCGGCCGATGACCGGCATCCCGGTCCGGGGGTCGATGATGTGTGAGTAGCGCCGGCCGTCGATCTCCACAAATTGCTCGGCGTCGCCGGAGGTGGACACCGCCGCGTCGCGCAGCCGCAGCGAGCGGCGAGGCCGGGCCTCGGGGTTTTCCAGCGGAGCGATGCCGATGGCCCAGCCCGCGGTGTCGGGCGGCGGGCCGCTGACGGCGATGTCGCCACCGGCCGCCACCAGGGCCCGGTCGATGCCGTGCTTCTTGAGCACCGCCAGGGCCGCGTCAGCGGCATAACCCTTGGCGATGCCGCCCAGGTCGAGCTGCATCCCGGGCTTCAGCAGTTGGACCGTGCGGGCCTTCTCGTCAAGGCGGACCATTGAATAGCCCACCAACTCCCGGGCCCGATCCAGTTCCTTGGGGTCGGGCAGCCGGCGGGTCTTGCGCGCCTGCCGCCATAACCGCACCACCGGGCCAACCGTCACGTCAAAGGCGCCGCCCGAACGTCTGGACAGTTCCTGGGCGCGCGATAGGACGAAGAAAAGATCGTCGCTGACGCGGACCGGCTCGCCGCCGGCCTGGGCGCAGAGTTGCATCAATTCACTGGTCGGACGGTAGTCGCTCATGATACCATCAAGGCCGGCGATGCGCTCGAAGGCCGCCTTTACTGCCCGGTCGGCGGCCGCCTCGTCGGCGGCATAAACGATGATCTGAAACCGCGTGCCCATGTGCGGCTGGGTAAATGTGAAGCGCGATAGCTCCGCACCGTGGACCCCAAGGACCGCCAGCAAAAACACAGGTGGCGCGAACAGGAATGGCTTGACCATCAGAAACACCTCGTTCCCCGCGCCCCCGCTTCGGGAGAGAGAGGCGGGGGTGAGGGGGCGATTACTTCTCCCCTCTCTCCTGTGGGGGAAAGGGGTTGAGGGCGAGGGGGCAATTACTTCTCCCCTCTCCCCTGTGGGGGAGAGGGGTTGGGGGTGAGGGGGCACGAATCGTTCCCCGCGCCCCCGCTTCGGGGGAGAGGGGAACGGCCGCCCCGGACACGCAGCACGCTGACCGAGCAACCGGGGTCTCCGGCGCGGCGTCAGGCCGCGATTGCTCAGGCCTATTCAGGGAGTCTATCACAGATGAAACGATTGTTACAGCATCCCGGGGCGTGGGGCTTCCTCCTGGCGGCGGCCGGGGCGGGGCTGGCGTTTCTGGCGGCGATGGCTCCGGCAGAACAAGCGGCGGCCGATGCCCTGCCCAAAATCGAGCCGCCACCGCACAAGAACTACGTCGAGACCATTCCCGGCACCAAGATCACGTTCGAGATGGTGGCCATCCCCGGCGGCACCTTCCTGATGGGGAGTCCTCCTACCGAGAAGGGCCGCACCGACGAGGAGGGGCCGCAGCACCCCGTCACGATCCGGCCGTTCTGGATGGGCAAGAAGGAGGTGACGTGGGAAGAATATGACCTGTGGTGGAAGGACAAGCCGGGCAATAAAGATGAGCAGATGGCGGCCGAGAAGCGCGGCCTGACCGGCAAGGAGTTCGACGCCATCACCCGGCCGACGCCTCCCTACGCCGACGAGACGTTTGGCCACGGCCGTGATGGTGTCCCCTGTCTGGCCATCACCCATCATGCCGCCATGGAGTACTGCTACTGGCTGTCGCAGAAAACCGGCAAGACATACCGGCTGCCGACCGAGGCGGAGTGGGAGTGGGCCTGCCGGGCCGGCAGCAAGACCGCATACTCGTTCGGCGACGACCCGCAGCAACTCGGCGATTATGCCTGGTACGAGAAGAACTCGGAGAACCTGGCCCACCCGGTCGGCACCAAGAAACCCAACGCCTGGGGCCTGCACGACATGCACGGCAACGTCGCTGAGTGGTGCGTGGACCGCTACGAGAAGGGGGCCTACCTCAAGTTCCCGACCGACAAGCCGACGCTCGCGCCGGTGCTGCTGCCCGGGCCGGAGCGCTTCTCCCACGTGGTGCGCGGCGGCGCCTGGAACGACCGGGCCGAGCGGCTACGCAGCGCTGCCCGCCGCGGCTCCGACAAAAGCTGGATCCGGCAAGACCCGCAGCGGCCGCAGAGCATCTGGTGGCTGACCGATGCCGATTTCGTCGGCTTTCGGATTGTTCGGGCCGTCGAGGAGCAGGACAATCTGAAGGGGCTGCGCTCCAAGGTTCGCTGGGAAAGTAACTGAACGCCGGGCGGGGGCCGGGCGCCCCCGGCTGGCCACCGTCTCTCCGACGCATCCATCAAATGGGAGGAAATCGCATGACCGAGCAACGAACCACTCGCCGGGACTTCCTGAAAACCAGCGCCGCCGCGGCGGCCGTCACCACGTTGAGCCTGGCCCCGAACGTCCACGCGGCCGGCAGCGACACCATCAAGGTCGGTGTCATCGGTTGCGGCGGCCGCGGTTCGGGTGCTGCCGACAACGTGCTGCACGCCGCCGACAACGTCCAGATCGTGGCCCTCGGCGATGTCTTCAAGTTCCGCGTGGACGGCCTGCGCAAGCGGCTGCTTAACCTGAGCGAAAGCGACGAGATCAAGAAGCGCGGCAACAAGGTCGATCTCCCCGAGGAGCGTTGCTTTGCCGGCCTGGACTGTCATGAGAAAGTGATCAACACCCCCGGCGTCAACTATGTCATCCTGGCAACGCCGCCCGGTTTCCGGCCGCTGCACCTGCAAGCGGCGGTGGCGGCCGGCAAGCACATCTTCACCGAGAAGCCGGTCGCCGTGGACGGCCCCGGTATCCGCAAGGTGCTGGCCGCCTACGAGGAGTCGCTGAAAAAGAAACTGTGCATCGTCGCTGGCACCCAGCGCCGTCATCAGGCCCCTTACCTCGAAACCATCAAGCGCATCCACGACGGGGAGATCGGCGACATCACCTCGATGCGCTGCTTCTGGAATCAGGGGGCCATCTGGTTCCGCAACCGCAGCGAGCTGGCCCAGCGGGGCGTGCCGGACAGCGACCTGGCCTACCAGCTGCACAACTGGTATCACTTCGTCTGGACCTGCGGCGACCACATCGTCGAACAGCACGTGCACAACCTCGATGTCTGCAACTGGGCGATGAAGGACAAGCACCCGGTACGCTGCATCGGTGTTGGCAGCCGCAGCGCCCGGCCGGGCACCGGCGGGCAGTACAACCCGGCCGAGCACGGCAACATCTTCGACCAGTTCTGCATCGACTTCGAGTACGAGGACGGCGTCCACATGTTGAGCATGTGCCGGCAGATCACCGGCTGCGACGGCAACATTCCGGGGGTCAGCGGCGTTTCGGAAGCGGTGGTCGGCACCAAGGGCGTCAGCCAGGTCAACGCCTACACGATCAACGGCCGGCGGGTAGCGACCGGACGGGGCCCCGACCCGTATGTGCAGGAGCACACCGACCTGATCGAGGCGATCCGCGGCGGCCGGCCGATCAACGAGCTGAAGAACGTGGCCCACAGCACGCTGACGGCGATCATGGGGCGGATGGCCGCCTACACCGGCAAGGCGGTCACCTGGGAAAAGGCGCTGAACTCCCAGGAGGACACCTACCCGCCGCGACTGGCCTGGGACATGAGCCTTCCGGTGCCGCCGGCGGCGGTGCCGGGAAAGACGCCGCTGGTATAGCGAAGCCCGGGGGCGTGAGGAGGGCGTGTGCCCTCCTCACGCCCAAGGCAGTTGTAGCGCGCTGCCTGGGGCGATATGCTGAGGCCATGAACACGGTAGAAGAAATTGAGCGCGCGGTACGTCAACTCTCCCCTGAGGAACTGGCGGTGTTTCGCGCCTGGTTTGCGGAGTTCGACGCCGAGGTCTGGGACCGGCAGTTCGAGCAGGATGTCGCCGCCGGGCGACTCGACCGATTCGCCGAGGAGGCCCTCCGCGACCTGCGCGAAGGGCGATGCACGGACCTGTGAGACACCGCGCCTCCCCCCGTTTCTGGGAATGTTTTCATCGGCTGCCCGCCGAGGTGCAGCGGCTAGCGGAACGTTGCTACGCGCTGCTGCGTGAGGACCCCCAGCACCCGTCGCTGCACTTCAAGAAGGTCGGGCGCTACTGGTCGGTCCGGGTCGGCCTGCACTACCGGGCGTTGGCGGTCGAAGAGGGTTCCGACCTGGTCTGGTTCTGGATCGGGTCCCATGCCGATTATGATAAGCTGCTCGGGCAGGACTGAGCGCCGATCCACCTGCGAGCCTCTTCTGTCAACTGTTGGTTGTGCCCGTCCCGTCACCGATTCTCATACTTCATCAAGATCTCCTGCCGCGGCACGCCGGCGATCGCCTCGAAGCCGCCGCCGATGATCATGTCGGCCAGTTGGACGGCGTCGCGGAAGTAGCGGTCGCTCGGCCGTTGCCCCGTCAGCTTGCGGCGCAGGTCCTGACACAGGATGTCGGCCGCCGCCTTGGCCGCCTCGTCCTTTTGTCGGTTGCCCCACAGCGCCGTCACCAGGATGGTCACGGTGTCTTGCACCCGCTGCGACAACTCCGCCATCCGGCACTGCCGGTCGGCCAGCCTCAACTGATGCTTCCGCATCGCCCCGCTCAATTCAGCCGGTGCCTTGCTGAACTGCTCCTGGGCAAAGCCCACATGGTCGGCCAGGCGCGGGTCCATGCCGGGCACACGCTGACGGTCACGGCCTGCCAGCTTCAACCCCGTCCACCAGCGCATGTAGGCGGCCAGTTCGTGCCGCAGCTTCCAGGCGTGGGCCGGATTGAGCGGGTTGAACGCCGTCAACTGCTCGCGCTGTAGCGCCTTGCCGATCGGTTCGAAGAACTGCCTGCCGTGCTCCTTGACCAGCGACTTGAAGAATGCCAGGCCCAGGATCTCTCCCTCTCCTTCATAGATGCACGGGGCCAGGAAGTCGTAGACATTGTCGCCGAACAGATGTCCCTTGAGGAATGACCGGCCGCCGTGCGTCTTCATGAACAGCTCGATGGCCGCCTCTTTCTGCGCCTCACTGCCGAAGATCTTGGCGACGATGCATTCCAGCTCGCCGCGATAGCCGTGGTCAATCAGCCAGGCGCCCCACGCTACCAGGGCGTCGGCCCCGGCGATCAGGGCGGCCAGCCGGGCGATACGCCGCTTGACCAACTCGCGGGTAGCGATCGGTTGGCCGTAGGTCCGGCGGAACTCGGCCCAGGGGAGCATGTTGGCCAGCATCACCCGCATACTGCCGGCCGCGGTCGCGCACAGCGCCAGCCGGCCCAGGTTCAGTCCGTGATAGGCAATGGTCAGGCCGTCGCCCTGCTTCGGCCGGAGCAGGTTGGCCTTGGGCACCCGGAAGCGGTTAAAGCGCAGGCCGTTATTGTAGGCGTGCCGCAACGCGTACAGGCCGTAGGGGACGATCTGGAAGTGCTCGTTCTCCTCCGGCGGCAGCTCGGCGATCAGCACGGCCGGCTTCCCTTCGAGCCTCACCACCAGGCCAATGGTCCGGCCGGGGATGGCATTGGTGATGAACAGCTTCTCGCCGGTCACCTCGAAGTCGTCGCCGACCGGCACCGCAGTGGTGCGCAAGGCGGTCAGATCGCTGCCAGCGCACGGCTCGGTCAGGGCGAAGCCGGAGAGGGCCTGGCCGCTCGCCAGTCGGGGCAGGAGGCGCTCCTTCTGCTCGGGGGTGCCGAAGGTCCGCACCGGATCGACGGCGCCGATGCAGCCGTGGACCGACGCCAGGCCGGCGACCATGGCATCGAGGGTGGCCATCCGCGTCAGGAAGGGAGCGAAGCGCGCGAACGGGGCGCCCTGGCCGCCGTAGCGTGGGTCGATCAGCAGGCCCCAGTAGCCGGCCTCGCCCAGCTCGCGGAGCAACTCGGGGTGGACCTTGCCGTGCTCATCGTAGAGGGTGCCGGCCTCGCGACGGCGGCGCACCACCTCCAGCGACCGCTCCATGGCGGCGTCGCAGGGGGCGGTGGCGGGCAGGGGCGGCGGCACGAACAGGTCAAGCGGCACCCGGCCCTCCCAGACGGCCTTGTGCACGGGACTGTTGACGGTCTGGTACTGCGGCGCGAACAGGGCTTCGACCTGTTCATCGGCGCGGTCCATGGCCCCCAGGCGGCGGGCCTCATCCTCGGTCTTGCCCCCCAGCCGCAGGGCCGCCTCGGCAAAACTCGGGCGGTCGCGATCCGTGTCGGTCGAGCTGCTCATGCCAGCCTCCAGGAAAGGGTTAACGGGCCTCTCCGCCCATTGTACCATTGCCGCGGCTCGAGCGTTTCGCTCGATCCAGGCCGACGGCGAGTAGTCTCTCATTTCCGGCGGGTCGTCCGCCAGCGTATTTCCTGCGATTTCTCTTCAGCGCTGATCGATCTCCCGTTACAAAACTGTTACCGCCGCGGCCTTCCGCTCCGGTGTAGACTGAGGAAAGAGAGAGACCGATGTCCCCCAACCCGCGCCCGGTTGGGGCCTGCTTTCCCCAGGAGGTGTCCCGTGAAGCGCGTCTTTCTACCCCTCACGGTCGTCGCCCTCGCTTCCGCTTACCTGGCCTTCTCCCCTGCCCTGGCCCACGGCCAAAATCCGCCCCCGCAGCAGGCCCCATCCCCATTGCCGCAGCAGGTCCGGCGGCCGGGACCGCCGCCCGAGGTCAGCGCCCCGGTCCCGTTCCGCAGCCCGGACGGCAAAATCACCGGCTGGAAAGTGGTCCTCCCCGGCGGCCGGCCGCTGGCCACCCCTGCCGTCGTGGACGGCAAGGTCTTCATCGGCGGCGGCTTCGGCAGCCATGAGTTCTACGCCTTCGACGCCGCCACCGGCAAGAAACTCTGGCAACACCAGACCGGCGACGATGGCCCGACGGCAGCCGTGGTGCAAGACGGCTGCGTGGCGTTCAACACCGAAAGCTGCGAGCTGGAGGTGCTGACGGTTGACGGCCGGCCGCTGTGGAAAAAGTGGCTGGGCGACCCGCTGATGAGCATGCCCGCCATCGACCGCGGCCGGGTCTACATGGCCTTCCCCAACAGCCGCGGCGATCGCCAGCATTACCTTGCCTGCTTCGAGCTGAAGACCGGCAAGGAGATCTGGCGCAAGCCGATCGCCGGCGAGATCATCACCGCCCCGGTCATTGAAAACGAGATGGTCTATCTGGCGACCCTGGAGGGAAGCCTCTACTGCTTCCAACAGAACGACGGCACGCTGGTCTGGAAGGAGCAGAAGAACGCCACGTCGTCGCCCGTGGTCTGGAACGGCTACTGCTACTTCAGCCGGCGCGAGGAAGTCACCGCGAAGAAGGGCGGCAAGGACATCAAGCAGCAGACGGAGCGGATCACCGGCCGCGGCGTTGGTCCGCGGGAACCGATCAAGGATCTGCCGGCCACGATCCGCGCCGCCGACTACCTCGACTACAGCAAGCGGATGGCGTCGCCCAACGAGAAGCTCAATCAAACCTACGACAACAGTGTCGGCTTCGCCCAGGGGAAAGGGGATGCCAAAATCGAGCAGGCAATCACCAACCTGGGCCAGGCCAGCGTGGCGGGCATCTGGGCCTACCAGGGCTCCAAGCCGTTCCTTTCCGGAGGCCGGCTCTACAGCTGCATGGGCGATACCCTCAAGTGCGTTGATCCCCGGACAGAGCAAGTCATCTGGCGCAAGGCCCTCGGCCGGAAAGAGCCCAACGCCGAGTTGCTCGACAGCGTGTTGACGCCGCCGGCATTGGTCAACAACAAGGTCTTCGTGGGGACAATCGACGGCGAGGTCTACTGTCTGTCGGCCGGGACCGGCGAGGTGCTCTGGAGCGTCCGCCTCGGGGAGCCGATTGTGTTCCAGCCGGCGGTGGCCCGGGGGCGCGTCTATGTTTCGACCAGTAAGGGGAGCCTGTTCTGCCTGGAGACGGGCGACCCCAAGGACGACGGCTGGCTGATGTGGGGCGCCACCGCCGGCCACAACGGCTTGACGAAGTGAGGGTTGTCCTCGTTGCGCCGCGCCGCTAACCGTTCGCCATGAACTCGCGGACCGTGGTGCTGCGGTGTTCCTCCGCGGCGGCCCGGACCGCCTCGCACAGGGCGATGGTTTCCAGGTTGTCGCGGCCGCTGATCTCCGGTTCCTTTCCCTCTTCCAGGGCGCAGAGCAATTGGGCCATGGTGCCGACGAAGGCGTCGGGGAACCAGACCTCCGGCCAGCGCGGTTCCAGCCAGTAGCCGGGCTGATGCCGGGTGCTGAAGCGGAGCGTACTCGGCGTCCGGGCCGGGTAGCTCGGCCAGCCAATGGTGCCATGCGCCAGGCCGTCGGTCCCCTCAACCCGCCAGCGGATGTAGATTTCTCCCTCGGCCCCCTCCCGGGCCGGTCCGGTCCAGACATCATCCCACGCCGCCGCCCGGCAGCCGTTGTCATACTCCAGGATGTAAAGGTTGATACCGTCGCGGTGCGGAAAGCGCGTCCGCGGGTCGGGCCGGGTGCTGGCCAGGACCCGGTCGGGCGTGCCGAACCAGTAGCGGAAGGTGTCCAGGTGATGGATGCTCATCACAAAGGTTGAGAGCGAGGGGAGGGTTTGGGCCCACGGCATCCAGTGAGGGATGGCCCGCATCTCGATGGTGCCGAGGACCGGCTCGCCCAGCCAGCCGCGCCGCAACACGTCCTTCAGTGCCCGCACCGACTGGTCGTAGCGCATGTTCTGATTGACAGCCAGGACGATGCCCGCGCGGGCGCAGAGATCCACGCACTCCTTAGCCTCGCGGTAGCTCAGGGCCAGCGGCTTCTGGGCCAGGATGCCGCGGATGTGGCCGCCGTGCTGCGCCGCCTCGCGGAGGATGGCCGGCTGCACATCGGGCGGCACAGCGATGTCGAGTACCTCGATGGCGGGGTCGGCGAGCAGGTCGGCATAGGTTTGGTGGACGCGGGGGATGCCGTGCCGCTCGGCGCAGGCGCGGGCCCGGGCCGGATCGCGCGAGGCAATGGCGACTGGATTGAAGCCGGCCTGACGGTAGGCGACCAAATGGCAGTCGCGCATGATGAAACCGGCGCCGGCGCAGCCGATGCGGAAGTCCTTGCGCCGCGGCAGCCGCGGCAGGTAGTCGAGGGTGAGGTCCAGGGAAGCAGACATGACAAGGCCTCAGCGTCGGGGATCGAGGACGAGCTTGAAGCCGGGGAGCAGCTTGGTCGTGTAGGTCTCGCCGAAACCGACCATGAGGACGCGCTGCCGCGCCTGGCCGCGCCGACGGTAGACCCGCATCGTCGGCCGGTCGGCGGACTCCCGGGTGTCAAGCAGCCAGTACTGCCGCGAGGCGGCGCTACCGGGCCAGTACGCGCAGCTCGCGCGGCAGCGGGAAGCTGACGTGTTCCTCACGGATGGTCCGACTCTCCACGGTGGCCCCGTAGCGGGCCCGGAGATAAGCCACGCACTCCTCGACCACTTCCTCCGGAGCGCTGGCCCCGGCGGTGATCAGCAACGTCTCGTCGCCACGGAACCAGTCGTCGCCGATTTCGCGGACGGTGTCGATCAGATAAGCGGGTTTGCCGTGGCTGCGGGCGATCTCGGCCAGGCGGTTGCTGTTGGAACTGTTTTGACTGCCGAGCACCAGCACGACATCGGCTTCGGGCACCAACTCCTTGACCGCCTCCTGCCGGTTCTGCGTGGCGTAACAGATGTCATCCCGTGACGGGCCGACGATGTGCGGGTAGCGCCGCTTCAGGGCCTCGATGATGACGTTGGCATCATCCACGCTCAGGGTCGTCTGGGTCAGGTAAGCGACGCGGGCGTCGGGCGGCAGGTCAAGGCGGGCCACGTCGTCGAGGTCCTGCACCAGGCGGATGTTGGCCGGCGCCTCGCCCATGGTGCCGAGCACCTCGTCGTGCCCCTCGTGACCGATGAGCAGGATGGTGTACCCTTCCTGGGCGAAGCGGACGGCCTCGAGGTGGACCTTGGTGACCAGGGGGCAGGTGGCATCGATGGCGCGGAGGCGGCGGTGGGCCGCGGCCTGGCGGACGGCCGGTGACACCCCATGAGCGCTGTACAGCACCGTCGAGCCGGCGGGGATCTCGTCAATGCTGTCCACGAAGATGACGCCTCGCCGGCGGAAGCGCTCGACGACCGGCCGATTGTGAACGATCTCGTGGTAAACGTACAGGGGGGTGCCGTATAGCTCCAGCGCCCGCTCCAGGCTCTCGATCGCCATGTTAACGCCGGCGCAGAAGCCGCGCGGGTTGGCGAGAATGATCTTCACGAAGCTTTTCCTCCTCAAGCGACGAGCTTATCCTACCGCGGCTGCCGCCCCCTGCCAAGCGCGGCCCGAAAACGCCGCCGTCATCCGCGGTCCCTCGGAAAGGGAGAACGGGTGGCGGCGCGACTCCGGCAAGCTGACGGCGTTGGGGAAAGGTGGGCGAGCGGGACGGGAAGCGGGCTGTCTGGACCAAAGGGCCGGTCCGCCGAGACCGCGGCCAATCCTCCCGGTTGCCGAGTATCGGAAGCGGTCCCTTCCCGGTGCCCGGCGGCGTAAGCCGCTTCCTACCCGCCGGGTCGGAGGCCGACCTCAGCCGGGGTCATGCCGATCCGGCCCAGTGCCTGGCGCCAGAAGTCGTCGGCCAGGCGGCGGACCAACTCGTCCGCCTCGCGGCAGCTGCGCTGCCATTCGTCCCGGGACATCGACGGGGAATAAGGAGGCGTGCCGACTTCGATGTAGCTCTTGGCCTTCGGCTCGGTGCCGCTGGGCCGCAGGACGACCTTGGCCCGGTCGCCGAGGCGGAAGATCAGGAAGTTGCGGGCGGCAAAATCGGTTGCCCCCTTGATCGGTCCCATCCGGCCACGCTCATCGCGCAGGTCCTCGAACGAGGTGACCGGCAGGCCGGCGATCTCGGCCGGCGGCGCCGCCCGCAAGGCGTCGAGCATCCGGGCCATGTTCCGCTTCCCCTCGATACCGGGCATGACCACCGGCACCCCCTCGTTGCGGAAGTAGCCGAACTGCCGGGCCAGCATGTCCAGATAATCGAGGACAGTCAGCCCCTTGCGCTTCTGGTCAAGGGCCAACTCCGCCAGCAACACGGCCGCGCTGGCCGCGTCCTTGTCGCGGATGTGCGGCGTCACCAGAATGCCGTGGCTCTCCTCGGTGGCGATGATGAAGTCTTCCGGAGTGCCGCGCACGTCCTCGTAGGCGCCGGTCTGCTCCAGCTGCCAGAGCACATCGGCATGGTACTTGAAACCGACCAGCAGGTTGTTGACCACCTGGGCCTTGAAGTGCCAGGCGATGCGCGTGATCTGGGTGGTGGTGACCTCGGTGGTGATGACGATCGGCGACGACGGCAGCCGGCCCTGCTGCGACAACTTGTACAACTTGAAGTGGGTTAACAGGGCCGCAATCTCATTGCCGTTCAGGAAGCGCCAGCTGCCCCCCCTCACCCCACCCTCTCCCCCCGTGGGGGGAGAGGGAGACAAAAAAGCTCCCCTCTCTCCCCCGAGGGGGAGAGAGGTGGGGGTGAGGGGGGGAGCCGGGATCATCCCGCCGAGCCGGTCGGCGTCCGGGTCGGTGGCCAGCACCAGGTCGGCGTTGTGGGCGGCCGCGACCTGGGCGGCGCGGTCCATCGAGACCGGCACCTCGGGGTTGGGCGTCTGGGTGACGTTGGGGAACTGGCCGTCGGGCGTCATCTGCTCCTCGACGGGGATGACGCGGAAGCCGACCGCTTGCAGCGCTTCCAGCGCCGTCATGCCGCCGACGCCGTGCAGCGGCGTGAAGACGATCTTGATCTCGTGCGCTTTGGGCGGCGGGATGAGGCTTTGCTTGCGGCACAGGTCGATGTAGGCCTGGTGGACTGACTCCTCGAGCCAGTGGACCCGGCCGCTGCGCACCGCGTCATGCCAGGGGAGGGCGCGGATGGTGCGGACCTGGTCCACCAGGTCGGCCATGATCTGATCGTCGGGGGGAACCGGCTGGGCGCCGCGCTCGTCGTAGAACTTGCCGCCGTTGTCGTCAGGCGGATTGTGCGACGCCGAGATGTTCAGCCCGCCGTGGGCCCCCAGCTGGCGGATGGCGAACGACAATTCCGGCGTGGCGAGGTAGCGCTTGCTGTCGGGCGGCAGAGTCCAGGCATGGATGCCGTTGGCCGCGTAGACGCTGACGGCATAGTGGGCGAAGTCCCGCGACGACAGGCCGAGGACCGGGTTGGGCAGGTCGGGGTTGTAGTTCTTGCGCTGATCGAGGAAACGGCGGACATCATAGGCGACGACCACGCGGAGCGGCTCGACGCCGGGGAAGCGCTCGCGGAGGTATTCGCAGTGTCCCTGGACGGAAGCGCCCAGGGTCCAGAGGTTCATGCGGTTGGGGCCGATACCGACCGGCCCGCGCCGGCCGCCGGTGCCGAAGGGGAGGATCTGGTAGAAGCGGTCGAGCAGGCCGGGCCACTGCCCGGTCTGGATGAGCCATTCGAGTTGCGGCCGGTAGGCGGCGAACTCCGGCTCGGTCAGCCACTGCCGCAGGTACCGGAGAGCCTGTTCCTTGAGAGAGGAGTCTGCCTCAACGGTGCGGAAGCCGTCCGCAACCTGGGCCAGCAAGTCCATCGACAACCTCACAGCGCATCCGAAGCGGTTCGACTTCGTGGAATCATCCTTCGCGCTGTAACTGTACCGCGCCGGCGGGACCGGGACAACTTTGCCGCCGGCCGCTCAGCGCCCGTCCCGGGTCGAGCGCTAAGCCGCCGGCGGCAGGGAAAACAATCCCAGACGATCCCCCATCAGAAATTGGGGATGGCCTCGCCATCATTCGGCAGGGCCAGCAGACGAAGCGTACGGATGTCGGTGGACACCGCCAGCGCCCGGACGCCGCCGTCGCCGAAGACGAACTGGCAAACTCCAGGGTGCCAGCTGCCGAACCGGTAGCCCGGTCGGAAAGAAGAATCCGTGAGGCTCTGGGCCAGGGGATATTCTTGCAATGGCACCGGGGCAAAACCTATAGCGGCGCGGAATCCCGCGAGCCGGCAGGACCACTGCGGTTGGAGGTCGTTGTAGACCGTCGAATCCCCATGCAACTCGGGGTGGTCCTGACCGAACCCGCCGGGCCGCACATGCTTCTCGCCGACCAGCAACGTGTTGCTCAGGCCGTCCCTAACGGAAGCAAATCGCGTCTTCGAGGTATGAGTTATCCGGACCGGCCCCGGGTTGACGAGAGTGACGACCGCCGGCTGCAGCATCCCCTGGTTGAAGCTGCCGTCGTCACCGCCGCCGACTGCTGCATAGTCCGACAATGCCCCCGGGACGTCGAGAAAGGAGATCCCAGGGGAAGGATTTATGGGGAGGCGCGCAAGAGGGGGTTTGCCTAACTGCGGCGGCGAGCGCCGGGAGGGACAGTAGTAGACCTTGACCTGTAACTGCCGAACCTGGGTGGCGTTCGGCACGGAATCCTCGGTGAGGTAGTAGCTCATTCGAAGCGAGATGTCCTTGCTCCAACTCTGAAACGCGGCCGGTTGCTCCAAATAAGGAAGCAGGAAGACAGCCCAGGTTACCTCGCCGGTTCCGCCGATCGCCCGCGGCGGCAGCAGGTGGTAGTTGTCATGATAATGGTGAATGGCCAGTCCGATTTGCTTGAGATGATTCTGGCAGGTGGAGCGGTTAGCAGCCTCACGGGCTTTTTGCACGGCCGGCATCAGCAGGGCGATCAGGATGGCGATAATGGCGATCACCACCAACAGCTCAATCAGGGTGAAGCCAAGACGCAGACGCGCAGGCGAGGGGTGAGACATGGGCAATCTCCTGAGAATAAGGCGGCAGCGAGTCGAAAGGATTTATCAACCGGTTGCTACGTGCAGCAAACGATCCTTTTGGGCGGGATTATCCCATTGACCGGGACCCAGCGTCAAGGGAAAAGGGGATAGAAAAAAGGGTGAACTCGTATCAGGGCGAGAGGAGCAACCGAAAGCGGAGGCAGGTGCATCGTGGACACCGACCGAAACGTGCTCTTCGGAGTGCTGGCGCTGCAAAAGGCGTTGATCGACGATCACCAGTTTGCCGAAGCCTGCACCGCCTGGGCGACCGGCAAGGCGGCGTCGCTGCCCGGGGTGCTGCTCGAACGCGGCTGGATCACCCCGCAGGCCAGGCGCGCCGTGGAGCGCCTGATGCAGCCGCCGGAACAAGAAACCATTGATGCCCCGGCCAACGGGGCCGCTACCCGGACCACCGACTACCAGATCCCGGTCACGGGGGACAACCGCGAGCCGGCGAGCACGCTCGATCCTGTTTCCTCATCCCCGGCCGACCTTCCGCCGCCCACCCGGCCGCGGAGCCGACGCTACACCTTGATGGGCCTGCACGCCACCGGGGGTGTCGGCCGGGTCTGGCTGGCCCGGGATGAGGCCCTTGGACGCACTGTTGCCCTCAAGGACCTCCGCCCCGAGGTCGCCGGCAGTTCCCGGCACCGCGCCCGCTTCCTGGAAGAGGCCAAGGTCACCGGCCAGCTGGAACACCCCGGCGTCGTGCCGGTCTACGACCTGGTCCGCGAACCGGAAGGGGAACTCCCGTTTTACGCGATGCGCTTCGTCTGCGGCCGGACGCTCCCCGAAGCGATCCGGGAGTATCACCAGAAGCAGAAGGACGGGCCGGCCGGGTCGCTGGCCTTGCGGACCCTGCTCAATAACTTCGTCGCGGTCTGTCAGACGCTGGCCTACGCGCATTCCCGGGGCGTGCTACACCGCGACCTCAAGCCGCAGAACGTCGTCCTGGGCGACTTCGGCGAGGTGATCGTGCTCGATTGGGGCCTGGCCAAGGTCGTGGGGCAGCCCGACTCCCCGGAAGGGTTGGCCCCTCCGCCGATGCGCCTCGACTCGGAGGGGGAACGCCACCAGACCCAGGCGGGCCAGATCCTGGGCACGCCGGCATACATGGCCCCGGAGCAGGCCAGCGGACAGGTGGAGGCCATCAATCCGTCCACGGATGTCTACGGCCTGGGAGCCATCCTGTACGAGATCCTCACTGGCCGGCCGCCGTTCCAGGCCGCCACGGCCGTCGATACGCTCCTGCTTGTTTGCGAGCAGGAGCCGACCCGGCCGCGCCGGCTGTGCCGCTCGGTCCCCCGGGCCCTGGAAGCGATCTGCCTGCGGGCCCTGGCCAAGAAGCAGGCGGACCGCTACTCCTCGGCCGCCGCCCTGGCCGACGACGTGCGGCGCTGGCTGGCGGACGAGCCGGTCAGCGCCTGGCGCGAGCCGTGGCGCGCCCGGGCCGCCCGCTGGGCCCGGCGGCACAAAACACTGGTCGCCAGCGCCTCCGTCTTGTTCCTGAGCGCCGTGGTGGCCCTGGCCGGCGGCCTGGTATTCCTGGCCCGCTCCCAGGCGCAGATCGAAGCGCAGCGGGCCCGGGCCGAGGCGATCAACAAGTTCCTGATCGACGACCTCCTGGCCGAGGCGACCCCGCAGAAGAACGCGCGTGACCGCAAGATCACGGTCGAAGAGGTGCTCCACAAGGCGGCGGAGAAGGTCGAGTGGGCCTTCCCCGGCCAGCCGGAGATCGAGGCTTCGGTCCGGGGGACGATCGGCCGGACCTATCTACAGCTGGGACTCTACGACGCCGCAGAGCCGCACCTGCGAAGGTCGCTGGACCTCTACCGGCAACTGCACGGCGCCGAGCACCCGGACACCTGTGTGGCACTGAACAACCTGGGGTGTCTCCTGCTGGACCGAGGGGGAAACTGGGAGGAGGCCGAGGCGTTGTTGCGCGAATCGCTCGCCACCCGCCGCCACCTTCTGGGCGCCGAGGATCAGAACACCTTGGTCGCCATGAACAACCTGGCTGGGGTGCTGCAGGTCCAGGACAAGCTGGACGAGGCCGAGGTCTTGCTGCGGCAGAGTGTGGCCACGCGCGCGGCCCACTTCGGCCCGACGGAGCCTATCACCCTGGAAATGATGAGCAACCTGGCGTACGTGCTCTATCTCCAGGGCCGGCTGACGGAGGCCGCGGCGCTCCTGGAGCAGAGCCTGGACGCCCAGCACCGTTTCCGCGGGCCGGAGCATCTCGGCACCCTGGCTGCCCTTCACAACCTGGCCCTGGTGCGGCAGGCAGAGGGAAACCTGGACGAAGCCCAGGCCCTCTTTGAGCAGGCGCTGGAAGGCCGCCGGCGGGTCCTGGGCAATGATCATCCGAAAACGCTGGAGACACTCCATGACCTGGCCAGCCTGGTGAAAGACCAGGGCTGGCCGAAGGAGGCGGAGCAAAGGCTGCAGCAATCACTGGACATCCAGCGCAAGGTCCTCCCCCCTGGGCACCGGGACATCGGCAAGAGCCTAGTGGCCCTCGGAGCACTGGCCCTGGAGCAGGGCCGGGCACAAGAGGCCGAGCGCCCGCTGCGCGAAGGATACGAGTTGCTTCGCAAGGCCCTTCCCTGCGGGCACTGGCGGACGGCCCATGCCCGGGGCCTGCTGGGGAGCTGTCTCAGCCGGCTGGGCCAGTACGACGAGGCCGAGAAACTGCTCCTGAACAGTTACCAGGATCTGAAAGCGTCCCAGGGGGCGGGGCCGAGGCGCGTGGCGGCGGTGGTGGAAGAGCTGGTCAAGCTTTACGCGGCCTGGGGCAAGCCCGACAAGGAGGCGGAGTGGCGTTCGGAGCGGCAGAAGGTCCGACCGT
Organism: Gemmataceae bacterium; assembly: GCA_035575035.1. Taxonomy (GTDB): domain Bacteria; phylum Planctomycetota; class Planctomycetia; order Gemmatales; family Gemmataceae; genus DATLYH01. Next base: position 30,035 of record DATLYH010000148.1, read on the forward strand.
GACCGGGACCGGTCACGCCGCCAGCTGGAGCGGCCGGCGGAAATGCTCGTCGTACCGCTCCTCGATGAACTGCTTCATCCGGCGGCGGTAAACTTCCCGGTCGAAGCGCAGGGCGTGGGCCCGGATCAGGCTTGGTGAGAAACGGCCCTCGTCGAAGCGGCGCACCGCTTCGATCAGGCTGGCCGCGGTCTGTTCCGTAAAGAGCAGGCCGGTGACCCCCGGGATGACCGTCTCCAGCGCCCCGCCCTTGGCAAAGGCAAGGACCGGCTTGCCCGATGCCATCGCCTCGACCGGCACAATGCCAAAGTCCTCCACACCGGGGAAGACCAGCGCCCGGCAGCCGGCGTACAGGTCGCGCAGCCGCTCGTTGGACTGCCAGCCGAGGAACTCGATGTTCCGCTTCGCCAGCACCTTCAATCTCTTCTCTTCCGGTCCACTCCCCACGATAAGCAGGCGAATACCGAGCCGATTGAACGCCTCGACGGCCAACTCGACACGCTTGTACGGGGCCAACGCACTGACCACCAGGAAATAGTCGCCCGGACATGCGCTGACCGAAAAGAAGGACGTGTCCACCGGGGGATAGATCACCTCGGCATGCCGTCCGTAGCAGCGCCGGATGCGCTCGCGCACATAGTGGGAGTTGGCAACGAAGTGATGCACGCGGTCGGCAGTGGCGGCGTCCCAGCGGCGGAGCGACCGGGCGATCCGCTTGAGGACCTGGTGCTTCACCCAGCCGACGCGCTGCACGGAGAAATAATCGTCGAACATCTCCCAGGCATAGCGCATCGGCGTGTGGCAGTAGCAGACGTGCAGCGCCCCCGACGGTGGGATCACTCCCTTGGCCACGCAGTGGCTGGACGAGACGATCAACTCATAGCCGCTCAGATCGAAGCGCTCGATGGCCCGGGGAAAGAACGGCAAGTAGTGGCGGTACATCGAGCCGGCAAACGGCAGGCGCTGGACAAAGGAGGTGCGGATGGGGAAGCGCTCGATGGCCGGCGAGACCGAGCCGGGGTTGTGAAGCAGGGTGAACAGGGTGGCGCCGGGGAGCAGCTCGCAAAGGACCTCCAGGCATTTCTCGCCCCCCCGCATGCCAGTCAGCCAGTCATGGATCAGCGCGATCCGATCCGTTCTCATGGGGCGGGGACTATAGCCATGCCCCCTTCCGTTTGCAATCGCGGGCGGAGCGGCTTGCTCATCTTCTGGGAACGTCCCCGGGCCGGGTATACTATCAAGAGGGCGGAGTTCACCGCACTTGCCGGCCATTTCCTCACTACCATGAGTCAGCTGGTTTACGATTTTGACGTGATCGTCGTCGGCGCCGGCCACGCCGGTACCGAGGCGGCCCTGGCGGCGGCCCGGATGGGACTGCGTACCGCTTTGTTGACCATGAATGCCGACACGGTGGCCCAGATGAGCTGTAACCCGGCCATCGGCGGCGTCGCCAAGGGACAGATCGTCCGCGAGATCGACGCCTTGGGCGGCGAGATGGGCAAGGTCATCGATGCGGCCGGCATCCAGTTCCGCATGCTGAACCGGACCAAGGGGCCGGCGATGCACTCCCCGCGCGCCCAGGCCGACAAGAAGCTCTACCAGTTCACCATGAAGCAGCGCATCGAGGCCCAGCCCAACCTCACCCTGCGGCAGGAGATCGTCGAAGCGCTGCTGTTGGAGACGGTGGCGAGCGGGGGGCGTCAGCCCCCCGGTGACGAGGCGAGCGGCCGGCGTCAGCCCCCCGGTGATGAGGCGAGCGGCCGGCGTCAGCCCCCCGCTCGCCGGGTCGTCGGTGTTCTTGCCCGCGGCGATACCGTCTACCGCGCCCCGGCGGTCGTGCTGACGACCGGCACCTTCCTCAAGGCCCTGATGCACACCGGCGAGGCCAAGACCCGCGGCGGCCGGGCCGGCGACCCATCGGCCGAGTCGCTCAGCGACAGCCTGGCGGCCTGCGGCTTCCAGCTGGCCCGTTTCAAGACCGGCACCCCTTGCCGCCTCAATGGCCGGACCATCGACTTTGCTGCCTGCGAGTTGCAACCGGGCGACCCCGAGCCGCGGCCGTTCAGTTTCGCCACCGAACGCATCACTCAGGAGCAGCTCCCCTGCCATATCACTTACACCAACCCGGCCGTCCACGACCTCATCCGTGCCAACCTGCACCGGGCGCCGATGTACTCCGGCCAGATCCAGAGCCGCGGCCCGCGCTACTGCCCGTCGATCGAGGACAAGGTCGTCCGTTTTGCCGACAAGCCGCGCCATCAGATTTTCCTGGAGCCCGAGGGGCGCAACACCCTGGAGTACTATTGCAACGGCATCAGCACCAGCCTCCCCAAGGATGTACAGCAGGCGATGCTGCGGCTCATCCCCGGCCTGGAGCGGGCTGAGGTGATGCGCTGGGGTTATGCCGTCGAGTATGACTACGCCCCGCCGACGCAGTTGTGGCCGACCCTGGAAACCAAGCAGGTCGAGGGTCTCTTCTTTGCCGGGCAGATCAACGGCACTACCGGCTACGAGGAGGCAGCCGCCCAGGGACTGATGGCCGGCATCAACGCGGCGCTCAAGGTCCAGGGGAAGCCGGGACTGGTGCTCGACCGCAGTCAGGCTTACATCGGCGTTCTCATTGACGACCTGGTGACGCGCGGCGTCGATGAGCCTTACCGCATGTTTACTTCGCGGGCCGAGTATCGCCTCCTGCTCCGTCATGACAACGCCGACCGCCGGCTGACCCCGCTGGGGCGGCGCGTCGGCCTGGTCAGCGATGAGGCCTGGCAACGGCTGCAACGCAAGGAACAGGGGATCGCCGAATTGACCGCCTTGCTGCGGAGCCGACGGCACCAGGGGCAGACGCTGGAGCGCTGGCTCTGCCGGCCGGAGATCGACTGGAAGCAGCTCTGCGAGATGGAACCGACCCTGCGGCAGTGGGACGCCCGGCCCGACGTGGTGGAGCAGGTGGTACTGGAAACCAAGTACGCCGGCTACATCGAACGGCAGGCGGCCCAGGTGGAGCGGTTCCGGCGGTTGGAGTCGCGG
>DATLYH010000149.1:0-9198 GCA_035575035.1 Gemmataceae bacterium
CAGGGGGCGGCGCGGACGCCGCGCACCTTGTTGGCCGCGATGCACATGCCGATGCCGGTGCCGCAGATGAGGATGCCACGGTCCACGCGCCCTTCGCTGACCGCCTGGGCCACTTGGAAAGCGAAGTCGGGGTAATCGACGCTCTCCTTGCCGGCGGTGCCCATGTCGAGCACTTCGTGGCCCAGCTGCTGCAAAACGTTGATGATGCGCTTCTTGGCTTCGTAACCGCGGTGGTCGCTGCCGATGGCGATTTTCATGGTTGACTCGGCCTCATTTCAGACGGGTCTTGGCCGGACGCCGCGAGGGACGGCCCTGCCACCAACTCCGCCACGAGCTCCTCCAGGTGGTCCCAGATCTGCTGCGCACACTCGCGATAAACCAGCTGCTCGGCACCGATGGGATCGGAAATGTCTCCTCGGGAACAGAGCAGGCGGGTACGGGCGCCCAGGCGCGGGAACTGCTCGGCCAGGGCCGTCAGGTGGCTGCGTGTCATGGCCACCAGCCAGTCGGCCTGCCGGGCCAGGTCTGCGGTCAGCGGCCGGCTGCGGTGGCCGCTCAGGTCCACGCCATATGCGCGTGCCGCTTCGACCGCCTCCGGGGTTGCCTCTCCACCTGTCAGAGCGGCCAGGCCGGCCGACTGCACGACAAAGCCGCGCTGGGGCAACTCCTCGACCAGGCAGCCCAGCCGCTCCGCCAGCCGCTTCTTGCACAGCGCCTCGGCCAGCGGGCTGCGGCAGGTGTTGCCCGTACAGACAAACAGAACCATCACGGCGGTCTGCTGCCGGATCGCCTCGGCCGACATCGCCCCTTCCCGGAGCACCGTCCAGCTGTCGCCGTTGACGCGCACCACGGTGGAGGCCTGGCCCAGCCGGCAGCGACCAGCGTCGATCACCAGGTCGGCGTCGTCGCCAACCGCTTGCAGCACCTCCTCGGCCGTGACCGCCGGCGGCTCGCCGCTGCGGTTGGCGCTGGTCAGGACGATCGGGCCGGGGAGCAAGCGCAGCGCCCGCAGGACCGCCTCATGAGCGGGGACGCGGAGGCCCAGCGTCCCTTCAGGCATGATCTGCCGCCGTACCTTTTCGGGAAGCCGACTGGCCAACCCGCGCTCCACGCCAGCGCCGGAGACCAGCGTCAACGGCCCCGGCCAGCAGCGCCGCGCTAGCCGTCGGCCCAGCACGCTCAGGTCCGGCACCCAGTCGAGCGCCTCGGCAGCGCTGCCGAGGGCCAATGTCAGCGGCTTGGCCTCGGGCCGCCCCTTGCTCTGCCGCAGCCGAGCGACCGCCCCCGGCAAGAGGGCGCTGGCCGCCAGTCCATAGACCGTCTCGGTAGGGAAGGCCACCACTCCGCCCTCGGCCAACGTCTGCACGGCGGCGTGGAGGATATCACGCTGGTCGGCGGTGTTATGCCAGTCAAGGACAGGGGTCATGCAGTCGGTCCCTGAGCCGTAAGCCTGCGAGTCATGCCGCAAGTAACATACTGTACACGGTCGGACCCAGGCTGGCTACGGAACCTGGCCCCGCCGCCCCCTCACGGCTCCTTGCGGACAAACTTCTGCGCCCGCTTGCCCACGATGTCGCCGGCGTAGATGTTGCCGTGCGAATCGACGGCCAGGGCATGCACCCAGTTCAGCTCGCCCGGCTTTTCCAGCCCATCCACCCCCTTGGGCACCGCCCAGAGCTGGAGCAGTTTGCCGTCGGGGTTGAACTTCATGAAGAGTTGATCCTTGGGGGGGACGCCCAGGTTGCTATCCGTCTCCCGCCACTGGGTCGGCGAGGAGCCACACACCCAGATTTCATCTTTCTTGGTGACCCACAGTCCCCACGGCACCACCAGATTGCTCCAGACGTCCAGCAACCGGCCGCTCTGGTCGAAGACCTGCACCCGAGCATTGTTGCGGTCGGCAACGTAGAGCCGGCCCCTGGAATCGACGGCGATGGCGTGCGGGATGCTGAACTCGCCCGGCTTGCTGCCGAGCCGGCCCCACTCCTTGACATACTTGCCGTGGCGGTCAAAGTGGACAATGCGGGCATTGCCGTAGCCGTCGGAGACGAAGATGTCGCCCGAAGGGGTGATGGCCATGTCGGTCGGCTGGTTAAAGTGGCTCGGGTCGCAGCCGGCGTGGTCCTTGGTCCCCAGGGTCAGGAGCAGTTTGCCTTCCGGGGTGAACTTGTAGACGACGTGGCAACCGATGTCGGCGCACCAGACGTTTCCCTCGGGGTCGATTCGGATATGGTGGGCTCGTTTGATGTGCTCCTGCCCCCAGCCGCGGATGAACTTGCCGTTGCTGTCGTAAACCTGGACCGGCGGACTGGCGCGGGTGAAAAGGTAGATGCGGTCCTGGGCATCCACGGCGATGCCCGGCATGGCGTCCCACTGCACGTCGGCCGGCCGCTGGGGCCAGGAAGGATCAACGACGTAGGCGATGGCGGTGTTGACCTTGGGGTACTTGGCCTGGGCGGCCAGGACCGGCGTGAAGGCCAGCAGTGCGGTTCCAACCAAGCCGGCCCGCAGCAGCAGGCGCAAGGGGGCGTCCAACCAGGATCGAGGGGACCGGATCATGGGGCATGCTCCTTTGCGGTTCGGGGAATTGCCCGGCCGCATGCCACGCTGCGGACCGGGACGAGGACAAGCGCATAGTACCCGCAGCGCGGACGGGGGCAAGGAGATTTTTACCTCGCGGGGTTTGGTGACGGTGCTGCGTCGCCGGGCCGCCCCGGCCCCAGCCGGCATCGGCAACAACGGCACGGCCGGACCTGGTTGCCGCGCTGCGTGGGTTGTTACAATGGCACGCTCGGAAAGCACCGGCCGACGGTGAGAGGGGCAGACGCCGCCTGGTCGTTCGGTCCCGTTGGACTTCAAGGAGAGCAGCTGATGCATCGCTTCCGGGCAAGCCTTCCGAAGATGGCGGCCGTGGCGCTCCTGGCCTCGGTCTTGCCGGCCCCGGCAGGCATGGAGAAACGGGCCGAGGTAGAGCCAAGGGTCGTCCACGAGTATCGGAGCCGCAAGCACACCGGCCTGAGTGGGGCGGCGGCCGCGGCGGACCGGCCGCGCGGCCGGCTGCTGCAGCCGCTGGCCAACCCGCCGCCGGTGCAGATGCTCGTGCCCGGCTTCGTCGTCCGCCTGCTCCCTGTAGACCTGACCAACATCAACAATGTCCGCTACCGGCCCGACGGCAAGCTCGTTGCCCTGGCTTACAACGGCAACGTCTACCTCCTGTCCGACAGCGACGGTGACGGCCTGGAGGACAAAGTCGAGTTGTTCTGGGACAACCAGGGCCGGCTGCAAGCGCCGATCGGCATGGCCCTGACGCCGCCGGCATACCGGCACGGCAACGGCCTGTTCGTCGCGTCGAAGGGAAAGGTATCGCTGCTGGTGGACGCCGACGGCGACGATCGGGCGGACAAGGAAATCATCGTTGCCCAGGGATGGAAGGCGCTGCCGCACGGCGTGGACGCCCTGGGCCTGGCCCTGGACAAGGACGGCAGCGTCTATTTCGGGCTGGGCACGGCCAACTTTGCCAACGCCTACCTCCTCGACAAGGAAGGCAAGGCGCATTACGACCTCAAGGGCGAGCGGGGCACGATCATCAAGGTGGCGCCGGACTTCAGCCGGCGCGAGGTGGTCTGCACCGGCATCCGCTTCCCGGTGGGCCTGGCCTTCAACCGGCACGGCGACCTGTTCGCCACCGACCAGGAGGGGGCCACCTGGTTGCCCAACGGCAATCCGCTCGATGAGCTCTTGCACATCCAGCCGGGCCGGCACTACGGCTTCCCGCCACGGCACCCCAAACACCTACCTGGCGTGATCGACGAGCCAAGCGTCTTCGACTACGGTCCGCAGCATCAGTCCACCTGCGGGCTGGTCTTCAACGATCCGGTCAACGGCGGCTCCGTCTTTGGTCCGGCGTGGTGGGAAGGCGACGCGCTGGTCTGCGGCGAGTCGCGGGGCAAGCTCTACCGGACCCGGTTGGTGAAGACCGGGACCGGCTATGTCGCCCAAACCCACTTGCTGGCCTGTCTGAACATGCTGACGGTCGATGCCTGCGTGGCACCGCAAGGCGACCTGGTGGTTTCCGTTCACAGTGGCCCACCGGACTGGGGCACAGGACCGCTCGGCAAGGGCAAGCTGTACAAGATCACTTACCGCCACAAGGAGAGCCCGCAGCCGGTGCTTGCCTGGGCGGCGGGGCCGCGGGAGGTCCGCATTGCCTTTGACCGGCCGCTTGACCCATTCCGGCTGCAAAACCTCACCAAGCAGGTCCGGATCGAATACGGCCCCTACGTCCGGCCCGGCGACCGCTTCGAGGTGCTCCGCCCACCCTATGCCGTGGTGCAGCAGCAGCAGGCCACACCGCGGCATGATCTGGCCGTGCTGTCGGCCCAGATGACCGCCGATCGGCGCACCCTGATCCTGGCGACCGGCCCGCAAACCGAGGCGGTCCACTACGCGATCACACTGCCCGGCCTGGGCCGCCCGGAGCCGGCCGCCGGCGAACTTCCCCAGCACCCGGCGATCGACCTGGGCTACGATCTCGGCGGCGTCGAGGCGGCCTGGAAGGCGGCGGCAGGAGGGGACAGCTGGACCGGCTGGTTGCCGCACGCGGACCTGGCCGTGGCCCGGGCGCTCACCGCGGGCAGCGCCGAACATGAGCCACTCTGGCCGATGATCAAGCGGCCCGGCCGCCTCATCCTCCGCACGCAGCTCGACCTGGGGAATATGCTCCGGCCAGCGGTCCAGCCTGGCTCCACGCTCGACTACACGCCTTCGCCGGAGCAGGTCACCCTGACGTTCCGCTCCGCTGGGCCAATCCGTGTGAAGCCGCTGGGTGGTTCCCCCAAGGTTTCGGCCCTACCCGACGACCGGCAGGTGCAGATCAGCGTGACACCGAAGGAGGGCGAACCGTTGCCCCTGCAGATCGAGTTGGAGACGGGCAGCGGCCGGCCTTCGCTGGAGGTGTGGTTTGCCACGGCCGAGGATGAGCGCCCGCGGGCGCTGCCGCTGCGCCGCTTTCTGGTTCCCTGGGCCATGACCAAGCCGCGCCCGGCGGACGCAATGGCCGCGCCGGTCCCCGAATTGAGGGGCGGCAGCTGGGCACGCGGCCGAGAGGTTTTCTTCAGCGAGCTGGCCGGCTGTTTCAAGTGCCATCAGGTCCGCGGCCAAGGCGGGCAGATCGGTCCCGACCTGTCCAACCTCGTCCATCGGGACTACGCCTCCGTGCTCCGCGACATCACCGATCCCAGCGCCGCGCTCAACCCGGATTATCTCAGTTACGTCGTGGGGCTGAAGGATGGCCGGGTGCTGACTGGCGTGCCCCGCACCCTGAGCGACGGCCAAGTTGTGATCGGCGACATCACCGGCAAGGAGGTCACGGTGTCGCGCGAACAGATCGACGTAATGGACCCGTCGCCGGTTTCCACCATGCCTCGGGACCTGGACAAGGTGCTGGGTCCCGAGAAACTCCGTGACCTGCTGATGTTCCTGCTGACGGAGCCTCCGGCGCCGGCGCCCCCAGGCAGCCCGCCGTCGCGCCACTGAGATGACCGATGGCGACCGCTGTCGGAACTTGACGTATCTTTGGTCAGCAACCGGGGCGTCGGTGACGAGTGGCTTTCGGAGCCTAGAGCGTGAGCGCCGGAAAGCGGGTATCACCCTCATTGACGCTCCGGGCTCTGAAAGGCGGAACCCGACCGGGCTTCCTGTCCCTCCCCTGGATGGGTCCAAAAATCGCAAACCCATGCGAACCCTTTCGGCACTCGGCGTATCTAAGAGGGTGAATGGCACACGAAGACGAGTTCGATCGGTGAACAAAGTCTTCGGCGGGGCCAAGGGAAACATCGAGGTAACGATGTCCTTTGTGCAGACGAGCCACCTGGCGAAAGGTCAATGGGTCGGCTGTCGGGCCGACCGGTGGGCGAATGGTCTGCCGCTTTATCCCCTGCGATTGTGACGCCGGTCCACACCGGAGGGACTCTAGGTGAGGCCAGGCGTCGGGAGCGGTGCCTGGCCTTTATTGTTTGGGTCGGTAGCTGAGACGGTTTAGCGCCAGCCTGAAAAGCTGGAGACGAGGATTCGAGCGCCTCCTGACCCGCTTGTGCCGGCCCGTTCGTCTATCGGCTGAGGATAGCTGCCTTTCAAGCAGCAGAGAGGGGTTCAATTCCCCTACGGGCTACTGAGAGAAGAGGCGGCATCGAGGAGGAGGAGCAAGGTGCTCCGCGAGTTTCGGGTACTCGACCCGGTGGGTTCGATTCCCACCTCCTCGACTGAAAACTGAAGCAGAGATTCCCCAGAGGAGATTTAACTTGCCCCGCACGCTCCGTCAGAAACGTGGTGCCCGACTCCCTCAAGGGGCCGTGGCGTAATGGCAGCGTATCGGTCTTTTAAACCGCAAGGTGAGGGTTCGAGTCCCTCCGGCCCTATTGCGATACTCCTGTAACTCAACTGGCAGAGTACCCGGCTCTTACCCGGGGATGTGTGGGTTCGACTCCCACCGGGAGTACTGTGTCGAACGATCTTTGACAACGGAGCAGTCCCACCGAGCACCCATGGTGTAAAGGTAGTCATACTTGCTTGCCATGCAGGAGGTGCGGGTTCAACTCCCGCTGGGTGCTCTGGCGACCGTGCCCCACGTCAGGAGCTTACAAACACTGTGGGTTCGAGTCCCACCGACGGCTTGCCGTTGTAGCCAAATTGGGCAAAGGCACAGACCTGAAAAGTCTGTAAAGACCGCTTCTGCGACTTGCACGTGCACGGGCGCTGCCTCGGGATGTAGGAAAGCCTGGCAATCCGCTTGGCTGGGGGCCAAGAAAGCGCCGGTTCAAATCCGGCCATCCCGACTGACATTGGGGTGTAGCTCAATGGTAGAGCGGACGGCTGTTAACCGGACGGCTGCAGGTTCGAGTCCTGCCTCCCCAGTTGGTACGGAAGGGCAAGCCAATCGGCGATGGCAACCGCCTCGAAAGCGGCCGAGCGACGCGCCTTGAGGGTTCGACTCCCTCTCCTTCCGCTCTTGTGCCCTTGGCCGAGCGGCAAAGGCATCGGGCTTCCAACCCGACTAGGCGGGTCCAACTCCCGCAGGGCACTCTCGGGGATCGGCTAATGGTAGGCCGGCAGTCTTTGGAACTGCTTATGAAGGTTCGACCCCTTCTCCCCGAACCTTGACGCAAGTTAAGTGTCATATGTATGTCAGTGATTCGGGGATCGGCTAATGGTAGGCCTCCTGGCTCTGAACCAGGCAATGGAGGTTCGAACCCTTCTCCCCGAACTCGAAATGCGGCTGTGATGTAAGGGTAGCCTGTCTGGTTGCCAACCAGGATGTCGGGGTTCGATTCCCCGCCGCCGCACTGACCGATCCAGGGGAACGCTGGCCGCGTGGCACGCCCTCATGAGGCGGGTAAGGTGGGTTCGATTCCCACTCCTGGAACTCTTCGCTCGGGTACGCAAACCGGCAAAGCGGCGAAGCTCAAACCTTCGTGACCGTCTGTGGGTTCGACTCCCACTCCGAGCACTGCAAACAGGCGTCGGCTGGGCACGGGCGAGCCCAAGGGTCTGTAAAACCTCCGCGGTTGCTGTGCAGGTTCGACTCCTGCCCGACGCACTTATCGGCCCGTTGATCCATCGGCACGAGGGCGCCGGTTCGTCGAGCGGAAAGATGCGTTCGACGCCAGACGGGTCGCTTGCCAACAGGGTGCGTTCGGCGTCGGGTGATGCCGCCACGCTCTCAACGTGGATAGATGGGTTCGACTCCCATACGCACTGCTCGCTGACCAGGTGGTGTAACTGGTAACCACGCAGCGCTCAGAACGCTGTGCCTTCGGGCATGGGAGTTCGACTCTCCCCCTGGTCACTATCTCCTGCAGGCGAGGCAGGTGCCCAGCTGACTCTCATAAGGTCGGCACGCCCGGCTCGATACCGGGGCCTGCAACTGACGAGGGCCGGGTACGCAAACTCGGTAAAGCGGCCAGCTTGAGAGGCTGGTGAGGGATTGTGGGTTCGACTCCCACCCCGGCTACTGTCTGCGGATCGGCTCCGTTAACGTGAGCGTGAGCCGTCTGGTTGATAGGGTCCCGTGGTCCAGCGGCGAGGACGCCTGCCTCACATGCAGGAGACCGATGGTTCGAGTCCATCCGGGATCACTTCTATGCCCTGTGATGGAGCTGGCGTGCCAGCCTGTCTGTCGAACAGGTGAGACGGGTTCGATTCCCGTACAGGGCGCTTGATCCAGCGGTGGCCGAGCGGCGAGGCACCCGCCTGATATGCGGGCCGAGGAAGGTTCGACTCCTTCCTGCTGGACTGGGCGTTGCGAAGGTAATGGTCTGCAGGTGTTGCGGCCGCACCCCTCCGTGGTAGGGAGGAGGGCCGGGTTCGATTCCCGGGCGGACCTCTGCATTAGGGGCTGCTGGTCCAATGGGACGACGCCGGCATCGCAAGCCGGAAATCGGAGTTCAACTCTCCGGCGGTCCACTGACAACGGGCCCATGGTCCAAGGGGAAGATACCAGCTCGGCATGCTGGGGATCCGGGTTCAACTCCCGGTGGGTCCACTCGACGACGGAGGGTAGCCGGATACGGTTCGCCGGGCCTGTTTGCTAAACAGGGCGCCCGCAAGGGTGTGAGGGTTCAAATCCCTTGCCTTCCGCTCATGCCCCGATGGTGAAACGGACATCACGCCTCGCTTCGAACGAGACGTTCCGGGTTCGACTCCTGGTCGGGGTGCTTTCCAGTCCCGTCGTTCAGCGGCAGGATAGCTCCGTGACATGGAGAAGATCGGTGGTTCGAATCCACCCGGGACTACTGCAAACGGAAGGGCCACCCGACGGGGGACGGGAACCGGTTGGAAGCCGGTCGAGCACTGACACTGCCTTGCGGGTTCGACTCCCGCTCCTTCCGCTACGAACGATGGTGGCTGTGGTGTAGCGGCATCTGCACGTCTGGCCGTGACCCAGAAGGTGAGGGTTCAACTCCCTCCAGCGACCCTGGAACTGCTAACCTCAAGGCGAGCGGTCGGTGTTAACCGGCCGGTTGACCCCCAGGCAAGCGGTCGGTGTTAACCGGCCGGTTGACCCCCCAGGCGAGCGGTCGGTGTGAACCGGCCGGTTGACCCCCAGGCGAGCGGCCGGTGTGAACCGGCCGGTTGACCCCCCAGGCGAGCAGTCGATGTTAACCGGCCGGTTGACCCCCAGGCGAGCGGCCGGTGTGAACC
>DATLYH010000150.1:0-3708 GCA_035575035.1 Gemmataceae bacterium
CTTCCGGTGCCTAGGACGTACGGGGCCGGGTAAGCAGGCCGATGACCGCCACGAACAGGGCTGCCCCGATGATCGACCAGACGATGGGGAATGGCGTGCCGTCGATCTCGACGGTGAACAGGTCGGGCAGGCCAAGGGCGCGGGCCATCCAGGTACCCAGCAGCGCGCCGATGAACCCCAGTGCGATCGAAACCAGGCAGCCGCCGCGCGAGTAACCGCTGATCGCCTGTCCCAAGGCACCGCACAGCCCGGCGATGAGTAACAGCACGAGAAAGCCGAACACGCTCATGGGTTGCTCTCCTTTCAGGCAGACCGGGAGCCGCGCCCCGGGGGCGGCATTCACGGTGAGCCTCACCAAATGGATGGGCAAATGGCGCGCCACTCCTCTGGCTTGCAACCCGTGGGCTTGGAGCAACCCGGGAGCACTAACCTTGGTTCGGTAGTCCCGCCATCAGTTTGGCCCCTAGCTCGTGGTCGGTCATGTAGATGTAGGCCGCGTATCCCGCCAGCCGCTCCAGCGATTCCCCCTCTTTTAGCGGCCTGCCTTTCTTCAGGTTGTGGACCGCGGCTCGGAGTTGCCGACGGAGCTGGCGCGGCACGCGCGGCGGGCCGGTGCCGTTGACCACCAAGCCGGTGACGCGCTGCCGACCGCCCGAGCGGGCCACCCGGGTCTTGGCGTCGTGGATCTGGAAGCCTTCGTCCGCCACCACGCGCCGCACCAGCCCCATCAGGGCGCCCAGCTTCGGCTCCCCCTGATGATCGGCCGGCAGACTGAAGGTCAGGTCGTCGGCGTAGCGCGTGTAGCGCCAGCCGTAGCGCTTCGCCAGGCCCGCCAGGCGCTGGTCCAGGCGCAGGCAGAGGGTGTTGGTCAAAGCCGGACTCGTCGGCGCCCCCTGCGGCAGGCAGCGCGGGCCCAGCGCAACGTAGTAGACCTTGCCGTCGCGCTCCACGACCTCGCGCGGCGCCTCGGTGCAGAGCAGGGCCAGGAGCGTTGCCACCTGCTCGCGGTAGCCCGCCTTGCGGAAGATCCCCTTGACCCGCGGGAAGGTCACCGTCGGGAAGAAATCCTTGATGTCCATGTGCAGGACGATCTTGGCGTTGGTGTGGATCTCCGCGTTGCTCCGAATGGAGCGGCCGGGCAAGAAGCCGTGGGCCGAACCGTGGACCAGGAGCTTTTCGACGATGTTGCGAAGGATCCACCGCTGGGCCGCCTTCAATTTCGGCAGCGGCGCCCAGATGGCCCGCTCTTGGCCGTTGCGCTTCGGGATGGTGAAGCGGTAGTAGTGGACGCGGGTGGCGGCATCGCGGTGGTAGGCCAGCCAGCGCAGGTCGGCTACCGTCAGCCCCAGCGCCTCGGCCAGTTGCTGCGGCGAATCGAGCGCCGGCAGCTCGTTCTCGGCGGCCCGTTCCTCGGCGTGCGGCAGGTCCCACTTGTCCTTGGTGTTCCGGTCGTTCCAGAAGATGCCCTCGCCGACGTGGACGATGTGGTTGGCCTTGTACGCCAGCCAGGCTTCCTTCTGGAGGCGCTTGCGCTCCTGGGCCTCGGCGCGGAGGGCCTTCTTGTAGTCCTCCAGCTCATGTTTGGCCATGCCCTCGGTCGCGCGCCGCTCGACCAGAAAGCCGCGCTCCTTGAGCTGGGCGGTGACCCAGCCCGCAATGCCGCCGGCCTGGGCGATGGTCCGCCAGAGAGTGATTCGGTCTGTCTGCGGTGGCATGCACTACTCCACTTAACCACTCAAACTGAGCAAGGCGCAGCTGGAACGGGACGGCAGGTCAGGTATAGAAAGGCCTCGACAGACGATCGCAGGTTCGCGTGGTGATCGGCAGCCGCCCGCAAGGCCCGCCATGATTCTCCCCGCCGCCCCGCTCGCCTGCAAGACTGCTTCCGCCCCCTACGCCACCTGCTCGGCGCGATGGCCCCGTACCGACCGCTCGGCGCGGCGGTTCGTCTTGGGGCTGCCCCCCGGCCGCCGCCGGCCGCTGCCACAAGGTGACCGCGAGCGCCACCAAGTCGCGGAAGCGCTGCGGATCTGCACGCTCCACGGCGCCTACGCCTCGTTCGAGGAAACGATCAAGGGATCGATCATGGAGGGGAAGCTGGCCGGCTTCGTGCTCTTGGCCGACGACCCGAACCAGACAGACCCAGAGCGGATCAAGGACATCAAGGTGGTGCGGACGGTTGTCGGCGGCCGGACCGTGTACCCGAAAGAGGGATAAAAGGGCCGCCGCGCCCGCATCCGTTGGGGCATTCGGTTACGTCACCCGGCCGGGGAACGAGCGGTTGGGCGTGAGGATGACTTCCCGATCCGCCCCGCGGAAATCGGCATCGAAGAACTGGAGGAAGCCGGCGTAGCCGAGCAAGAGTTGGCTGAGTGGTACCGCTACGAACCCAACCACCGCGTCCCATTCATACGTCTCGATAGAATCGGTGAGGAGGAGGCGGATCTGCGCATATCGGCATCGAACAGGTCCCCGACCCGCCAGATTGACGACCAGCTGAGGAGCTTGCGAGAGGTCGAGGCCTATTGCTAAAGCGATGGGCTCTGGTAAAACGGTGTCATCCGACCCGGTGTCCAAGAGCCCTTCGCGTACGATGAAATTACTTGGCCCCGTGACACGTACAGGAATCAGCGGCCGGAATCGCTGCAGGCTTCCTCCCAAGGAGGGCAGAGGAACGGAAGCCTTACCTACTCGGTAGGGAAATCGCACTCATCTTCCTCCAACCCCAGCAAAGACCAACGACCAAGAATTATCTCGTCGGGGAAGGGAATGTAAGAGAGAACCACCTGATCCGACGTGTAACCGGCGGCCTCGATAGCTTTGAACACCTCGAAATCATCTTCGCCACTCGCGACGATGCGTGTCCCGTCGAGACTCCAGGCCACGTGCTTGCCGTAGTACTTCTTCAGCTCCTCCTCTGGAAGGGCGTTTCGGTTCCTGTAATGATCGTCCAAGTTCATGGGTTTGTTCTCCGTCGGGGGAGTCGGCCCCTTCGCATTGAACTTTAGGCTACCCCTTTGATGGAACCGGGTCAATCGCCCGCGGCCTCTCGCAGTGCCGCCTCGTAATCCTCCGGCGTGTTCAAATTGCGCAGCGTCTGGAAGGTCGGGTCCACGTCCGCCAACTCGGCCGCCTCCACGACGCGCGTCGGCACCGCCTCGAAAAGGAAAAACGGCCGCAGCCGATCCTCCGCCAGCAGCCGTGCTACCGCCTCCGCCACCTCCAGGCGGTACACCGCAGCCAGCGGGTGATGGTAGCCGCCGACCCGGGGGACACAGATAAGATGGTCGCCTAGCAATTCGACCAACCGGCGGACGAAGGCCGGCTTCAGGAAAGGCACATCGCAGGAGGAGAGGTAGGCGGCGTCGGCCCGGCCGCGGAGGGCGGCCAGCCCGGCGGCCAATCCTTGCAGCGGGCCGCGCCCTTCCTTCTCGTCGCGGACCACGGCCACTTCCGGCGGCAGCGGCGGTATGTCCTGGTCCGGCGCCGCCACCACGACGACCGGGCGGACCGCCTCGCCCAGCAGGCGGACGACGCGGGCCAGCATTGTCTCGCCGGCAAACGGCAGCCAGGCCTTCGGCCGGCCCATGCACTTGCTCCGCCCGCCACAGAGGACGATACCGCCTGTCACCATGATCTACCCCGGACGCTGGACTGTTGAATGAATGTCGCTGACGGTTCCGGCGAGCGGCCCGCGTGAGCGGGCCG
>DATLYH010000151.1:0-11478 GCA_035575035.1 Gemmataceae bacterium
GTGCCGCGGCCGGTGCGCCGGCGGGCCGCCAGGTGACATCGCCGCCCTGAGCCTTCATTCCCATCAGACCCAGCATTACACTCAGGCTGCCTGCCCAGAAGGTCCTTCTCATGTTCGCCCTCGCTGGCTTCGGGTGCCGGCGGACGCGCTCCTGGCGCGGCGCCCACCTGTCCCCGGCATGAGGTAATGTCGGCCGACCTGCGCCGGGCCAAGCAGCCCTTCGGCCGATGAAAAGCATTTGCTTCCGATCGCCTTCCTGCATACCCTGCATACCCAGAATGTTCCGCAGCAGACACAACCACGGCATAGGGCTAGCCCCCTCACCCCCGACCCCTCTCCCCCGCGGGGGGCGAGGGGAGAAGTTTCGCTCCCCTCGCCCGCGGAGGGTGAGGGGAGAAGTTTCGCTCCCCTCGCCCGCGGAGGGTGAGGGGAAAATTTTTACTCCCCTCTCCCCCGAAACGGGGGAGAGGGGTCGGGGGTGAGGGGGCCGATTTGAAGGAAAGGACCAACCGAACTCATGTACCGCTACCTGTTCATCGCAGCGCTGGCCGTTCTGGCGTCGGTCAACCTGGCCCCTGCCTGGTGGGTCAAGGGGCACGAGAGCATCACCGAGGCGGCCGCTGCCGGACTGCCCGACGACATGCCCGCCTTTTTCCGGGCCAGCGGCAAGCACCTGGCCCACTACGCCGGCGATCCCGACCGCTGGAAAAACCCCCAGGCCAAGCACCTGCGGGCAGCCGAGTCCCCCGACCACTTCCTCGACCTGGAAGACCTGGAGGGCAACGATCTCCCCGCCGATCGCTACCTGGCGGCCGCCCTGATGGTCCGACTCAAGAAGCAGCCGGCCCGCGTCGGCATGCTCCCCTACGCCATCTTGGAGAACTACGATCGGCTCAGCTGCGCCTTTTACGACTACCGCCAGGATCCGGTCAACGAAGCGATCCGCGCCAAGTGCCTGGTTTACGCCGGCATCCTGTCTCACTTCACCGGCGACGCCGCCATGCCGCTGCACACCACGCGGGACTACGACGGCCGAAGAGGGGCGGACGGCCGACTCGTGCAGAAAGGGATCCATGCCAAGATCGACGCCTTTCCGGAGAAGAATGGGCTGACCGCCGAAGAGATTTGCCGCGACCTGCGGGCCCAACCGATCGACGACGTGTGGGCGCACGTGCTGCACTTCATCCGCGAATCGCACGCCCAGGTCAAGAGGTGTTACGAGTTGGATGAAGCCGGCGCCTTTGACCGGCCAACGGCCGAGGGCCGGGCCTTCATCCTCCAGCGCTGCCGGGCAGGGGCGCAGCTGACGATGAACCTGTGGTACAGCGCCTGGCTCCGCAGCGCCAAGATGCCGCCGCATTACAACTGATGCTCCGGCAAGTATGTCCTCGGCAAGGGGGACCGGAGGAGGGGATAACTCGCGCAGCGGCCCCGGAGCGTCGCCGGCCATCGTTGGCAGGTGGGCCGGTTGCCCAAGGCCCTTCGCCTGCGTTATGATCCGGCGTGGGGGGCGGCGAACGACTTTGAACGAGGGGGATGTCATGGCCAAGCGTTGGGGTGCAGTGTGCCTCGGGTTGGTCCTCGCGCTGGCGGTCGGGCGGTTGGCCGCGGGAGAGGAACCGGTCCAGGAAGGGAAGTCAGTCAAGCAATGGGTCGGGCAGCTGCGGGATGCCGACCCGAAAGCCCGCGCTCAGGCGGCCCGGGCGCTGGGCGTTCTCGGCCCGAAGGCAAAGGAGGCCATCCCGGCGCTGGTGCAAGCGCTGCGGGACGAGGACGCCGCCGTCCGCGACTGGGCCGCCTACGCCGTGGCAAGCATGGGGTCCGACGCCAAGGAGGCAGTGCCGGCCCTGGAAGCAATGCTCAACGATGACAGCCCTATTGCCCGCCTGACCGCCGCCAACGCCCTGGGAAGCATCGGCCCGGAAGCACGGGCGGCCGTGCCGGCCTTGATCAAGGCACTGAAGGGGGAGGACCCGTGGCTGGCCTGGAGCGCCGCCCTGGCCGTCGGCCGCATTGGTCCCGACGCCAAGGCAGCGGTCCCGGCGCTGGTGGACAACCTGGGGGCGTATCACTACATCGTCCGCCACGGCGCGATCAAGGGACTGGCCGGCATCGGCCCGGCTGCCCGGCCGGCCTGGAAACCGCTGCTGGAAATCTGGGAAGACAAGGAGGCTGACCCCGACCTGCGCCGGGCCGCCGCCACTGCCCTGAAGCGGATCGACCCGAAGGCAGCTGCCCAGGAGGGAGTCCGCTGAACGGCATCGGCCGCCTTCCCGCCGGTCTCAGCAGTACTCCGTTGCATTGGGGACCGTTCCTTCGCGGCGCCGGGTCGGGCGCTCGGCCGGGCCGCTCGTTCGAGGTGAGTCATGGGGCGTATCGCCATTGCCTGTCCGCAGGAAGCGGTCCCTGTCGATCGCGGTTTCATCCGCCAGGTGGTGCGCACCGTGCTGGAGGGCGAGGGGGTCAAGGATGCCGAGATCAGCGTCGCCTTCGTGGACAACCCCACCATCCACCGCCTGAACCAGCGCTACTTGCAGCACGATGAGCCGACCGACGTATTGAGCTTCCCCCTGAGCGAGCCGAACGCCCGCCGTCTGGCCGGGGAGCTGGTCATCGGCGCCGAGGTGGCCCGGGCGCAGGCGGAGGATCGTGGCCACGATGTCCAGGCCGAGCTGGCGCTTTACGTCATTCACGGACTTCTGCATCTCTGCGGCTACGACGACAAGACCGAGAAAGCCGCGGCCCAGATGCGTCAGCGCGAGCGGCACTACCTGCGCGAGCTGGGACTGCCCGACATCGCGCCCGCGGCGGAATCGGAGCTGGGTGATTGAGCCGTGCCCGCCGAGAAAGCCCTGGCCCTGGTGGTGCGGACCACCGACTGGAGCGAGACCAGCCGCATCGCCACTCTGTGGACGCGGGAGTTCGGCAGAGTGCGCGCTTTGGCCAAAGGGGGCCGGCGGCTCAAGTCCAACTTCGAAAGCGCCCTTGATTTGCTCACCGTCTGCCGTATAGTCTTCCTCCGCAAATCTTCGGACAGTCTCGATCTGTTGACGGAGGCACAGGTTGTCCGGCGCTTTTCGCAGTTGCGCACCGATCTGGAGGCCCTCTACGCCGGCTACTACATTGCGGAGCTGCTGGCGGACTGGACCGAGGACTACGACCCCCATCCCAGCCTGTTCGATGAGGCGCTCGAAACCCTCCAGGCCCTGGGATCGCCGGCTGTCGCCACGGGGCCGCGGCTGGCACGGTTCGAGTTGGTCCTGTTGAACCAGCTCGGCTACAGCCCGACCCTGGAAACCTGCGCCGCCTGCGGCCGGGCGGTCGCGGGGCGCGGCCTGGCCTTCAGCCCGCAGGCCGGCGGCGTGGTCTGCCCGCATTGCCAGCCGTTGCAGCGTGCGCGTCGGCCGCTGTCCCCGGCGGGCTGGCAGATGTTGCGAGCGCTGAGCGAATCGGGCGAAGCGGTCCAGCGCCCCTGGGAGCCGGCAACGCGGGCCGAGGTGCGCCAGCTGTTGGGGCAATACATCACGTACCTGATGGGCCGCCGGCCCCGGCTGTTGCCTTATCTGGGGAGTTGAGGTCGTGAGCCGACAACGAGTACCAAGTGACAAGTTACAAATGCCCCGTGCAGGATGCAGAGCAGCATCCTTGGTACTTGTTACTTGGTACGTGTTACTTTGCTCGGCGAGCGGCTGCTCTCACGGGCCCTTGTTCTCGCGGACGCCTCCCCCGCCGCCGCCGGTGGACACGCTGGTGTTGCGCGGCGACCAGATGGAGGAGGCCCGGCCGCCGGCGCCCGGCAGCCCCGAGGCTGAGCTGGCCGGCGCCCGCGAGCTGTTCCGCCAGAACCAGTTCGCCAAGGCCGAGCGCATCTTCCGCCGCCTTGCCGACAACACCAAGAACCCGCCTCCCGTCGCCGAGGAGGCCCGCTTCTACCAGGCAGAGTGCCTCCGCCTGCAAGGCTACTATCCCAAGGCGGCCGACACCTACCACAAGCTCCTCCAGGACTTCCCGTCGTCGGCCTTCCGGGAGCAGGCCTGCCAGCACATGTTCGACATCGCCAACTACTGGCTGGAGGACACACGCAAGCAGATGCGCCAGGTGCGCGAGAAGCGCGAGGGGAAACGGTGGTTTGTCACGCCGATCTTCTTCCAGTGGGACCGGACCAAACCGCTGCTTGACGAGCAGGGCCGGGCCCTGGAGAAGCTGGAGCAGGTCCGTTTCAACGACATCACCGGCCCGCTGGCCGATCGGGCCCTGTTCCTGATGGGCGGCGTCAAGTTCTTCAACGAGGACTACGTCGAGGCCGACCACTACTTCAGCCAGCTGGTTGAGATGCACCCCAACAGTCCGTTCGCGGCCCAGGCGGTGGAGCTGGCCATTATCTCCAAGCACATGAGCACCGGCGGCGCCGACTACGACGGCCGCAAGGTCGCCGAGGCCCGCAAGATGGTCCATACGGCCTTGATGAATTATCCCGAGTTGGCCAATAAGAAAAGCGAATTCTTGCAGCGGCAGTTGATCGGCATCACCTTGCAGCAGGCGGAGAAGGACTACAAGGTGGCCGAGTTCTACCGGCGTACCGGCCATCCCTGCTCGGCGTACTTCTATTACGAGATCGTCCGCCGTCGTTACCCGGGGACCAAGTATTTCGACCTGGCCACCGAGCGCATGCACGAGCTGAAGGCCAAGGTGGAGCGGGAGCAGGCCAAGGCCGCGCCGCCGGTGCCGTCGGCACCCGAGGCGCCGGCCCCCAGCCCGCCGCCGGAGACCGGCCCGCCGCCGCGGCAGCTGCCGAACCTGCCTGAGACGGCGCCGACGCCCCGGCCGCTGCCGAACTTACCCGAGACGGCGCCGACGCCGCGACCGCTGCCCGGCGGGTTGCCGTGAGCCGGCTGCTTGGGGGCTTGGCGCCGAGCCGCACGCGGCCGAACGCGCCGCGTCCACGGAAGGAGGAGGCCGTGATGTCTGCGATCGCCGGACCGCCCTCGAGGCGCCGCTTCCGCCCCGTCGCCGGGGTTCTGCTCGGGGCCTTACTGGCCGCCGGAGCGCTGGCCCTGCCCGCCTGCGAGTGGGACGGCCATTTCACCATCCTGGGCTACACCACCCGACCGAACTACGATCCCTGCATCCGGACCGTGCGCGTGCCGATCTTCGAGAACCTGACCGTCTGGCGCGGGCTGGAGTTCGACCTTACCCAGGCGGTCATCCGCGAAATCGAGCTGCGCACCCCCTACAAGGTGGTCTCGGCGGAGAGCGCGGCCGACACCGAGCTGACCGGCCGGATCATCAGTTTCAACAAACTGCTGCTCAACCGCAACCAGTTCAATGAAGTGCGCGAGGCGGAAACCACTCTCGCCGTCGAGGTCTCCTGGAAGGATCTGCGCACCGGCGAGTACCTGTCCCGGCCGCGGCCGCGGCCGCCAGCGCCCGGCATGCCGGCACCGCCCCCGCCGCCGCCCGGCGAGCAACCGCCGCCGGTCCTGGTACAATCCATCGCCACCTTCATCCCCGAGCTGGGCGAGTCGATCACCACCGCCCAAAAACGGAACGTCGATCGACTGGCGGTCCAGATCGTGTCGATGATGGAATTGCCCTGGTAGTCCGTAGTCTATAGTCCGTAGTCAGTATCCCCCAGTTCTTTGCCACGGACTGCCATGCTGGAGTTGCACCTTGTCGACCGCGTGCTGCGCTTCGAGGGCCGGCCGCTGGTCATGGGCGTCGTCAACGTCACCCCCGACAGCTTCTCGGACGGCGGCGCTTTCCTCGCCCCCGATGCCGCCGTCGCCCACGGTCTGGAGTTGGTCCGACAGGGAGCCGACCTGCTCGACATCGGCGGCGAGTCGAGCCGGCCGGGCGCCGCGCCGGTGTCGGCGGAAGAGGAGCTGCGCCGCGTCCTGCCGGTCGTCGAGGCTCTGGCCCGCCGGACCGCCGTCCCCCTTTCCATTGACACCTACAAGGCCGAAGTGGCCCGGGCGGCGCTGGCCGCGGGCGCCCACATCGTCAACGACATCACTGCTCTGCGCGGCGACCCCGAGATGGCCGGGGTGGTGCGGCAGTACCGGGCCGGCCTGATCTTGATGCACATGCAGGGGACGCCGGCGACCATGCAGCTGAACCCGCAGTACGACGACGTGGTCCGGGACATCTGCCGATTCCTGCAAGAGCGGTTGCAGGCGGCGGCCGATCTGGGTATAGCGAAGGAGCAGGTTGTGCTCGACCCCGGCATCGGCTTCGGCAAGACGCTGACGCACAACCTGCAAATCCTGGCCCGGCTGGAGGAATTCCAGCGTCTGGGGCGGCCGGTGTGCCTGGGCGTGTCGCGCAAGGGGTTCCTCGGTCAGATCACCGGCCGGCCGGTGGACCGCCGCCTGGCGGGGTCGTTGGCGGCCGTCTGCTACGCCCTGGCAAAGCGAGCGGTACAGATGGTGCGCGTCCACGATGTGGAGGAAACCGTTGATGCCGTGAAAGTGTTTCAGGCCGTTGACGAGGTGGGCAAGGAGACAGGCGCTTGAAGGAGCGGCTGGCGCAACTGTACGTGTCGGTCGGGACCCGCGATCTGGTCGAGATCGCCATCCTGGCCGTGGCGATCTACGGCGTGCTGCGCCTTTTGGGCAAGACACGCGGTTCGGGCATGGTGCGCGGCCTGGGCCTGCTCGGCGTCGGCCTGTTCCTGGTGGCCCAGGTGGTCATCGCCAGCTTTGACCTGACCGTTGTCGGCAAGGCGCTCGATTATCTGTTGACGACGGTGCTGGTCGGCTTGTTGGTGATCTTCCAGCCGGAGCTGCGGCGCGGGTTGATGGTGCTGGGGCGCTACCGGCTGCTGCGCTACTTCGTCCGCCAGCCGTCCGTCCCGCTGGCCGACAAGCTGGCGGCAACCGCCGAGGCCCTGTCGCGCGATTGTATCGGGGCACTGATCGCCATTCAGCGCGAGGTGGCGCTGGCCGCCTATGTGGAGACGGGCGAGCGGTTGGACAGCGAGGTTTCACCCGCCTTGATCCGGTCGATCTTTCACCCGGGTAGTCCGCTGCACGACGGTGCCTTGATCCTGTGCAATGGCCGGATCGCGGCCGCGGCCTGCCAGCTTCCTCTGGGCCAGCCGCCGGAGCCGTCCACTTCGCACATGGGCATGCGCCACCGGGCGGCCATCGGCCTGAGCGACGAGACCGATGCGGTGCTGTTGGTGGTCAGCGAGGAAACCGGCCGGGTGTCGCTGGCGGTCGGCGGCCGGCTGGAGCCGGTGCCGCGCGAGAACCTGTCGCGCCGGTTGGCGGCCCTGCTCAGCACCGGCGACGAGGAGCGGCCCGCCCGCAAGCGGCAACGGTCGGCCGCGTGAGCGCCTCACCGCTTGCGGCTTAGCGTCTCGCCGCTTGCGGCTTAGCGCCTCGCTGCGTTCAGCGACCCGACGACTCCAACCCCGTACTCTGTACGAACCCTCGACTCCTGATGCTCGATCGCTTCCTTTCAGCCCTGGTTGCCCTGAGCCTGGCCTTTCTGGTCTGGCTGTACGTCCGCAGCCGCGACGAGGAAATCCTCGACAATATCCCGGTGCCGGTGCAGATCACCCTGGCGGCCGGCCAGGCGGACCAGTACATCCTCGAAGTCACCGGTCCCTCGCAGGTGGTGATGGATTTCAGCGGGCCGCCGGCCCGCATCCGCGAGCTGCGCGGCCTGCTCCAGCGCGGTGAGCTGCGCGTTGATGTCACCCTTACCGTCCCTGCCGACCGTCAGGCCGAGAGCCGCTACCTCGACACGGTGCGCATCGACGCCTCCGACGTCCACGCTCCTCCCGGCGTCACACCGATGATCGTCGAAGGACGCAATCGCATTCCGGTGACGCTCTACCGCATTGTCGAGCGCCGACTGCCGGTCCGGCTCGACCAGTCGCTGGAGGACCGCGTCAGCCATGTCAAGCTGGAGCCGGCCACCGTCCTGGTGCGCGGGCCGCAGGAAGTCCTCGACCGCGTCCGGGCCATCCCGACCCAGCCCTACCTGCTCCCCAGCACTCGCTCCGAAGGGGACGCTGGTCCCGAGTCGCTGGTCGTTGGACCGATCCCGCTGGTCGAGGAGATCGACGGCCGGCCGGTGCGCACGACGCCGTCCAAGGTCATGGCCCGGCTGACGCTACAGCCGCGGCAGCGGGTCTACGAGCTGACCGATGTGCCGGTCCACTTCCTCTGCCCGGTCAACTTCAACCTCCGACCGAGCTTCCGCGGCGACGGCCGCGACGGCCGGATCAGCATCCGTGTCATGGGACCGGCCAAGGAAGAGCCGGTGGTCTACGCCTTCATCGACCTGACGCGCCGCAACTTCGAGCCGGGGCTGAACGAGGAGCCGGTTCAACTCCACCTTCCCAAAGATTTCCACCTTGCCCAGAGCCCGCCGCGCCCGGTATCGTTTCGATTGGACCCGATTGATGCGCCCATCAAGATGGCTCCCCGAGAATCCGCACCGTAACGCCTGAGCAGCAGTCATGCAGACCACCGCCACGTCTCCCATCCTGGAACAGGATCTGTCCGCCTACTGTGAAGAGCTTGGCCGGCGCGCCCGGGCCGCTGCGCGGCTTCTGGCCACGGCCGCCGGCGCATGCAAGAACCACTGGCTGCTGTGGTCGGCCGACGCGCTGCTGGAGCGGGCCGACGAGATCATCCAGGCCAATGCCCGCGACCTGGCCGCTGCCGGCGAACGTGGCCTGAGCAGCGCCCAGATAGATCGGCTGCGGCTGACGCCCGACCGGCTCCGCGCCGCTGCTGCCGGCCTGCGCGAGGTGGCCGCCCTGCCTGACCCGGTCGGCCGGGTGATCGACGGCTGGGTCCGGCCCAATGGCTTGCAAGTGCTCAAGGTTGGCGTGCCGCTCGGCGTCATCCTGTTCATTTACGAGTCGCGGCCCAACGTGACCGTGGATGCCGCCGGTCTGTGCGTCAAGGCGGGCAACGCCCTCATCCTCCGCGGCGGCAAGGAGGCGGCCCACTCCAACGCCGCCCTCCATCGCCTGCTGCAAGACGGCCTACGCGAATGCGGCCTGCCGCCCGATGCCGTGCAGCTGGTCGCCACCGCCGACCGCGAGGCCGTCGGCCATCTCCTCCGACTGAATCAGTACATCGACCTGGCCATCCCGCGCGGCGGTGAGGGCCTGATCCGCCGCGTGGCCGAGGAAGCCCGGATGCCCGTGCTCAAGCATTACAAGGGGAACTGCCACGTTTACGTGGACCGGGCCGCCGACCTCGACATGGCCGAGCGCATCCTCCTCAACGCCAAGTGTCAGCGGCCGGGGGTCTGCAACGCGGCCGAAAGCCTGCTGGTCCATGCGGACGTGGCCGCCGCGTTCCTGCCGCGGGCCGCCGCCGCCCTCCGCCAGCGCGGGGTCGAGCTGCGCGGCTGCCCGGAGACGCGCCGCTGGGTTCCCGAGGCGAAGCCGGCCACCGAGGAGGATTACGCCGCCGAGTATCTGGATCTCATCATTTCCATCAAGGTGGTGGCCGACCTGGAAGAGGCGATCGAGCACATCGCCCGCTACGGCTCGCAGCACACCGAGGCCATCATCACCAATGACCTGAACGCGGCCCGGCGCTTCACGGCGGCCGTCGATTCCTCCGCGGTGATGGTCAACGCCAGCACCCGCTTCAACGATGGCTATGAGTTCGGCCTCGGCGCCGAAATCGGCATCAGCACCGATAAATTCCACGCCCGCGGGCCATGTGGTCTGCTAGAATTGACTGCCTACAAATACATCGTTCAGGGTAGCGGTCAGGTGCGCGAGTAAAGGACCGGAACCCGGCGGCCCGATCTCTCCAGGAGGCTGGGCCTTCCGGGTGCGCCGACCGGGGGCGCTGGTAAGGATCAAGGAAACGGGCAAGGGAAAAAGGGGGCCCAGGGAGGGGCGGCAACGGTGCGTTCGACTTTTTCCCGACCCCGTTGGCCTGGCGTAGGGCGCGGACTTCATGAATGCGGTGATTCTCACAGCCGTGCTGCTGCCGATGCTGCTGGCGGCGGCATTCCTCCTTGGCAGGCATCGCCACCGGCGCCCGTACCCGCCTAACGACCTGTCGGCCGTCAGCCGCCAGCACATCGACCTTTTCCAGGGCGGCCAGCTTAGCGAAGCGGCAGTGGAATTGGCCAAGTCACGCTTCCGCGAACTGCTGGAACGCGGCGAGGTGCAGGCAGTGGAAGCCAGCCTGCGGCCCGGCACGCAATACGTGGTCCAGGTGCGGGCCCTGGCCGAACTCGGGACCGATGACGCCGGCCGCATCCTCGAACGCCAGCTCCAGCGCCGCCTGACTGACGATCAGATTGAACAGGCATGGTACTGGATTGACCTGGCCCACGGCCTGCGCAGCCTGAACCGCTCGCAAAGTTTGCCCCACCTGCTCCGCTGCGCCGAGGAAGGGAGCGACCTTCCCCTGGCTCACTTCTTCGCCGCCGAGACCGTTTGCTTCCTCGGGTTCGTCGGCTACCTGCGGCAGCCGGAGACGCCCCTGGGACGGGCGGCCCTGCGCGTCCTGCATCGGGCCCTGGAGGGGATGCGCTCGGGGGTGCCGCCGCAGCTCGTGGCCGAGGCCCGGCTCGGCGAGATGATTGAAACCCTCTGGGACCATCGGCCGGAGAAAGCCGATCCGCTGCTGGTGCGCGTCTTTGTCGAGGCGTTGCGTTTGCTCCGCCGTGCCCCTCATCTCCAGGCGGTCCTGGCCGGCGACCCCTCCGAGCAGGAGGCGTTCAACTGGCAGGCGTCGCGCTTGCTGGCGCTGGAGCCTGTCCTGAGCGATTACCTCCAGGAAGCACCGGTGCAGCTAGCGGCGGCCCTGGCGAAGAATACCGGTCTGGCCCGGCGCGATCTGCTGCTGGCTCTGGCCGATCTGCGGGCCGAGGCAGGCGGGCCGGTGCTGGCGCTGTTGAGCCATCCCCGCTGCGGTTACGCCGAGTTGGCGGTGGAGGTGCTGACCTGGTCGCGCGACCCGCGCGTCGGCCCCTGGCTGCGTGAATGGGCCTGCCGCCGGCTGCCGCTGGTCCGCCGCGCCCAGCGCCGCCGTCAGGCCTTGCCGCCGGTCCGCCCCTCGGTCCCGTCTGACATCCCCTATCGGGCGATTCTGCGGGCGATGCGCGGCCACGGCTCGCCGCAGACCGAGGCTTTCCTGATGTTGGCCGCCCGCGACTGGGACCCGACGTACCGGGCCGCAGCCGTCAGCAGCCTCGGCTGGTGGGAGCCGCTGCAACGGCGCGAGGTCTTGCTGACCCTTCAACAGGCGCAGCGCGATCCCAACCCAGAGGTCCGCCAGGCGGCCCGCGCCGCTCTGGCCCGTCTGGGCGAACGCCAGGCGCTGCAATGGTTCCGCCAATTTCTAACCAGCGAGGATCCGCAGCGCGTCCATGAGGCCATTCAGGTCATCGCCGCCGAGGGGCTGATACTGCTGTGGCCCGACCTCGACCGCCTCGCCGACGCCGAGGATGCCGACGTCGCCCACCATGCCCGCGAGGCTCTCGAAC
>DATLYH010000152.1:0-2765 GCA_035575035.1 Gemmataceae bacterium
GGCAGGCAGGCCGAGCCGGCCGACGACGCCGGCCAGCCAATCGGGCAGCCGCCAGCGCCGGGCCAGCCGGCGAGCAATGGCTGCATGGTCCAGGCCCCAATGACGCTTCTGGGTGCGGGCGGGGTAACGGGGCAAGGCAGGGTCGGCCAGGCAGGCGGCGGCCCGGTCAGGATCGATGGCGCAGACGGCCAACCATCCCAGGCCGGCCAGCAAGCCCGCCACCCAGGCATTCTCCGGGTCGCACCGGCCCGTGCGGCTGGCCAGATGGCACGCCAGGCGGGCGGTTGCCAGACAGGCCTGATGCACGACCCGGGCCGGCCCTTGGCCCCAATCGACGAAGCAGGCAGGGGAGTGGTCCAGGTGCCAGACGGCCCCTTCGCAGGCACCCGGGTCAGCCAGCAAGGCCGGGAAGAATGACCAGCCCGGGACGCGCAGCACATCAGCGGCCTGCCGGACAAGCAGCAGGACCGCCCCCGGATCGCCGCGAAGTTGCTGCCAGGTGGAAGGGGTGGGAGAACGGGCCAGCGCCAGCAAGGAGGCGGCGCAGGGAGACAACCAGGGCAGGTGTGCGACCGCTTCGCCCAGCGCGGGACGTCTCACCTCGATCCTCCCTGATCAAGAAGAACAGGAGACAAGGAGACCGGGAGACCGGTTGGCAGCCGGCGGTTCGAACGATCACCGACCCCCCTTCTCTCTCCTTGTCTCCTTGTCTCCCGGTCTCCTTGTCTGCTTTCAGGCAGTGGTGGAGGCCGGCTCAATCTCCAGCAGGTTGCACATGCGGTCGATCAGCTCTTCGATGTCAAAGGGCTTGTGCAGGAAGTCGTCGGCGCCGGAGAGCTTCAGCTCGTGGATCTTGTCCTCCTCGATCATGCCGCTGATGCAGAGGATGCGAACATCTTCCAGGGTGGGGTCGGCCCGGACGCGATGGCAGACCTCCTTGCCGTTGATGTCCGGCAGCATCACGTCGAGGACGATCAGGTCGGGGCGATACTCCTTGACCATCATGCCGGCGTCGAAGCCGGTGCCGGCCACACGGACTTCGAAGCGGCCATCCTCTTCCAGCACCTTGGTCATCAACTCGACCAGTTCGGTGTCGTCATCGACCAGTAGGACCTTACGCTTGCCGCTCTCCAAGGCATCGGTCGGAATGCCGTTATCCTTCATGAACTTGTACAGGGCTTCCCGCGGGATGCGGCGGAAGCGGGAGCCGGGAACCCGGAACCCCTTGAGCTGCCCATTGTCGAAGCAGCGGATAATGGTTTGCTGGCTCACCTTGCAGATCTTGGCGGCTTCGCCGGTCGTGAAAACGGTTTTCATGCGTTCATCCATCCCTTGCTGGCCCCCCTCGCCCTCACCTCTTCCCCACCGTGGGGAAGGGAGGAGGGAGAAGGGGCGGCCAGTCGCACGAGTCGGGTCCGCGCGAAGCGTCTATCCGTAAGACGTCGGGGACCGATTTCATCCTTGACCTTGCCTCTTGCCCATCCCATGAGCGACCCCCCGGCCTGCCACTCCTGCGCCGGGGCGCTGGGTGGGAATGGGGGTGGCCCCCTTCTGTGTGGTGTGGTGCCAAACGTTGTAGAGACACGCAAGAAGGGATTGCCAAGCTTTCCACCGACGGCGATTATAGCCAACTTGTGAAGCGTGTCAACGTCAATCATCCGCCCATGCTTGTTGTAACTTATTACCTTGTGAGACTTTCCTCCGCACGTTCCATTTTTGTTATGCAAATGTCAAAAATTATCTCTCTATAGATAATTTATTTATCTTATCTTGTCTTCCCAGATAACCATTTCTTGTCCCGGTACGTCCCTTAACTGAACTGGGCAGACCGCCGTCCCTGACCAATTGCGGCTGTTCTTCGCTGCGTCTCTCTTCCTCTCAAAAAGCAAAAAAAACGCAGACCGCCGTCCCTGACCAATTGCGGCTGTTCTTCCCTGCCTGCCTCCCAGGTCGGGGTAATGGTCTCGGGGTAGCGGGAAGGTTTGGGCGGTGCCCGGAGGGGGGCGCCAGACCCATGCACCGGAGTGGTGAGAAACTGCCCTCGGTAGCCGCGGCGCGGAGCGCGGGGAGTGGCGACAGAGAGGTTTTCTACGGTTTCTCTTCGTCAGCGGGAGGGGGGTGAGCGGCGGGGTGCTCGGCCCTCGGCGGGTCCACATCGCGGTACAGGCGCTTCTCCAGGATGTACTGCTCCACGGCGCGCGGCACCAGGTAGCGCAAGGTGCGTCCCAGGGCGGCCCGGCGGCGCAGGTCGGTGCTGGAGATGTCGATCAGCGGTCCCTCCACTACCTGGAGCCGAACCGCGACCGATTCCGGCAGGCCCAGCGCGGCCCGGAGCTGCTCCGCGGTCCGCAGCGGATGACCGGGCCGTGGCCAAACTAGCAGGCCGGCCATCTGCACGATCCGGCCCGGCTCGCGCCACATCGCCAGGTCGGCCAGGGTGTCCGAGCCGATCAGCAGGAAGAATTCATCGCCGGGGTGCCGGCGGCGCAGCTCGGTCAGCGTATCGACCGTGTAGCTGGGGCCGGGCCGGTCCTTCTCCAGCTCGTTGACCTCAAAGGCAGGATTACCGACGATCGCCAGCCGTAGCATCTCCACACGCCGCTCAAATGGGGTGATGGGGCGCTCCAGCTTGTGGGGCGGCGCGGCCGCTGGGATAAACCAGACCCGATCGAGGCGGCCCTGTTCCCGGCCATTCTCGGCCAGGATCAGGTGCCCCAGATGAACCGGATCAAACGTGCCGCCGAGGATGCCGATGCGCATGAGCC
>DATLYH010000153.1:0-2948 GCA_035575035.1 Gemmataceae bacterium
GGTGACAGTAGCACCGGCCGGCTGACGCCGGCCGCTCGCCGAGATTGCGGTGGCTGGCTCCCCAGATGAGGGAGGTGCTACTGTCACCGGCCGGCTGACGCCGGCCGCTCGCCAGACGGTTCCACCGGACTCCGGGCGTGCCACCCCGCAGGGGATTGCGACCAAGCAACGCTACTTCTTCGCGCTGCCGCCCCACAGCGGCTTGGCCAGCTCGGCGTTCCACCGGTTCCAGGCCGATTCCAGCTCCTTGACCTTCTCAGGGTACTTCGCTGCCAGATCGTTTTTCTCGCCGATGTCCTCGGCCAGGTTGTACAGCTGGAGGCCGGAAAGTTTGCCCTCCCAGTCGGTGCGGACCAGCTTCCAGTCGCCCTTGCGGATCGCCATCTGCTGGCCCATCCGCCAGTACAGCGCCTCGTGCGGCGGCCGGCTGTCCTTCCCCTCCAGGTACGGCAGCAGGTTGACGCCGTCCAGCTTCCGGTCGCCCTTCGTTTCCACCCCGGCCGCCGCCAGCGCGGTCGGGAAGATGTCCAGGGCGATGACCGGCTGGTCGTAGGTCTTGCCGGCCGGCAGCCTCCCCTTCCACTGCACCAGGAACGGCACCCGGATGCCCCCCTCCAGCGTCGTCCGCTTCGAGCCGCGCAGCGGATCATTGCGTGAGCCGTTGATGGTCGTCCCCTTCATGGTCGGGCCGCCGTTGTCGCTGAAGAAGAAGATCAGCGTGTTCTCCTCCAGCCCCGCCGAGCGCAGTTTGCCCAGTACCCGCCCAACGGCGTCATCCATCGCGGCGGTCATGGCGGCATAGGTGCGGCGCATCTTGTCCTCGATGTGCGGGAAGCGGCCCAGGTACTGGTCGGTGGCGTGCATCGGCGTGTGCACGGCATTGAAGGCCAGGTAAAGGAAGAACGGCTCCTGCTGGTGCCGGTCGATGAAGGCGACTGCCTCCCGGGCGAAGGCGTCGGTTAAGTATTCCTTCTCCTCCACCGGTTGCGTCCCTCGGAGAATGGCGGCCCCCTGGCCGGGGAAGTAGGAATGAGCGCCGCCGAGGAAGCCGAAGAACTCCTGGAAGCCGCGGTTGACCGGGTTAAACTTCGGGGCGCTGCCAAGGTGCCACTTGCCGACCAGACCGGTGGCGTAGCCCGCCGCCTTGAGCCGGTCGGCCAGGGTGACTTCTTGCAAAGGGAGGCCGGCGTCAGCGCCGCGGCCGGGGTTAAATTCATGGCCAAAGCGCTGTTGGTAGCGCCCGGTGAGGAAGCCGGCCCGCGTCGGGCTACAGTACACCCCGGAGACATAGCCGTTGGTGCAGCGGATGCCGTTCCGGGCGATGGCGTCAATGTGCGGCGTCGGGATGTCCTTGCAACCGTGTACGCCCACGTCGGCGTAGCCATAGTCGTCGGCCAGGATGACCAGGATGTTGGGACGCCGGGCGTCGGCGGCCAGGCCGGTCGTCGGCCCAACCAGCCAGCCGAGCACCAGCAGGCCGGCCAGGCGGCAGAAATTCCGCGCTTTCATCGTACTTCCTCCAGAGATCCAGGGGCCGCTCGGCCCTTGGGTAACAAGCAACAAGTAACAAGTGGCCCCGCCGCTGGATTACTTGTAACTTGTAACTTGTAACTTGCAAGGGTCGCCTCGCCGGCGCCGACCTTACTTCTCATCACCTCATCTGCCGATTGCGGAGGATCATTCCCATGTATCGATCTCACCTGGGGCTGGCCGGCTTATCCTTACTTCTGGTACTCCTGAGTCTGGCCTGGTCTAGACCGGCGGGCCCGACAGCGGCCGAGCCCGAGGGATGGGCCTGCACCTTCTCCATCGTGGCCTACGACCCGGAGAAGCAGGAGTGGGGCGTGGCGGTGGCGTCGAAGTACCTGGCGGTCGGCGCCGTGGTGCCGTGGGCCAAGGCGGGTGCCGGCGCTGTCGCCACCCAGAGTTATGTCAACACCACCTACGGCTCACGCGGTCTGGAATTGCTGGCCGAGGGGAAGTCGGCCGCGGAAGTCCTCAAGATACTGACCGAGGCCGACACGAACCGGGAGGTCCGGCAGGTGGGGATGGTGGACTCGCGCGGCGAGGTCGCTGTTTTCACCGGCGCCAAATGCCTCGCCTGGGCCGGCTCCCGGACCGGCAAACATTACACCTGCCAGGGCAACCTCCTCACCGGCGAGGACGTGGTGGCCGAGATGGCCAAGGCGTTCGAGGCGGCGAAGGGGCCGCTGGCCTGGCGGTTGATGGCGGCCCTGGAGGCCGGCGAGAAAGCCGGTGGCGACCGGCGGGGCAAGCAGTCCGCGGCGATCCTGGTAGTGCGCGAGAAGGGCGGCCCCGGCGGTTTCAACGACCGGGCCATCGACTTCCGCGTGGACGATCACGAGAAGCCGGTGCAGGAGCTGGCCCGCATCCTGAGCCTGCGGCTGCGCCGGCCGGAAAGGCAGTGAACCGGCATGTCCGAACTGACTCGCGTCAGCATTTCGTTGGAAAGCGCCCTGTTGGAGGCGTTTGACCGCTCCATCACGGCCAAGGGGTACGCCAACCGGAGTGAGGCCATCCGCGACCTGATCCGCGACCGGTTGATCCGCGAGGAGGCAGCTCGGGGCAAAGGGGAGCAGGTGGCCGTGGTCACGCTGGTCTACGACCACCATGCCCGCGAATTGGCCTCCCGCCTGATCGACAAGCAACATCACCATCACCAGTTGGTCGTTTCCAGCCTGCACGTCCATCTCGGCGAGCGGCACTGCCTGGAAGTCGCGGTGCTGCGCGGCCCAACCGAGGCGGTGCGCCACCTCGGCGAGGAGTTGCTGGCGACCAAGGGGGTGCTGCACGGCGAGATCACCCTGACGCGCGGCGAGCGCACCTGGAACCGCTGGCGCTGAAGCTTCAAGGCGGCTACGGCGTGTGAGCCGCAGAAAACACGCGCGGCGAGCGCACCTGGAACCGCTGGCGAGCGGCCGGCGTCC
>DATLYH010000154.1:0-18317 GCA_035575035.1 Gemmataceae bacterium
CGATCGCGACGGCCAACCGGTCATTGTGCTGCGTGTCCGGCCGTCGAAGCAGCCGCCGCCGGTGCTGGTGCTCCAGGCGACGGCTTTCCGCAGCTACCTGCGACTGCCCAATCTGTTCCTCCCCTGTAGCATGGCGCTCCAGCCGCCGTTGCGGCGTGATGTGGTCCGCAAGCTACTGGCCGACGACCCCGCTGTCATCACCTGGCTCTACCCGCACGGGGACGGCCGCTTCACACCGGAAACCGTGCCCGACTCTGCCTTCCGACCGCTGAGCGACTGGATCGATTACGTCCTGGAGCACGACCGCCAGGCGCTGGAGTTATGGGTGCAGTCTACGCAGTTCGATTTCGAGTCGTTCATCTGCGCCGACGACCAGCCGGCCCGCCCCCCGAAGCCGCCCGCCGACCACCGCCGCGCCGCCGACCGGGACAAGCCGCCTGTCGTTGAACCGGCCAGGGAACAGCCCCAGAAGGAAGTCCCCACCGTGCTATCGGCCAAGCCGCACCGGCCGGAGGAAGACCTGGAGGACGACTTCTTCGAGGCGCCCCGCGGAGAGCCGAGCGTTCAGGAGAAGCAACGGCAGCTGCGCGAGCTGGAGGAGCGCTTCAAGAGCCTGGAAGGCCCGCTCGACAGTAAGGAGCGGCGGGCGCTCTGGCCGGAGCTGGCGATCCGGAATGCGGACGTGGGGAACACCGACGAGGCCGGCCTTTGCTGGATGAATGCCCTCTGGCTGACGGAGCGGGCGCCGGCCCGGTGGTTGTGGGCCTGGTTCCGGACCGAGGCCCGGGCGGTGCCGGCGCGGGTGGAGAAGGGGGAATCTCGGCCGCGCTCCTGGGCCGAGGTGCCGCCGCTGCCGCCGGGCAAGGCCATCGACCTGAGCGGCGCCGACCTCGACCGGTTGCTGGCCCTCCCTGATCCGTCCACGGCCGACCTGCGCACCTTGTCGGCCTACCTGACCTGGGCCGCCCACCGCTCGCCGCCGCCGGCGCCGGTAGTCCAGCGGTTGAACCGGCTCCGGCTCCTCCTGGAAAAGCATGAAGACCTACTCCCCGTCCGGGCTGCCTGGCTGGCATGGGTCAGCCTGGCCCGGCTGTCGGGGGGCGATGTGCTGATCCTGGCCCGGGCCCGCGACCGGCTGCTGGAGCGGCTCTTCCGCAGCGGCCTCGAACCCCGCCTGGACCTGCCCAGCTTCCTACGCTTCGCCGGCCAACCGACCGGCCCACGCTTCCACGCCATGCGTGACTGGCTGCCCCGACTCCGTGAGTTGGCCCAACGCTGGCTGCGCCGGCAACCTCCACCGGTAATCTACTCCGACTACCGGGAGCCGAGGACCGCCCAGTACATCGACTTGATGTTCGCCTTCGCCCTGGCCAAGGTCGGCGACGTGGAGGCCAGCCGCCGGCTGCTTGATCAGGCCAAGGCCGTGCTGGGCGAAGACGGCCACCAGGCTCATGAATTTCTGCTGGAAGCCTTCGCCTACCGCATCCACCAGGCCCAGGAAGGGAAGCCCCCCGGGGGGCCTCTGCCGGCCGAGCAGATGGAATACCTTGCCCTGCTCGCCAAGCAGTACGAGGAGGTCAAGGAGAAGAACTCCTACAGTCCCCACTACATCATCGACCGGATGCGCTGGCTGTCGCGCATCCTGGAGCCGGACCAGCGGGTTGACCCCTACCGCGAGATCAAGGGGAGGGCCAGCGACCTGGACCGGGCCCTTGCCCGGCTGCCCGACATCCTTGACCGCGCAGAGCTGGCGGAGCGGATCACGCGCCTGCTGGACCGTCCCCCGCAGGGGACCGACCCCCGGCAGGCGCGAGCGAGGATCCTGAAGGTAGGCCTGGAACAGGCGGCCCGGGTCGGCGAGGAGTTCGCCGTCGCGCTGCTCGACCGGACTCTGCCGGCATTCGACGCCCTGCCCCCGCCGCGGGACGCCTACCAATTTGAGCAGCACGCCACCCTACTGGAGAAGGGCATTTTCCTGGCCGCTCACTTCGATCAGCCCACCTACGTGCAGCAGCTGGTGGCCCGCTTTGAGCGCTTGCTGGAAGCGCAGGGCGTCGATGTCATCCAATCGCTCGACAGCCTGGCGGCCCAGTGCTTCCGCGGCTTGCGCAAACTCGGCATGCGCGACGTCATCGACCGCCTCCTCCGCAAGATGGCCGAACGCATCCTGGAGGGGCAGGAGCTGAAGTCGTTGACCGTGGAGTGGGCCGCCAGTCATCCGGAGGCGTTGCAAGCATTGCTCCATGTCGCCGGCGGCTGGTTCTACTTCGAACGGGACGGCCAGGCCGAGTTCATCCTCCGGGTGGCGCGGAAGCTGCTCTTCGACAACAAGCTGGAGGTCAAGCGCAAGACCCGCCTGGCCTGTGTCTATGCCTCGACTTTGGGCCAGGCAAAGGTGGCCGTGGCCCAGCGCGGGCTTGAGGAGCTGTTCCAGAAGTTAGAGGGGATCCGCGACGGCTTCGGCACCAACAAGTATTACGGCTGGCATCAGCTGCAGATTGTCGAGGCGGTGGTACTGGCCGTGGTCAGCGACGACTTCATGATGGGCGCCGACGCCCGCCGCTGGCTGGATGACGACGAGTTCCTCGTCCGCCGTCGGATTCACCACGACCTGCGGACGATGATGGCACACAGCGGATGAGCATCAACCGAGAGGACCACTAACGCACATGACAACCGCAACTGTCAGACCGGAAGAATGGACCCTGGAGGAGCTGCAAGACGAGGCCGAGGAGGTCCGGCAGCGGCTGAACCGCTTCCGCCAATCGCTCGGCCGATTCTTCGTCGCCAAGCAGGAACTCATTGACCTGATGCTGATCTCGGCTGTGGCCCAGGAGCCGCTGCTGCTCGTCGGCCCCCCCGGCACCGCCAAGTCCGACCTGGTCGTCAAGTTCAAGGACGCCCTTGGCATCCCTGCCGAGGAATACTTCGAGTACATGCTGACGCGTTTCACCGAGCCATCGGAGATCATCGGGCCCATCGACATCAACCAGCTCCGCGACGGCCGCTACGTCCGCCGCGAACAGGGGAAACTGCCGACCGCCCGGCTGGCGTTCCTCGATGAGATCTTCAAGTCGAACTCGGCCATCCTGAACATCCTGCTGACCATCATCAATGAGCGGAAGTTCTACCAGGACGGCGTGCCGCAGCCGGTCCGCCTGCGTGTCCTCTTCGCCGCCACCAACGAAGTGCCCGAGCAGGGGGAGCTGGCCGCCCTGCGCGACCGCTTCGTGCTCAAGGCCGAGAGCCGCTCGGTCCAGGACGAGCACTTCGCCGAACTGATTGATGCCGGGCTACAGGCGGAAGTCCACCGCACCCTGAACCAGAAGCCGTGGGCGGAAGGACACGCCACGCTGGACGACATCCTCAAAGCGAACCGCTACCTGACCTACCTGTTCGGCCGGCGGCAGCGGGTCGGCCGCGGCGAGGAACAGAACGACCGTCAGCTTTTCTTCCCGCGCGAGGTGTTCCAGGAGTTCCAGCGCCTGGTGCGGACGCTGGTGCGCGAGGACCGCATTTTCATCAGCGACCGCAAGTTGGTGAAGCTGTACAAGCTCTTTCGGGTCCGCGCCTGGCTGTTCTGCGGCGGCACTGTCAGCCGGGACGATCTGCGGCTGCTGGCCTATCTCGGCGAAACTCATCAGGAGATCGACCTGCTCCGTGCCAAGGTGCCGGCCCTGCTGGGCGAGGCATGAGGAGCTTCCGTACAGAGGGGGCGAGCCGGAGAGGAGAAAAATCGAATAGGGGCCTTCCCGGGAACGTCGGTGTTTCATAGAGGTAGTAGACGGCTTACCATGTGGTCCCGCCTGGTTGTTTTCTTCACTTGGAGGTTGGTTCCGCTATGAAACATTGCATGGTTGGGGCATCCGCCGTCGCCGTGCTGCTGGTCGGCAGCGTGCTGGCGGCGGATGACCTTAAGTCCGGGCCGCAGCCCGGCCAGGGCTGCGCCGCTTTCCACCCCCTCAACGTCACGGGGGCCATGGCCGGCAAAAAGAATTGCCTGGTCTGACAGTTCGGCAATAACCCGGTCGCCATGATCTTCGCGCGCGAGGTCAGCGACCCCTTGACCAGTCTGGTCAAGAAGATTGAAGACGCCACCGTCCAGAACAAGTCCAAGAACCTGAACAGTTTTGTGGTGTTCCTCAGCGACGACGAGGGGCTTGAGAAACAGCTCAAAGCCCTCGCCGCGAAAGAGAACATCAAGAACACCGTTCTCACCATCGACAACCCTGCTGGTCCAGCTCCCTACAAGATCGCCAAGGAGGCAGACGTGACCGTCATCCTCTACAAGAACAAGAAGGTGGTGGTCAACCATGCCTACCGCAAGGGCGAGTTAAAGGAGAAGGACATCAACATGATCCTCAGCGAGCTGCCGAAGATCATGCAGTAGGGGAGTACGAAAGCCGCTACACCTGTTCGGTCAGGATTCGGGACCACCACCGACGCCGCCGGGGTGAACCACTTCGGCGGCGTCGCTTTTTTGCTATCCCGGCCGGTCTCTGATAGCTGCCGCCTGCCAGGCGGAACCACCCCATTCCTGGGGCAGCGCCTTCCAGTAGCCGGCCAGCGTAAAGGTCCGATACAATCAACGCGGAGCGTCGAGACGGCGGCGTTTTCTTGGCAGAGGGGAGTGACTGGGAATGCAGCGATTCATCCTGACCGTCATGGCGGTCGCCCTGGTGGTGCTGGTGGGAATGTCCGTCTATCGGCAGCAGCGGGCCCATCAGCCGCGGCCCGGCGACACGGTGACGCCTGTGCTGATTGAGGCGCCGGGCCGGACGGCGGGGGGTGCCGGCTGGCCGGCCGTTTACCTGCAGGCGCAGGGCCCCGACGATCCCGCCCCGCGCTCCCTTGCCTTCATCCGCGGGGTGCCGGCCACTGTTAACCCGGTGGCGCGGATCACCTTCTTTGATGACGAACGGCAGCTTGGCTCGACGGCAGAAATCGAGCTGACACACCGCTGCTGAGGCGGGATCTATCAGGCCCCGGTCGGGGCCTTCCGCGTGCCGGCCGACGCAACCCGCGCCCGTCTGGTTGTGACATTCCCCGCCGCCCTGCCCGGCGTTACCGTGGCCCAACTCGAACAAATGGTAGACCTCGCTAGGCGGTGACAGCGGCCCCACCTGAGAAAGGGGGAGGAGGATGAAGCGCACGGTCCTGGCAGGCCTCGCCTGCCTCTTGGCGGCCGGCCCGACCCTCGCCGGCGCCTCCCTTAACATCCCGGTCAACCTGGAGCGCTACTCCCCCGACTGCGGCGTCGAAGTCCGACGGGACGGCAACCGCCTGACGGTTGGTTGGCCGCTGGGCGGGAAGGAACACGGGCGACTGACGCTCGACCTGGCCGACGGTAAACCGCTCATTGAGAGCATAGGCGTTGCCGACGACACCTCGGCCGCGGCGGTGCCGCTGCTGCGCGGTGTCGAGCCGGTGACGTTCCTGACTGTCGGCACCCGGAGTGCCCCCTCCGGCCGGCCGCCCCAGATGAGCATCTGGAATGTCTTCTTCGACAAGCCCGCCAGCCGGCCGCACCGGACTTACCTCTCCCATCTTGAGCGGAAGCGGGCCCACGTCAGCAGCGAGGGACGACGGGCGACGGTCGCGCTGAGCGAACTGAGCATTGGGCCGTTCCGGGGCGAGCTGCTCTTCACCTTCTACCCGGGTTGCCGACTGGTGCATGTCGAGGCGGTCGTCGCCACGCAGGAAGACCGGCGGGCCATTCTCTACGATGCCGGCCTGGTCGGCGAGGCGCCGGGTTGGCGGCACATCGCCTGGATCGACACGGAAGGCCGGCTCCAGCGTGCCGTCATTGACCCGCAGGAGACCGATCGGCCGCTGGCGGTCCGCCACCGGGCCCTCGTTGCCGAGTGCGACGGCGGCGCTGTCGTCTGCTTCCCGCCGCCGCATCAGTTCCATTTCCCGCGCGACTGGACCGACAACCTGAAGTTCGTCTGGGCAGGACGCGGGCACCACGGCCTGGCGAAGGAATTCGGCTTTGGCGTGCGGCAGGTGGCGGACGGCAAGCGGGCGTTCGAGCCGTGGTTCAACGCTCCGCCCGGCACGCAGCAGCGGCTGGGCGTCTTCTACTTGCTGAGCCGTGGCCGGGCCGACGAGGCCCTGCGCGAGACGCGCCGCTTCACCCACGGCGACCGCTTCGTGCCGCTGCCGGGTCACATCACCTTCACCAGCCACTGGCACATGGCGGTGGCGGTGCAGGCCATGGCGCGGAACTTCGAGGGGACGCCCGACTTTGTACGCGTCTTCAAGGAGATGGGGGTCAACGCGGTCCACCTGGCCGACTTCCACGGCGACGGCCATCAGAAGGACCCCGGTCCGCTGCGCCTGCCCGAGCTGGAGGCGCTGTTCCGCGAGTGCCGTCGGCTGTCGGACGCCGACCTGCTGCTGATCCCGGGCGAGGAGGTCAATGATTTCCTCGGCGTCCGCGAGCCGGGCAAGCACCCCGGCCACTGGATGAGCCTCTTCCCCAAGCCGGTCTACTGGATCATGCAGCGCAACGAGGGACAACCTTTTGTTGAGGAGCACCCGCGCTACGGGACGGTCTACCGGGTCGGCAACCAGCGCGACATGATGGAGTTGGTCCAGCGCGAGAAGGGGCTGGTGTGGACGGCGCACCCACGCATCAAGGCATCGAGCTGGACGCCCGACATCTTCCGCCGTGAGGAATTCTACTTGGCCGACTACTGGCTGGGCGCCGCCTGGAAGCAGATGCCGGCCGATCTCTCCCGCCCGCGCCTGGGCGAGCGCGCCCTTGACCTGCTCGACGACATGGCCAACTGGGGCCAGAAGAAGTATCTCCCCGGCGAGGTGGACGTCTTCCAGATCGACCGCACCCACGAGCTGTACGGGCACATGAACATCAATTACCTCCGCCTCGACCGCTTGCCGCGTTTCGACGACGGCTGGCAGCCGATCCTGGACGCGTTGCGCGCGGGACGGTTCTTCGTCACCACCGGCGAGGTGCTTCTCCGCGGGTTCACCGTCGGCGGCAAGGAGGCTGGCCAGACGCTGAAGCTGCCGCCGGACGGACGCCCGGAGGTGCGGGTTGATCTGGAGTGGACGTTCCCGTTGCGGTTCGCGGAGGTGATCTCAGGGGATGGCCAACAGGTCTACCGGGAGCGCATCGACCTGGCCGACACGGAAGCGTTCGGCCGGCGCACGCTGACGCTCAGGCCGGACCTTCGTGGGCGGAAATGGGTGCGCTTCGAGGTCTGGGACGTGGCGGTTAACGGCGCCTTCACGCAGCCGGTGTGGCTGGAGTAAGCTGGCCGCCTACCATCGCAGGGTGGAGCCGACTTGCAACTGAAGGTTCTCCCGCCACCACGGCTGGGCTTCGGCAGTGCCGGCCCAGGTATGCTTGGTGCCGACACGGAACTGCCCGGCCTTGCCGAGCGGGAAGACGATTCCCAGGTCCTGATCGAGCCGGCCCTGTTCCGCAGCGTGCAGGGCGGGGACGGCGGTCCCCTGATACTCCAGCCCCGCCCATTCCAGCAAGCGCCAGCGGCACTGCATCTCCACCAAGAGCTGCGACCCGCCCAGGGCGCTCTCGGGCCGTAGCGGGTCGCTACAACTCAAGGCCGGCCCGCTGCGGAGCTGCACCTCCGTCCCGGGACGGAGCGGCAGCTTCCAGCCGAGGCCGGTTCGTCCGGTCAGCTTCACCTCGCGTGCCGGCTCGGCTCCCCCTCCTGCCCCGACCTGGGTAAACAAGAAGAGTCGCCCGGGCACCGGCAGGGGCAGCGCTTCCTCGATTTGCCAACCGAGACTTTTGGGCGCCTCGTCGTGGCGCGGCGGCTCGCGCAGTTCCGCCATCCGCGCGGTCCACGGGTCCTCCGGGCGCCGGGGAACCCAGGGCAGTCCCGTTTCCACCGGCGGCTCGGG
Source organism: Gemmataceae bacterium (assembly GCA_035575035.1). Lineage (GTDB taxonomy): Bacteria > Planctomycetota > Planctomycetia > Gemmatales > Gemmataceae > DATLYH01. The sequence goes on from DATLYH010000154.1 coordinate 7,894, forward strand.
CCCCCCCTCGGCGATGTTCCAGAAGAAGGGGAATTGCGGTCCCGGCGGACCGGAAGGACCGGGCAGCAACCATCCGGTATTGCTGGCGCCCGTCGGCTCGGCGCCGATGCCGGCCGCGGGAATGCTGGCTATCCAGAGGGGCAGCAGAAACAGGCTGAGTAGGGGAAGGCGCTTCGTTCGCATCGGGTCGTCTCCTCCGGGCCGGCTTATAACGGCCGCGGCTCGGCAGGTCAACGGATGCGATGCAAGGCCGCCCCAGCGGCATGCCAGGAACGATCCTACCGCACCGCCCCGATGATGTGGCAGGAGACGAAAGATGCTTCCAACCCGATGACATCCCACGGGGATGCGTGCCGGGCAGATTCAGGGTAAAACAGCAAGGCCCCGCTGCCGGGACAAGCCGGCGGATGCCGTCCGTCTGCCGGCGTATAATTGAAGGAGGGTCGGCTCCACTTGCTATAGGCCGGTCCGGCATTGTGACAGCGAGAGATGTTGCGGATGACCACTCCCATGAAGATACATCGATTTCGCCGCCCGTTTCAATTTGCGCAGTCGTGGCTGGCCGGCCTGTGTGCCGCCGGTGCCCTCGCCGGACTGCCGGGATTCGCAGCGGCCCGACCCCTGCCGTCGGCCGGGCTTTACGAGGTGGATACGGTGCTGGACATCCCCTATTACGACGGTCCGGGCGCCAGCCGCACCCGCCATCGGCTGGACATTTACCGCCCGCGCGGGGCGGAAAAACGGCCGGTGCTCCTTTTCCTGCACGGCGGCGGCTGGATGTTCGGCGACAAGGCCTACGGCCGCTACCCGGCCGTGGCCCGCTGCCTGGCCGGCCAGGGCGTGGTGGTGGTGATGGCCAACTATCGGCTCTCGCCCGCCGTCAAACATCCGGAACATGTGCGGGACGCCGCCCGGGCCTTGGCCTGGACGATCAAAAATGCCGAGCGCTACGGCGGCCGGCCGGACCAGGTTTTCGTCGGCGGCCACTCGGCCGGCGGCCACCTCGCCGCGCTACTGGCCACCAACGAGTCGTATCTGAAGGCCGAGGGCCTGGACAGCAGTGCAATCAAGGGGGTGATCCCGGTCAGTGGCGTCTATCGTGTCCCCGAGATCCACGTGAGCCTGAAGTCCGACGGCGCGATGCTGTTCAGCTCCTTCGCCCTGGACGACATCGACTGGCTGCCGCAGGTCCACTTCGAGGCGACGCTGCCGCGATTTCTGCGAAGCCATCATCAGATGGCGATCGACCTTGACCCATTCCGCCTGGTCTTCGGCAGCGATCCCGCCCGGCGCCGCGATGCCTCGCCGCTGGCTCATGTCCGGCCCGGTCTGCCGCCTTTCCTGGTCCTCTATGCCGAGCGGGAGCTGCCTACCCTGGATGACATGGCCGAGGAATTCGCCGCCGCTTTGGAGGAGAGCCGCTGCGAGGTCAAGGTGTTCCGAATCGCCGGCCGGGGCCACCGCGATGTCATGCTCCGCGCCGTCACCCCGAGCGACCCGGTGGCCCAGCACATTCTTCAGTTCATTGAGCAGTCCGTAGTCGGTAGTCCGTAGCCGTCAGCCGATGAGAGTTGGTCCATGCCCCAAGGGCCACAGCCAGATGAACCGCGACTCCCGGTCGCAACGGATGCGGACGGTCTTGCTATGGACTATGGCGAGCGGCCGGTGTTAGCCGGCCGGTTACGGACTACGGCCTATCGCGGCCGCCTGGCCCCGTCCCCGACCGGCGCTCAGCACGTCGGCAATGCCCGCACATACCTGATCGCCTGGCTGGCTGCCCGGGCGCGCGGCGGCCGGATTGCACTGCGCATCGAGGACATTGATTCGCCGCGGGTCAAGGCGGGGGCGGCGGAGCAGGCATGCACCGACCTGCGCTGGCTTGGGCTGGACTGGGATGAGGGCCCGGTGGTGCAGACGCAGCGGCTGCCCTTGTACCGCGAGGCGCTGGAACAGCTGCGAGCGCGGGAGTTGGTCTATCCCTGCACCTGTAGCCGGCGCGACATCGAGCAGGCCGCCAGCGCCCCCCACCTGGAGCACGAAGGCCCTGTCTACCCCGGCACCTGCGGCGGCCGCCGTGCTGCCGATGCTGCCGCCCTAGCCGGCCGGCCCTTCGCCTGGCGCTTCCGGGTCGGCCCTGACTCACCCGGCTTTGTGGATGGCTTCCGCGGCCCGACGCATGTGGACCTGCGCCGGGTGGGCGGTGACTTCGTGGTCTGGAAAGCAGACAGGACGCCCGCCTACCAACTCGCCGTGGTGGTGGACGATGCCGCGATGGGCGTGACCGAGGTAATCCGCGGCGACGACCTGGTCCCCTCAACCCCGCGCCAGTTATTGCTGTATCGCGCCCTGGGCCTGGCCGCCCCGCGCTTCACGCACGTGCCGTTGGTGGTCGGCCCGGACGGCCGGCGGCTAGCCAAGCGCCACGGCGACACCCGACTGTCGGCCCTGCGCGCGGCCGGCGTCCGACCCGAGGCGCTGCTGGGGCTGCTGGCCTGGTCGTGCGGCTGGATCGACCGGGTGCAACCGATCACAGCACGGGAATTAGTGCCCCTGTTCCGCCTGGAGACGATCCCGTCCCGCCCCTTCATGCTGACGCCCGAGCGGCTGCATCTGATCGGTTACGAGTCCGGCTAAGATGTGCCGGCCTCGACCAACCGCCGGGCCAAGAGGCACGACTGGCCGAAGAAGTTCGCCCCGTACCGCTCCCGCAGCGACGGCGGCTCTTGCGACAGGTCGAACGCCTCGCGGACCCTGGCCGACGTGAGCATGTCGATGGCCCGCCGGTAGAAGGTGTCCATCTTCTCAACCGACCGGCTGGCGTGCAATCCGGCCCGCAGCCGATCGACGGCGGCGAGCAACTCGCGCCGCCATAGGAAACGGTCGGCCGAGATGTCGGCTGACGGGTTGAGCTGGGGCAGCTCTAGCTTGGTGCCGGTTGGGCAGCGCACCAGAAGTCTACCCGATGGCAGCACCGGTCGAGAGAAAGCGTTTTCTTGGACGGCCGGGGCCCAGGCGGCTCGCCGGGCGACTTCGATTAGCCCCCGGCGACCGGCTCACGAGTCGTAGCGCTCGATATTGCGGACTTCCAGCCTCCCGAAGGTGTTGCCGTGGCCGTTGGGCGTTACTTGCAGTCCCGCGTCCAGCATGTCCCTGCCGAGCCCGCCGCGGATGAGCGTGCGCCCCCGGAACTGCGCCGCGTTGCCCGCCTCTCCCGCGGCCCCGATGACGATGCGGTCGGCGCCCGGCCCGCTGCGGAGATCGACCGGGCCGAGGAACTCAGTCCCCGGGCCGGCAGGGTCGCCCCCCGTCTCGATGCGGATCGTGTCCCGGCCCTGGCGGGGGAACGCCACCACCTGCTGGTGGAAAATCGAGTCGGCCATCACGACCGTGTCCGGGCCAGGCCCCGCCAGGGCGAGGACCTGCCCGTGGACGTCTGTGTCGCAGAAGATTAGCTCGTCGGTGCCGCGCTGCATCCGCACCGTCAGGCCACGGACGTTGAGCACCGTCGCTGCCGAGCGGGTCAGCAGCACGCTGTCGTTGCCCTTGCGCATGCGGATGTCGATCCTTCGGACGCCGGCGAACCGCTGCGGGCCGCGTTGACGGTTGACAAGCGTGTCGTCCACACCGGTGACGACGACGGCGCCCGCCGCCTCGGCCACGACGTCGATGGCGTTGGCTAGCTGGTCGCCGCGGATGATCAGCCGGCCCCTCCGCAGGCGTGCCCAGACGTTGCCCCGGCCGGGGGTGGCCAGGCTGCCGTAGCGGTCCCGGCAGTCCATCGGCTCAACGGGCGCCTGGCCGGCGCTCACCGTCGCGGCGGCTGTCGCGGCGATGGCGCCATTGCTCAGCGACTGCACCTGGATGGTGAACGTGCCCTGTCCCAGGGTCGTCAGGTCGGCCTCAAACAGGATGGCGCCGGTGGACAGTCCGGGCAGCCGGAAGATGGGGATCGACTGGGCCGGCTGGCCGTCCAGGCCCCGGAGGTGGACGGTGACGGGGCCGCTGCTCCCGGTGATGGACACCGTGTAGGCGTCCTCAGTGTTGCCGGTGTTCTGGACCAGTAGCAGGAACGAGGCGGTGCCGGGGGCCGATAGGGTCCGCGAGGCCGGGTCGAAGCGGGCCGTCATCCCCTGGGCGGCTGCGATGTTGACCGCGGCCAGTGCGGCGTCCCGGACGCCGGGGTTGCCGCGCGAGGTGGCCACCGCGCCCAGGTCCAGAGGACCCGGGAGGGCGAAGTTGATGGCCCCCACGCTGACCGGGATCACCTGCGACGCCCCGGGCGCCAGGGACACGAAGTTGCTCCCGAGGGTGGCCGCCAGCCCGGCCGACCCGCCCAGGGTCAGGTCAAACGTGTCGGCCACCTGGCCCGTGTTGGTCACGGTCAGCTGGTAGGTGCTCCCCGGAGCGCCCGACGGCGGGCTGAGCATCACATCAACGCCGCTGCCTAGCACCGCCAGCGTGCCGTCGGTCGTGTCCGTGGTGGACGTTCGGGTCGTAGAGACGGCGGTCACATGGAACGAGTAGCTGCCCGGTGCCGTCCCCGGTTGGGGCGTCAGGCGCAGGAAGACCTCGCGGAAGTTGCTCGCCCCCGGCGGCACTTCCACCGCGTCCTGCTCGAACACGGCCGTCACGCCGGGCGGCAGGTTCGCCGACAAAGAGAAGGTGTCCAGGGCACTGCCGGTGTTCGTCACCCGGACGACGAAGGCCGCGGAGGTTCCCTGCCCGGCGGTCGCCTGAGCCGGGGTGAGGGCGAGCACTACCCCGTGGGCCTCCGGGTCCGGCCGGCTGGCCGGCTGGCCGGCCACCGTCAGCGTCCCCTGGACCGTGCCGGCGGCCCCGTTGTTCCCTTGGGCGGCGACAACGAACCCGTAGTCGGCCAGGGTGGCGAACACCTCCGGGGTGAGCCGGAGAGTGACGGTCGCCGACCCGTTCGGTCCGACGACGACGGACGGCGGCAGACTGACCCAGCCGGCCGGCACGCCCCGGACTGACAGGGTGTACGTGACCTGGGCGGCGGTGGGGTTGGTCAGGGTGACGGTGAACGACGCGGCCGCCGCCGGCTGGACGGTCCGGGCCGGCGGGTCGAGGCTGATTACGTGGACCGCGGCCACGGACGTCGGCGGCAGGCCGAACGACCCCGGAGAGCCGCCCACGGTGAAGTTGACGGTCCTGCCGAGCGTCACCGCCCGAGCCTCGCCCGGGGCGAGGTCGTTGACCGTTGTCCGCCAGGTGATGGTCTCGGCCGTGAGCCCGAAGGCCAGCCGCCGGTCCCACATCAGGGTGTCGAAGTCCGGGCCGGGGACGACCCGAGTCGGCGGGATGTTGAACGAGTCGGCGACGACCGACACCCCGGTCCCCTTCGGGACCTGGACCGAGGCGGTGACCGGGACGGTGTCCACCTGGCCGATGTCGTAGACGAGCAGTCCGTCGGCGCTGGTGGTGTACAGCCGGCCGTTCACCACCGCCATCTCGCTTACCACGGTGTTCACCCGCAGGGCCGAGGCGACGACGTCCTGCGGGTTGGTGGCGTCCACCAGGAAGATGACCGGGTTGCCGGCCACGATCCCCAGGCTGACGGCGAACCGCCCGCCCCCCACCGGGACGACCGACAGCTTGGAACTCGGCTGGGTGCCCCGCGGGAAGACGGCGGCGGTGACCACGGTGGACAGCACCACCGGGTTGTCCCGGTCGGTGACGTCCAGGGTCGTCAGGGTCAGGTTGCCGAGGGTCCCGCTGTCGTTGGACGGGTCGGAATCGACGTTGTTCCACGGGTCCTGGCCGCCGCCGGTGCTGCCGACCGCCAGGGCCAGGTTCCCCTCGACGGCGATCTCGAACAGCTGCACCGTCCCCGCCACCTGGACCTCCCGGGTCAGGACCAGGTTGGCCGGGTCGGCGTAGTTGACCACCAGCAGCCGGCCGACCCCGTCGGTGAAGTTGTTCCCGGACAGGGTGGTGCTGGTGAAGTACGCCGTGTCGGCGTCCACGACCTCGCCCCCGGTCACCTGGTTGTCGCCGGTGAACGGCGGGTTGCGGGTGCCGAACAGCAGGTCGGTGACAACCGGCCCGCTGGCGGCGCCCAGGTCGAGGGCGGTCACGTCCCCGAACTGGGCGAACGCGTCCCCGGCCGACTCCGACCCGAACAGGAACACCCCGTGGGTGGTCAGCAGGCCGAGTGACCCGGAGACCAGGAAGTCGCTCATGAACGCTTCCGGGATCAGCGTGTTGCTCAGCAGCGCCGGGTTCAGCGGGTCGGCCACCGAGTAGACCAGCACCCGGGTCCCGTTGGCGTTGAACGTGGTGGTGGACGCGACCATGATCCGGTCCTCAGGCAACTCCCGGACGACCGTGTACCCGCCCTGGACGATCAGGTCCTGGGCGAACGTACTCACCCGGACCGGGGCGGCCGGGTCCGCCACGTTCACGATGTCCACCCCGTTCGACCCGGCAACGTAGGCCGTCGTCCCGCGGATGACGATGGTGCTGCTGACCGCGGTGGTGGCCGTCTGCCCGACCAGGGTGAACGGCGGGGCCAGGGTCGTCTGGGCGGTGAGGGTCAGGGTGTTGGTCACCGTCCCGTCCCCCTGTGGCAGGCTGGTCGGGCTGACCGTCAGCGTTCCGGTCACCGGCAGCCCGACCAGCAGGCTGCCCGTGCCGGTCGCCCCCGGGATCAGGTTGCCGGCCGCGTCGGTCAGGGTGACCGCGATGGTGTAGCTGCCGCGGGGCAGCCCGGTGGTGTCGAACGTCCCGAGGTCCACCGTCGCCAGCGAGGTCTGCACGGTCAGGTCGATCGGGACCGGGGTGGACGTGAAGACCACGGTGCCCGCCGCGTTGTGGACCACGAACGACGCCCGCGCTGTCTGCGGCGCGTTGACCGCGTTGAGCACCCGGGCGGAGATCGCCACCCGGCCGCCCGGCTCGGTGAACGACGGGGCCGGGGTGACGGACGTCACCCGAACGAAGGCGTCACGGACCGTCAGCGTACCGGTTGCCGTGCGGGTGATCTCGGCCGCCCCGCGGGCCGTCACCGTGACCGTGAACCCGGTCGCGAACAGCGCGCTGCCGGTCTCGGTCAGGCTCAGGTAGACGCGGTTGCCCCCGGTCGAGCTCTCGCCGGGGTTCAGGGTGAGGGACGGAACGTTGAAGCCGGCCGTCACGTTCGTCGGCAGGCCGGAGACGGTGAAGTCGTAGGTGGTGGCCTGGGTGCCGGTGTTGGTGACGACCAGGTCGAACGTGGCCGGGGCCCCCGGCAGGGCGACCGCGGTGTTCGGGGACAGCACGAACGTGAACCCGTGCGCCACCTCGTCGGCGAGGGTGGTGGCGAGGATCTGCAGGGCGTCGCCCACCTGGCGGACGGCCGCCTGGACCTCGGCCGGAGTGTCGGCCGCGGCGAGTTGGTCCCGGGCGGCGGTCAGGTCGGCGACGAATGCATTCTGGAACGGGTCGCTGCCAAGCAGGCCGAGGACGGCGTCGATCTCCGCCAGCGACTGGCTCTTGTACACGTCGCTGGTCGGATCCTGGACAAGGTTCGTGAGGGCGGCGGCCAGGTCGTTGAGGCGGTTGGACAGGTCGGGGTTCCCGAGTTGTTGAGCGGCGACCGCGGCGTTAGCGACGGCGTCCGCCCCCGGCACCACGACCCGTACCGGCACCAGTACCGCCTGCGTGAGCGGCGTGCCGGACGGCCCGTAGGTGGCGGTGATCGTCGCGGCCAGTGTGGAGTTCAGCGGCGTGGCGGCGTCGGGGGTGAGCTGCACGGGGAATGTCGCCGACTGCCCCGGGTTGAGGGTGACCGTCTGCGGCAGGCCGGACACGCCCAGCCCGGCGGAGCTCGTCGCCGTCAAGGTGATCGCCTCGGCCACGTTGCCGACTGCGGTGACGGTGACCGTGGCCTCGACTCCGTTGCCCGGGGTGGTATTCACCGTCACGGGGTTGGCGATCACGGTGACGCCGTGGACCTCCGGCATGACGAAATCGACGTTCTGAGTGGCAGTGATCGAGCCGTCCGTGGTGCTGGTGGCGGTGACGGTGAACGTCAGGTGCGTGCCGGGGGCGGGAAGGGGCCCGCCGTTAGGCACCAAGTACAGGCCGACGATGCCGGTCTGCCCAGCCGGGACGGTGACGCTGTTGGCGCTGGTCTGGAGGGTGAACCCGGGCGGCACCCCGGTCACCGACAGGTTGAAGGTGTCCACTGCCGGCCCGAGGTTGCGGACGCTCGCCCGGAACGCGGTCGGCACCTGGGCCCCGTTGTACGGGACGGTGAACAGGGCGTCGGGCTGCACCGCCAGGCTCACCCCCGGGGCGGTCGGGGTGACGGTCACGTCGACGGTCGCCTGGGCCACCAGTCCGGGGTTACCCGCCGACCGGACGACGACCCGGACGGGATAGGTTCCGCCCTGGACGCCGGGGGCGGGGGTGACCGTCACCCGGCCGGTGCCGTCGATGCCGACCGACCACCCGGCGGGGGCCTCGGCCGTCAGGGCGTAGGTGCCGGCCAGGCTGGTCCGGACGTCCGGGGTGAAGCCGACCGGGGTGTTCTGGTCGGCGGCCAGGGCCGGCCCGCCCGCGACCCGGAGGACGTGCGCCGCGGTGCCCCGGAAGGCGACGGAGTCGGCCGCCCCGCCGGCGGTGACGGTCACGGTCCCGGCGTAGCCGGCGAGGGTGACCCCGCTCCCCGGGTCGACCGCGACCGACCCGACCGTCAACCCGCCGGTCGCCGGCCCGAACGAGACGACGCTGCCGGAGAGGGTGAGCGACACCTCGTCGTCAAAGTTCGGCGACGCCGTCGCCCCGCTCCCGGAGACGGAGGCGGACGCCGTGGTGAGGGTGTAGGTGCCCGCCGGGAGCCGGGTGCCGTTGAGGGTCAGGCCGTCGGTCGTCAGCCGGATCGTGACCGCCCCGGACAGGCCGGCGGTGTAACCGGCCCAGTCCCCGGCCACGCCCAGCCCGGCCGCGGCCGGGGCGTAGACCGCCAGCTCGCCGGTGCCGGCGACGTCGAACCGGGTCGTCCCGCCGACGGCGAGCGAGACCGGGGCGTCGGCCGCCAGGGACACCGCCCCGGACCCGACCAGGTTCCCGGCCGCGTCGGTCACGACGGCCGACCCGGCCGACAGCCCGGTCGCCCGGAGGCTGGTCACGGCCCCGGTCTGCCAGGTCGCGGTGATCGCCCCCGCGGCCCACACGTCCGGAGCGGCCAACGTCCCGCTCACGGCCCCGCCGCCGAGCCCCGCGGCGACCGGCAGGGTGGTGGTCGCGCGGTTCGGGTCGGGCGGCAGCAGCACGGCGTCCGGGGACCGCAGCGGCCCGCCCGCCGGCGGGTCGGTCGAGTACTGCGCCGAGAACCACATGCCGTACAGGAACCCGGCCGAGAACGCCGGCGGGGCGGTCGCCAGCATGTAGGCGAGCTGGCCCGTGTTGACCAGGGTGTTGATGATCTGCTTGATCGCCAGGATGACGTTGTCCGGATTGGCGGCGTTGACGGCGACGCCGGCCAGGAACGTGGCCAGCGAGGCGAAGCTCCGGATCCCCAGCCCCGCGATCGCCCCCGCCGCGAACAGCTCCCCCTGGGTGTTCTGGTTGTTCACCGACACCAGCCCGCTGTACTCCCACAGGGCCTGGTGCTGGCCGCTCTCCAGGACGCCGATCGTCTCCCCGGTGACGGGGTCCATCTCGTACCACCCGGTCCGCGGCGCCCCGCCGACCGTCACGGGGGTCACGGGCGCCAGCACCATCTTCCCGCGGGCCAGGGCGTCCGTGATCAGGGCCTTGGCGGCGGCCGGCACGGCCAGGGTGTCAACGGCGGCCACCGTGGCGGGGGTCAGGAACGCGAGCGCGACGTTCTGGGCCGCGGCCGCCTGGAACACGGCGGCGGCCGTCACCGGGACCACCACCCCGCTGTCCGTCGGGACGGCCCCGAACACGGTCCCCTCGAGCGTGCTCTCGACGAACCCGCGGGCGACGTTCAGACCGACCGCCGCCCCGGCCGCGTTCCCCGGGGAGACGACCACCCGGACGTCGTCCTTGCGGAGGTCCACGGAGAAGGTCACGGTCGGGGCCGCCCCGGGCGGGCTGACGACCTGGGTGGACAGGATCGTGATCCGGGGGCCGTCGTGGTAGGCCCGGGCCAGGGTCTGCCGCTGGAGGGACTCGGTGAACGAGTCGGACCGGACGTTGAACAGGGCCAGCCGGCCCCGGGCCGTGCCGATCAGGGCGTTGCGGAACCGGTCACCGGCCTGCACGGCGAGCGCGTCCCGGGCCGCCCCGGCCGGGGCCGCCAGCAGGGCGTTGCCGAACGCCCCGAAGGCCTGTTCCAGGGCGGTCAGGGCCGGCAGCTGTCCGGCGAACGCCGCCGGGGAGTACCGGCCCGACATCAGGTCCAGGGTCGCGGTGTCGAGCGGGGAGATCAGCGGCGGGCCGTTCGGGTCGACGGT
>DATLYH010000155.1:0-31500 GCA_035575035.1 Gemmataceae bacterium
GGACTGGTAGAGTCTCTCGTACTCCGCGGCGCTGCGGTCCCAGGACCAGTCTTGCCGCATGCCGGTCTGCTGCACTTGCAGCCACTGGTCCGGGTGGTGGTGATAAAGGTCGAGGGCCCGCCGGACGGTCTCGACCAGGGCATCGGGCGTATGCGGCACGAAACAGAAGCCGGTGGCGGTGCCGGCCGCCAGAGTCTCCGGCGTGCAATCGACCACCGTGTCCGCCAGTCCTCCCGTGGCCCGCACCACCGGGGGCGTCCCATACTTCATACTATACAGTTGATTGAGCCCGGACGGCTCGTAGAGGCTGGGCATCAGGAACAGGTCGGCCCCGGCCTCGATCTGGTGGGCCAGCGGTTCGTCGAAGGTCAGGGCCAGGCCGAGCCGGTCCGGGTATTGCGCCTGTAGCTCCTGGAGCCGGCGATGGTAGATCGGCTCCCCCTCTCCCAGGACTACCAGCTGCGCCCCCTGCTCGAAGAGCGCACCGGCGGCGCGGATTACCAGGTCCACTCCCTTCTGCTCGACCAGCCGGGCGACCATGCCCAGAAGCGGCGCCCGCGGCTCCTCGGGCAGGCCGAAGCGCCGTTGCAAGGCCGCCTTGCACAGCGGCTTCTTCTGGGCCACCGTTTCGACATCGTAGTTGGCCGCCAGGTGCGGGTCGGTGGCGGGGTCCCAGTGATCATAGTCGGCGCCGTTGACGATGCCGTAGAGCCGGTCCTTCCGCTCGGCCAGGACTCCCTGGAGCCCGCAGCCGTAGTAGGGGGTCTGGATCTCGCGGGCGTAGCTGGGGCTGACCGTGGTGATGACGTCGGCAAAGACAATGCCCGCCTTGAGCAGGTTGAGGTGGCCGTGGAACTCCAATTGCCGGTAGTTGAACAGCCGCCAGTCGAGCCCGGTCAGCTTCATGTCCCAGTGCCAGAACACCCCCTGGTAGGCAATGTTGTGGATGGTGAACAGGGTACGGATACGGTCGTAAGCGGTGCCGCTGACCCAGGCGTACTGCCGCTGGTAGACCTCGCGGAGATAGACCGGCACCAGTCCGGTCTGCCAGTCGTTGGCGTGCAGGACGTCGGGCCAGTAGTCAAGCAGGCGGACCGCTTCGAGCACGGCCCGGGAGAAGAAGACGAAGCGCTCGCAGTTGTCGGGGTAATCCTGTTTCTTGCCGCCGGGCAGCGTGAACTGGTAGAGGCCGCGGCCCTGAGCCGGGTCGTCGCGCTCGAAGTAGTACGATTGCTCAACGAGGAAGGCCGGCACGTCGCAGCCGGGGAGCGTGGACCGCCACAGCCGGCCCGCCACCGGTCGGCCGCCGACGGGCACTTGAAGGATGTGCGAGGTCGGCTCCAACAGCACCCCGGCGGCGCGGGCCGCGCGATAGAGGGGAAGGATGACAGCGCAGTCATGGCCGCGGCGCCGGAGGGCGCGGGGGAGCGCGCCGGCAACATCGGCCAGGCCGCCCGTCTTGGCAAATCCCACGACCTCAGAGGCCGCCAGCAGCAGTCGCATTCTCGTCCCGTCGTTGACTCGCCGGGAAATCGGCCCGGCCCAGGAGCCAAGGCGGCAGGCCAGCCCGCCATCCAAACGTTAGTCCACTCCCCCGTCAGGGGAGCCGTCTGCTCCACGATGGTTGATGAATCTATTTGTTCCGCCTCCGCTTGGCAACCTATGTTCTTTATAACCCAAAAAGGCATCTTGTTGGTTGGTGACTTGCCTCCTGGCGGCCACCGGGAATTCCTCGATGGCATCGCCGGCAGAACGGCACATCATGCAACGGCCTGTGCTGAGCGGGTGGATTGGGTTGATTTGCGTTTGCAGAGTACAAGGAGGCATCATCGCTTGGGATGCTGATTCTATCCCACGGGGTGATACCTCCCCATACTCCAAAACATCCCCATTGCCTCCTCCTTCGGGTTCGGCGGGATGATGCGCACCCGGTGCTCGCCGGGAAGAGCTCCCTTGACCGTCCGGCTGCCGTCCTTGCTGGTGGTGCTGATGGAGAAGGTTCCGTCCGCCTGGACCTCCCCCTCGGCCGCCACCTCAGGGTTGGACACCGACTCCAACTCGACCACCGCTCCCTGGAGCAGTTTGATATCGCCATCCTTGTACACCACCCGTCCCTTGGCCGGGTGGACGCCGGACAGTTCGCCCGACCCGCAACCGACAAGCGCCACCAGGACCGTCACGGCCAGTCCCATCACGGCCCACGGCCCCGAGCGGATACCACGGTATTTCATGAGGACCTCCCTTTGGAAACGGCGAGCGGCCGGTTGGCACCGGTCGGTTCACACCAGCCGGCGGCTCCTTGGCAGGGGATTTGTTTTCGTGGTGATGGTCGATCGTCCCGCCGTGGGTCAGGAAACCAACAGGGGGAGAACCGCCGGGTCCTCCCCCTGAAGGCAAACTCTCCGGCCATCGAACCCCAGGCGGCGCCAGGGTCGGCTGCCGACCCCAAACAGCCTCTTCCCGTCCTAGGGGACTTTACCGCTGCGCGACGCCTTCGAAGCGGAAGTTGACGCGCGTCTCCTCACCGGCCCGGACGGCCACACGCTGGGTCTGTTCGACCGGCTGGCCGTCGCGATTGATCTCGGCCTTCAGGGTGTAGTAGTACGTCTTGCCCGGCTCCAACGGCGGCGAGACGAAGGTTCGCACCGCCGCGGTGGAGCGGGTCGGGCTGTCGTCGATGGTCAGGCGGGCACCGGCCGGCAAGGTCACCACCAGGGTGGCCGTGTTCGGTGACCGCGCCTGCTCCGGTGGCCGATCGGGTGGCGTGGCAGGCCGGCCCCCTTCGGGCGTGCCGCTGTCCCGCGGCATGACCGAGCCGGCAGGGACGCCGTAGTAGGAGCTGTAGCCGACGGGGGCGGCAGAGTAGGAGCTGGAGCTGACGTACGCCATGCCGCCGCCGTAGCAGCCGTGGCAGGCGTAGCTGACGAAGCCGCCACACCAGCCGCCGCACCAGCCGCCACACCAGACCCAACCACCACACCAACCGCGGCACCAGCCGCCGCACCAGCCCCAGCCCCCGCGGCACCAGCCGCCGCACCAACCACCGCACCAACCGCCGCACCAGCCGCCGCACCAACCGCGGCAGCCGAAGCAACGGTTGAGCTGCTGGCTCCGGGCCATGGGCCGATCGGCGCGGCCGTCGTTCCAGGCGGGGGCTTCCGCGCCGGTGCTCAGGGCCATCAGAAGCACGAGGTCGTACATGAGGTGCACCTCCTCGAATGGGGACTACAGAGCGAGCCACCAACAAAATCCTCCGGGCGCGCCTGGGGCCCCGGCGGAGAGTTTGTCAGCTAAGGAGACCGCCCTTGCGCCCTGGGGCGGCTGACGGCACATCCGCCCTCCCGGTTCCGACCGGAAGAGCGGACGGGTCGCTTTCTTCGGCGAGAAAGGTTGCGCCCACGGGTCATCCCGCATCATTTCGGATCGCCTGCCTTGCCCGCTTCCTGGGCCGGTATCGCCGAGGTCGAGTCGGGCTGCCGGCCGGGGGCAGCGTTGGGTTGAGGAGGCAAACGGTGTGCCGGGGAGGTATCCCCGCCAGGCCGGCCCGCAGGTACGGTTTCCACATCCCGATTCCCCCGGGCGGCCTTCAGACGAGCTCATCAGTGGGGCCGCCCGTCCAGCCTCGACCGACCGCCCAGCGGTAGATGTCGCCAGCGGTTCGCCTCGGCTGTCAGGCGGCGGCCGGGCGTCGGGGTGTTCGCGTCTTCGGGTCGCCCCATGCCCAGCACCTCTTCAAAACCTGTGCAGCGCCTGTCAACGGCATGTCACTGCGCTTGTCCGCGCGACAGTGACAGCGCCTTGACAAAGTTAGAGAATGGCGAGGGAAACCTCCCTCTCGCATGTAAGGATAAACGTAGCCGCGGAAGAGCAGCGCGGCAAGGGCGGCGCGAAGGAGTTGACGGCGGTGTCCCGTCGCGTGATGCTCCGGGCTCGTAGGAACATCACCCATCGCTGGCGCTCCGGGCACTGACAACCCTGGCCGGCGCGACCGGGGATTAATACGGCCTCGACAACCCTGCCCGCTTCCATTCCGCGAACAGGGCAGCACATTCCTCCCGGAGCAGCCCCCCCTCGACGCGCAGCGGGCTCTTGCCCATCTCGGCCAGGACACGGGCATCGACGCACAGTTCGCAGAAGCCGGCCGCGGCGGCATCGGCGATGGAGGCACCGTAAACCACCCGCTCGATCTTGGCCCAGTGAATCGCCGCCAGACACATCGGGCAGGGCTCGGTGGTGGTGAACAGGGTACAACCGCGCAGGAAGATCGTCTGCCGCACCCGGGCCGCCTGGCGGATGCAGTTGATCTCGGCGTGGGCGGTCGGGTCGCAATCGCGCCAGACTGTGTTGTGGGCGGCGGCGATCACCTCGTCCCCCGCCACGAGAACCGCCCCGAACGGCGTCTGCCCGGCGAGGATGCCCTCTTGGGTTTTTTGGATGGCCAGGCGCATGTATTGCTCATCGGTCATGGGATGTCCCCTTCTCTTTGGCCTCGGGAACCGAAGGGAGTTCACGGAGCCCGCCGCTCCCCCCGCGGAACCGGGAATAGCTTAACTCATCCGGCCCGCATATCAACGGGGGCGCTCCCCGTCACTGTCAGAACTCGGAGCGTGAGCGACAGGTGGCGGTGTTACCCGTCGCTCGCGCTCCGGGCTGGTAGCGCTCCGGGCTCGAAGTCTCCAGTCTCCCGGGCATGGAATCTTCACCAAATTCCTCCCAATTCTTGATGGATTCTTCGACTGGGGCGAGTAAAGTAACTTTGTCTCTGCCTGCTTGGTTGCCTTGTTGTTATCATTCAAGAAGTCGCCCTTTCTCCAGAAAGGCGAGCTTGATGTCTGCCCGGTTTTATCGCTCTGCGCACCGCCGCGGTTTCACCCTGATCGAGCTGCTGGTGGTGATTGCCATCATTGCCATTCTCATTGCCCTGCTCTTGCCGGCGGTGCAAAAGGTGCGCGAGGCGGCGGCCCGCACCCAATGCAGTAACAACCTTAAGCAAATCGGCCTGGCGCTGCACAACTTCGAAAGCACCCACCGCTTCTTCCCGCCCGGCTTTGTCAGCCAGAATGGCGGCCTTCCCCAGGTCGGCGTGCCGGACGTGCGGCCGGCCCCAGCCCTTACCCACGGCTGGGCGGTCTTCCTGCTGCCCTACCTGGAACAGGACAACCTGTACAAGCAATACCGCTTCGACCGCGACTGGCGGGCACCGGAGAATGCAGCGGTCCGCGAGACGCCGCTGAAGGTGATGCAGTGTCCTTCCACGCCGAACCAGAACCGGTTCGACGGTCCGATCACCTCGGGCGGCTTTACCTGGCGCGCCGCCGCCGGCGACTATGGTGTCAACAACCAGATCAATCCCAACCTTCGCGACGGCGTGAACAATCTGACGGATAACCTGGGCTCAGCAACGGCTCCCTATCAGGGGGTCATGGTGGGCAACTTCCTCTGTCGTGTTCTTCAAATCACGGACGGCACCTCGAACACGATGGTAATCACCGAGGACGCCGGCCGGCCCTCTACCGGGTCGGGCGGCTGGTCCCGGGCAGCCGGGTTAGTGGCGCCGGCTGGGCCGACCGGGACAATGAGTACATCACGCATGGCTTCACCACGAACGGGACCTCATCGCCCGGCCCCTGCCACACCAACTGCACCAACAGCAACGAGAACTACAGCTTCCACCCCGGCGGCGCCAACGCCGTCTTCGCCGACGGCTCGGTCCGGTTCCTCCGCGACAGTATGCCGATCCGCATCATGGGCCGGCTAATCACCCGGGCCGGCGGCGAGACCCTCAGCGGCAGTGATTTTTGACCACGGCGAGAGCATCCTCATGACGTGTCTAACCCGACGTGTCCGCCTTGCTCTGGTCCTCCTGACCGGTGCCGCTGCCCTGGCGGGCGCCTCCTGCGGCTCGTCAAAGGTCCCCGTCTACCCGGTGCGCGGGCAGGTCCTGTACCAGGGCAAACCGGCCGAAGGGGCTCTCGTCATTTTCCACCCCACTTCAGGCGCGATTCCTCCTGGGGCGCCGATGCTGCCCAACGGCCGCGTCCAGGCGGATGGTTCGTTCACTCTCACCACCTACACCGACAACGACGGCGCCCCGGCCGGGGAGTATGTGGTGGTGATCCTCTGGCCGAGCGGCGGGACCGAGGGGGATGAAGAAAGCAGCGGTTCCCACGACCGCTTGCAAGGGCGCTACGGCGACGTGGCGCGATCCCCCATCAAGCGCGAGGTCCAACCGGGCGAGAACGTGCTGGAACCAATCCAACTGAAGTGACCGCGTCTCGGGCGGGCCCCCCACCCGCTCGACGGCAATAAAACGGGCCCGCGGACGAATAATCTTCCGCGGGCCCTTCGTGAAGAACTCCTTGGGCCAGGGAGCCCTCTCCTTGTCAGGGGGTCCGAGACGGCCCGGGCACATCGTGGAGCATGCCGTCCTTCTTCCTGGACGCCCGGGAGGAGGGGGATATTCGACTCTTTTTCGACCGGCCCGTCCGCACGGCAGAGCACAAGACCCGGTCGGTCCTTCCCATCGTAGGAGGTGGCCATGTTCGGCATCCGTTACATCAAGGTCCCGCCGACAACCTTCGTCATGCAGTTCGTCAATGGCAAGGTCCGCCGCGAGGGGACGGGACTGTCGTTCTTCTACTTCGCGCCGCGCTCGACCCTGGTAGCCGTGCCGGTCGGCAGCATCGACGTGCCGTTCATCTTTAACGAGGTGACGGCCGACTTCCAGTCCGTCACCGTGCAGGGCCATCTCACCTTCCGGGTTGCCGATCCGCGCCGGCTGGCGGGGCTGCTCGACTACAGCCTCAAGCCGGGCGGCGGCTACGCCAGCGACGACCCCGACAAACTCCCGCTGCGGATCACCCACGCCGCCCAGACCGCGACCCGGGCGGAGATCCAGGGCCGGCCGCTCCGCACCGTCCTGGTCGAGGCAGACGCCATCGCCGTGCGCGTGCTGGCCGCCCTGGTCGCCTCGTCGGCGCTGGAGGCGCTGGGAGTGGCGGTGCTCGGCTTCTCGATCCTGGCGATCAAGCCGCAGCCGGAGACCAGCAAGGCCCTGGAGGCCGAGGCACGCGAGCGGCTGCTGCGCGAGGCCGATGATGCCATCTACGCCCGCCGCAACAACGCCGTCGAACAGGAACGCAAGATCCGCGAGAATGAGCTGAACACCGAGGTGGCCGTCCAGGCCAAGCAGCGCGAGATTGAGGAAACCCGTCTGGCCGGGCAGATCGCCCTGGAGGAGCAGCGCCGCCAGCTGGTCGCCACCGAGGCCGCGAACAGCAAGACCCGGGCCGATGCTCAGGCCTATGCGGTCGAGGCGACTATCAAACCGCTGACCGCCCTCGACCCCAAGGCACTGCAAGTGTTGGCCGCCCGCGCGGTGGACCCGCGCCTGATGGTGGCCCTGGCCTTCCAGGAGATCGCTGCCAACGCCGCCAAGGTCGGCAACCTGAACATCTCGCCGGACCTGCTCGAAACCCTGCTCCACCGCAGCGACGGCGACGGTTACGAGCGGTGAGCCGCAAGCGGCTAAGCCGCGAGCGGTCAAGCCAAACGGCAGCAGCGAATCGCCCCGGCGATGCGGTAGCAGGTGGGTCATGTATGAGAAAATCGTCATCGTGACACGCAAGACCCGGCTGGAAGAACTGGTGGAGCGCTTCAACACGCGTGAGCAGGCCAAATTCTACATCGAACACATGGGCCTGAACTTCACTGACTACGACCAGGAACACGAGACGTACCACGCGGCCGTTCGCCGTCTGCGCCGGGAGTTGGAAGGGCTGGTCAGCAAGCTGCAGGTGGTGGAGCGGAGCTTCCTGCCCAATTTCATCTTCACGCCGCAGGACCTGGTGGTAACGGTGGGGCAAGACGGGCTGGTGGTCAACACCGCCAAGTACCTCGATGGCCAGCCGATCGTCGCGGTCAACCCCGACCCGGCCCGCTACGACGGCATCCTGCTGCCGTTTTTGCCGTCGCAGGCCCGCGCCGGCGTGGTGCGCGTCCTGGAGGAGAAGGCGGCGTTCCACCAGATCACCATGGCGGAAGCCAGCCTGAACGACGGCCAGCGCCTGCTGGCGTTCAACGATTTCCTGATCGGCCAGCGGACGCATATCTCGGCGCGCTATCGGCTGAGTTGGCGCGGCCAATCGGAGCGGCAATCGTCCAGCGGCGTGCTGGTCTCGACGGGGGCGGGTTCGACCGGCTGGTTCAGCTCGACACAGCACATGGCCGAGGCGGTCTCGCGTCTGCTCCTGCGCGACCGCGCCCCCCAGCTGCCGCGGATGCGGCTGGCCTGGGACGATCCCCGGTTGGTCTTTGTGGTCCGCGAGCCGTTTTTGAGCAAGGTCTCGGGCGTCAGTCTGGCGGCCGGCCTGCTTGAACCAGGCGAGGAGCTGCACCTGGAGTCGCTGATGCCCGACGGCGGCGTGATCTTCTCCGACGGCGTCGAGGCGGACGCCCTGGCCTTCAACTCCGGCGCCGTGGCCGTCATCCGCACCGCCCGGCAACACGCCCGCTTGGTGGCGGCGTGAGCGCCCCTGCCGGGGCGGCGATTCGTTTCTTCATCCCTCGGGGGGACGGGAATGGGGGCCCTCAGCGAATCCGGAGGTTGCGCGGCTTGCCGAGCACGATCAGTTTCGCCTCCTTGCCGCCGTCCTTGGGCCGCGGGAAGAAGCACTGGATCGTCCAGGTCAAGGAGAGGTCGTTGGGCTGCTCGATGGAACCATCGAGCATCCAGCCGGTGGATTGCTGGTCCCAGGTGACAAGGACATAGGCGGCCGGGGCCTTGACCAGGCCGGCGCCCAGGTCCTTGTTGAACTTGGCCACGCCGCCCGTCAGGTCGGAGAGGACGTTGCGGTCCTCGCTGCCGTCGAGCCGCTTGTCCCCCACCACCGTCTTCACGGACATGCCGCTGTTCCCCTCGAAGGTGATGGTCGCTCCCTCCTCCTTGGTGCGGCCCTCATGCGTCCAGCCCTGCGGTCCCGGGCCGAGGTGCTCGCGCAGGTCGCGCAGGTTGGGGACGTACCCCTCGCGCTCGGGCGGGGTCCAGCTGAAGTGGTAGCCGAGACGGCCGTTCGGGTTCTGGTCCTGGACATAGAGCGGCGCGAGCGTCTCACTGCCGGACTGGAGCTGGAGGTGTTCCGCCCGCAGCGTCGCCAAACTAACCGGCCCCCGATGCCCGGCAAAGTAACGGTCGATCTCCTTACTGGAGACGCGGACGGTCACCAAGAGATACTGGCCCTTCGGGTTTGGTCGGGTGACGATGAGCTTCTTGTGGCCGGGGATGGAATAGGCCGTGGTCTTGCTCTGCAAGAGGCGTGCGCCGACGGCGGTATCGCGGAAGCCAGTGATGGGGGTGTAGACATCCACCGCCTGGGCTTCGGCGGTCGGGCTGAAGAACGCGCCCAGGGAAAACACAAAGACCAGGACGATGATCACGATCAGGGCCGCCCCGGCAAGCAGCTTGCCGACGGTGAATTCGATACCGCCCAGGATGAGAAGTGGCTCGGCGCGTCGGCCGCGTTCGCTTTGCCGTTTCTTCGAGCGCGGGGTGCGGCGGTCGCCGGCGCGGGGCCTTTCATCGACCACGGCGGCCGTATCCTCGACGTCGGCATCGTCTTTCGAGGCCGGCGGGGGCACCGCCAGCGTCCGAGCACAGCCCGGACACTTGATGCGTTTCCCCTCTAGCTCATCGCGGACGCGCAGTTTCCTCCGGCAAGTTGGGCAGGTGATCTGCAAGCTCATGGGCGCACCTCATTCGTTAGGGTCGTTGGGGGAACGACGTGATTATCCCTAGTCGTTGGGGGAACGGCGTGATTATCCCTAGTCCGAGGTGTTCAGACAAGTGCCGAGATGTCATTGGCGCTGTCCCGGCCAACACCCGTCGCTAACGCTCCGGGCTCGGAGGACCCGTCAACACCCGTCCGGGCTCGGATTACCCGTCAACACCCGTCGCTCACGCTCCGGGCTCGGAGGAACCCGTCGCTGACGCTCCGGGCTCGGAGGAACCCGTCGCTCACGCTCCGGGCTCGGATGATTACCCGTCGCGGACGCTTCGGGCTGGTAGGAAGGTCATTCGCTCCAGCTGACGGCGCACGCCCGCGGGCCGCAGCCAGCCGTAGCCGGCGCAGCCCAGCGTGTAGATCAGCTCCTCGAAATCTTCCTCAGCCCAGCGGGGCCGGCGGCGGCGGGTCTGGTCCTCGCCCCTCGCAGGTGAGGGCCGGCGTCTCGGCAACGGTGGGTCGGCTCCCCGCGCGCCCCGCTTTCGCTCCTCGGCAGCGTGGCAGGCGAAAGGGGTGCGCTGGGCCAGGAACGCCTCCAGGTATGGCCGGGCCCCCTCGTCCCAGTCGGCCGGCCGGTTCTCCTCCAATTCCCAGTCAAGCACCCACAGCCGCAGCGTCCGGTCGGCGCTGCCCGAGAGGGCGTAGCGGCCGTCGGCGCTCAGGGCCGCCGCCGTCACCGCGTCAGCATGCCCCGCAAAGGTGCGCAGGCACCGGCCGGTGGCCAATTCCCACAACCGGAGGGTACGGTCCGCACTACCCGACAGGACATAACGGCCATCCAAGGTCAGGCACGCCACCGTTACCACATCGGCGTGACCCGGGAAGGTACATAGGGGCCGACCAGTGGCCGCCTCCCACAACTGCAACTGCCCCGACTGGAGGAACCGGCCGGTGGCGTACTGGATGACCGCCTGCCCGCCGCCGGTCAGGACCTGGCGTCCGTCCGGGCTCAGGCACACCGCGGTCACCGCCTCGGTGTGCCATTCGAAGGTGGGCAGACACCGGCCAGCGGCCAGATCCCACATCTTGAGCTGGCCCGAGGTGAAGATCTTCTCGTCCCTTCCCTGGGTCAGGAACTGGGCGCTGCCGGACAGGGCATGGCGGCCATCAAGGCTGAGGGCCACCGTGAACACCGGGCCGGTGTGCCCCTCCAGGACGCGCAGGCACCGACCCGTGGCCAGTTCCCACAATCGGACCGTCCGATCGGCGCTGCCCGAAAGCGCATAGCGCCCATCGGCGCTGAGGCAGGCCGATGTGACGATGCTGGCATGGCCCGAATAGGTGCGAAGGCAACGGCCGCTGGCCGGCTCCCAGAGCTTGAGCGTACCGTCGGCGCTGGCCGAGAGGGCGTGCCGGCCGTCGGGGGTGAGGCAGGCCGCAGTGGCCCAGTCGCGGTGCCTCTCGAACGTGCGGAGGCACTGTCCCGTCGCCGTGTCCCATAGCCGCAGCGTCCGGTCGGCGGAGGCCGACAGAGCATGGCGGCCATCCCGGCTCAGACAGGCCGCGGTTACCACGTCCAGGTGTCCCTCGAGCGAGGGGCCTTCCCAGCCGCCATTCAGCCCCTTGCGCCTGAGCCGGACGTAGAGCCCGGCCCAGCAACTCATCACCTCCGGCCGACGTCCGTAGCCCGGCTGGGCCCGCGCCTCGCGGAGGCAGTGCGCGGCAGCCGGCGCGTCGCCGCCGGCCAGCGCCTGCCAGGCCCGCTGCAACGCCCCCTCGTAGGCGGCCTGGGCGGCTAGGGCCATCTCGCTCGGCAGCACCCGGGACACCATGTACGGGGCCTCCACGTCCCGGGGCAGGGCCCACAGCGCCAGCGTTCCATCCCCACTGGCCGAGACCGCGTACCGCCCGCCGACCCCCAGGCAGACCGAGTTCACCGCCCCGGTATGGCCCGTCAACGTTTCCAGGCAGCGGCCCTCGTTCAGCCGCCACCGCCTGACCGTCCGGTCCCGGCTCCCCGAGAGGGCATAGCGCCCGTCCGGGCTGAGCACCACGGTCAGCACCGCATCCGAATGCCCTTCCAGGGAGCGCAGACAGCGCCCTGTGGCCGTTTCCCACAGCCGGATGGTACGGTCGGCGCTGCCCGAGAGGATATATTTCCCGCCGACGCCGACCGACACGGCGAACACCTTGCCGCCATGCCCTTCCAGTTTGCGGAAGCATTGGCCCGAGGAGATGTCCCAGAGCCGGATCGTGGCGTCGGAGCTTCCCGAGACGAAACGGCCATCGCCCAGGAAAGCGACGGTGAGCACCGGGTCGGCGTGTCCGTGGAACGTTTGCAGGCAGGCGCCCGTCGCCACTTCCCATAGCCGGAGCGAGCCCTCGGCGTCTCCCGCCAGCGCGAGCCGGCCGTCGGCGCGGAGGGCCACTGCCAGCACTCCCTTCGCATGGCCCTTGAATACGCGCAGGCAGCGGCCGGTGGCCAGGTCCCACAATCGGAGCGTCCGGTCCGCGCTGCCCGACACAGCATGTCGGCCGTCTGCGCTCAGGGCCACCGCGGTCACCCAGTCGGCGTGTCCCTCGAAGATGCGCAGGCACTGCCCGGTCGCCACTTCCCACAGCCGGAGTGTCTGATCGGCGCCGCCGGACAGGGCGTAGCGGCCGTCGGTACTCAGCGACACCGACGAGACCCAGGACGTGTGCCCTTCCAGCGAGCGGACGCGGCGTCCCGGGAAAGCCTGCCGGGCTTGCGCCAGGGCCAGGGCGGCGCGGACCTCGTCGAGACTGGCGCCGGCCCCCGTGATCTTCCCTAACGAGTCGATGGCCGCTGCCCAGTCCCCCTGGTCTAGCTGGACCTGGGCGAGCAGGTAAAGCGGCAGCCAATCCCCTGGGTGCAGGGCGCAAATTTCGCGGAGCTTTTGCAGCAGCGGCTCGGCCTTCCGGCCGGCGCGGAGGCGGCAAAGGCCCAGGTTATAGACCGACTCCGGGTGATTGGGATCGGCCGCCAGGGCCTGTTGCCAGAGCTGCTCGGCCTCCGGCTGCTTGTTCAGGTCGAGAAGGGACACTGCCTGGTTATTGAGGTTATCCGCCAGCGCCTCGGCCGGGACCGGCACCGCGCGGGGATAGGGGCGGCCGGTGGTCTGCTGGTAAATCTCTTGCAACTCGGCGGCGATGGCCAGCATGTCCCCGGGGCGGGCACGCGGGTCGCGCCGGAAGCAGCGCCGCAGTAGGTCGGCCACGCCCCGCGGCATCGGCGGCAGCTGCTCGTCCTCGGGGCCGGTCCTCAGATAACTGCGCAGCGCCTCGCCCGCCAGGTAGCCGGCCGACCAGGTGGCCGCCCCGGTGAACATCTCCAGGACCGAAACGCCCCAGCTCCAGATGTCGGTCTTGCGTGTCAGCCGCCGGCCCCGGACCTGCTCAGGCGAGCAGAAGGCCGGCGTCAGCCCGCCGGCGCTGACCAGAGCGCTGTCTGTCCCCTCCATCAGAGCCGCGGCCGCCGCCCCTCGCGCCCGGGCCATACCAAAGTCGGTGACCTTGGCGACACCCTCGGCCGTCAGCAGCACGTTGCCCGGCTTGACGTCCCGGTGGACCAGCCCCTGTTCATGGGCATGGTGCAGTCCCCAGGCGAACTGGATGGCCACGTCCAGCACGCGTTCCAGGGCCTTGTCCGGTCCGCCGGCGTAGAGCTTCCTTGTGCGGATCCACTCGGCCAGGCTGTCGCCGCCGACGTACTCGGCGAAGACGCGCGGGATGCCCCCCAGCCGACGGACATAGTAGCAGGCGACCGCGTGAGGGTGCTGGCCCAGCTTCACCCAGGTTTCCGCCTCGCGCTCGAAGTTTTCCTTGTCGTGCTCATCGCGGAAGTGTTCCGGCCGGGGACACTTGACGGCCAGGTCGAGGTTCCAGCCCCGGTGCCAGACGCGGTAGACCAGCCCCATCCCGCCGCCGGTGAAGACCTCGCGTACCTCGTACCGGTCAAGGATCACATCGCCGGGCTTCCAGATCTCCGGGACCCCATCCTCGGTCGGCGCGGGTCCGTCCTCCGGCGGGACAGGGAGCGGAGGCATCGGAGTAGTCGGCCGACCAGGGGCCCAGGGCCAGGGATAGGTCCAAGTGGCGAAGCCGCCGTCGGCCGGCACGAGCAGGAAACTGGTCCGGCACGACTGGCACCGTGCCCGTCGGCCCATGAGGGAGCCGCCGACCCGGTAGTGGGCCTGACATCGTGGACAACTCACCTGGAACTCGGCCATCCCCGGTCACCGGAATGGGGAGCCGGGAGGGGCGGCGGCCGGAGCACGCTACGCCGGTCGCTGCCGCTCCCGGCTCGGATTGATGCCCGCGTCATTGTACACCAGCGAATCGCTGCCGCCGAAGTGGGGCGGTTTCGGCTACCCGGGCTGGCGGAGGCGCCGCCGGTACGCCCCCGCGCGCTCCCCCACCCACCGATGGAAGGCATCGCCGAAGTACTTCGCCGTGCGAAAGCCACACTTCAGCGCCACCATCTTCAAAGGGAGATCGGTCTCGGCCAGCAGCTGGCGAGCCCGCTCGATCTGCATGCCCAGGATCAATGCCTTGGGTGCCCGGCCCAGTACCTGCTTGCAGCGCCGCTCCAGGACACTGCGCGACATGCTTACCTGGGCCAACACATCCGCGACACGGATGCCCTCGCAGGCATGTTCCCGGATGAAGTGTACCGCTCGGGCCAACTCCGGGTCATCCAGGGCGAGAACATCGGTGGACTGGCGCGTAACCACCCGGCAGTCGCCGAGGAAGACGCCGCCTGGAGGAGGGCGGTCCCCCGCCATCAGCCGGTCGAGCAGCGCCGCTGCCGTGTAGCCGACCTGCTGCGGGTTGACATCGATGCTGGTCAAGGTCGGCGTCGCCAGGTTGCAGAGGATCGGATCATTCTCGACGCCGATGACCGCCACCTCGTCGGGCACCAGCACACCGGCCCGCCGGCAGGCATCAAGGAGCTGCTGGCCGCGGTCGTCATTGCAGGCCATCACGCCGACCGGCTTCGGCAATCCCGCTACCCACGCAGCGAGCCGGTCTTGTTCCTTCTCCCAGGTGGCGGCCCGGCGGTCGTTCGGGCCGGGGAAGACGGCGCAGGGATAACCCTTTTCCTCGATCAGGCGGAGGAAGTCCTCGCCGCGGCGGTACAGGTGGGGATGTTCGCCGCGTGGTATCCCGCAGAAACCAAACCGCCGAAAGCCGCGCTCCAACAGGTGCTCGGCGGCCAGCCGGGCCAGCACGCGGTTGTCCACGCCGACACGGGGGAGCCCCAGACCGGGCACCCGGCCGCGCAGGTCCACCGCCGGCAGCCCGGTCGCCCGCACCGCCCGGGCCGTCTCCCGGTTATCGATGCGGACCAGGATGCCGTCCCCCTTCCACCGCCGCAGCCAGGGGGGCGGCGGCTCGCCGAGGGCGTGCGGCCGGAAGTAGATCGACCACGGCCCGTTCTCGCGGACGAAGCGGGCCACCCCTTCAAGCAACCCGCGCCCGTAAGCCCGGCTGGTCTCGATCAACACGGCGACGTGAGGGATCTTCCGCATGGGCATGCCCCGGCAACGAGGGCCCGCCTTCAGTCTATGCGACGAAAAATCAGGAATCAAAGCCGAAAAATCGGGTTGTCGGAAGGGTTGTCGGCCGCGAGAATTAACTTTAGGCCCAGGGGTTTATTTCGAGTGGGGTAGCGTGGAGCAGCACATCGGACCAGGTGCGGCACACGAGGTCCGGCGGGTCCGGTCTTACCCCGATTCTAATGTTTGCTTTGTCTCCGACGGGAGGGCCAGGTCATGCAGCAAGGCCAACAGCGACCGGCATTCACGCTCATCGAACTTTTAGTGGTCATTGCCATCATCGGCATCCTCGTGGCCCTGCTCCTGCCAGCGGTGCAGAAAGTGCGGGAGGCGGCCAACCGGGCGAAGTGCCAGAACAACCTCAAACAGATCGGCCTCGCCCTGCACAACTACGTCGGCCAGTATGGCACCTTCCCTGCCGCCGTAGACATCAACAGTCCCACCACCCAGCTGGGCTGGCACGTCTACATCCTGCCATTTATTGAGCAGGATAACCTCTACAAACAGTTCAACCTGAACCCGGGCGGTGCGTATACCGACAACGGACGGAGGCAATTCGGCCAGCAGAAGATCGACCTGTACCTCTGTCCCTCCTCCAGGGCCCAGAAGACCCTGACGAACCCTCCCCACAGCGCTCACAACCCCGAGTTTGAACCGCCCGGCGCCGGCGGTTCGCCGCCCTTCACGACGCACTACTATGGTGTCCTGGGACCGAAGGGACCAAATGTGGCAGGTGGGAATTACGCCTGGGACAATGTTGGTGCACATGGCGGCCTCGCCCGCCAGGGAGTGTTCCAGCGGGCGCAGCGCGTTCGGATCCTCGAGGTCATCGATGGCACCTCGAACACCCTGGCCGTCGGCGAGCTGTCCTGGGTCAACGAGGTTTCCGGCACTCGCTATCGGACCTGGATCCGGGGCTGCGGTGACAACAATCAGTCCTGCTCCAGCTCCAAGAACGTCGCCAATGGGATCAACACCCCCGGCATCGAGCCGTACAACGACATCGCCTTCGGCAGCATGCACCCCGGCGGGGCCAACTTCTGCATGGCCGACGGCTCGGTTCAGTTCCTCTCGCAAGGTATCAACCTCGGCGTGTACAAGGCACTGGCCAGCCGTGACGGCAGCGAGGTCGCTGCGCTGCCGTAAGAGCTTCTGACGCAATGGCGAGCGGCCGGTGTCAACCGGCCGGTTAACACCGGCCGCTCGCCAGCAAGTTAGTGCCTCTAAGGAGGCCGTTCATGAACTGCGGAAAATACCTCTCGGCTCGTGCCGGCCCGGGGTGGCTGCTGCTCGGAGTCGGGTTGGTAGTTTTGGCCGGCTGCGACAGTGGGCCGAAACGCCACCATGTCTCCGGGCAGGTCGTTTATGACGGCAAGCCGGTGCCGGTCGGAGAGATTTACTTTGATCCCGACGTCACCAGGGGGCATGACGGGCCGCAGGGCTTCGCCCGGATCAAGGATGGCCGTTACGACACCCGCCAAGGCGGGCTGCCGGTCACTGCCGGGCCGCACATTGTGCGCATCCAGGGGTTCGACGGCCAGCCGGGGCCAGAACAGCCCCTGGGGCGCCGACTGTTTGAGGAATACAAGAAACCCGCGGACATCCCGGCCCAGGACAACGCCACGCTTGATTTCGAAGTTCCCGCACGAGGCTCCGCCCGCTAGCCGGGCAGAGCCGACCTGCCCGCCATCCCCGCCTTAAACCTTCCCGCCGAGTGACGCGATGATGATCAATCGGTTCTGTCTGATCCTTGCCGGTGTATGCCTTGCTGTCGTGCCGGTCGCGGCGGCCGGTGCAGACCCTGCCCCCTCACCCCCACCCCTCTCCCCCGCGGCGGGGGAGAGGGGAAAAAATGCTGCCCTCTCCCCCGCCGTGGGAGAGAGGGGAAAAGATGCACCCCTCTCCCCCGCCACGGCGAGGGGAAAAGATGCACCCCTCTCCCCCCGTGGGGGGAGAGAGGTTGGGGGTGAGGGGGTCGATTTCTTCGAAAAGAAGATCCGCCCGGTGCTGGTCGAGCACTGCTACCAATGCCACTCCGCGGAGGCGGAAGCCAAGAAGAAGCTCCGCGGCGGCCTTCGCGTCGATAGCCGGGAAGGACTCCTGAAAGGCGGCGACAGCGGCCCGGCCATCGTCCCCGGCAAGCCGGAGGAGAGCCTCCTGATCCAGGCGCTGCGCTATGCCGACGGTTTGCAGATGCCGCCCCGCGGCAAACTGCCAGCCGCGATCGTCGCCGATTTCGAAACCTGGGTCCGCCAGGGCGCCCCCGACCCACGCGTTGCCGCAGCGGCCGGCACCGGCAAACAGGTTGGCCTGAGCATTGAGGAAGGGCGGAAGTTCTGGGCCTATCGCTTGCCGCAAAAGCCGCCGCTGCCCGAGGTCCGGGATACCTCCTGGCCCTGGACCGACATTGACCGCTTCCTCCTGACCCGCCTGGAAACGCGCGGGCTCCGCCCCGTTGCCGACGCCGACCGGGCCACGCTCGCCCGCCGGCTTTACTTCGACCTGATCGGTCTGCCCCCTTCCCCCGAGGAGATCGACGCCTTTGTCAACGACCCGTCGCCCGACGCCTACGAGCGCCTGGTGGACCGGCTGCTCGCTTCGCCCCACTTCGGCGAGCGCTGGGGACGGCACTGGCTCGATGTGGCCCGTTTTGCCGAGTCGGTAACTTTGCGCGGCTTCGTCCTGAAGGAGGCCTGGCGCTACCGCGATTACGTCATCGAATCCTTTAACCAGGATGTGCCGTTCGACCGCTTCATCCGGGAACAGGTGGCGGGCGACCTGCTGCCGGCTGACACCCCTGCCCAGCGCCGCCGCCAGCTGACCGCCCTCACCTTCCTGACGCTGGGCAATACCAACCTCGAAGAGCAGGACAAGAAACAGCTGCGCATGGATGTGGTGGACGAGCAGCTGGAAACCATCGGCAAGGCGTTCCTGGCCCAGACGATCGGCTGCGCCCGCTGCCACGACCACAAGTTTGATCCCATCCCGACCCGCGATTACTACGCCCTGGCCGGCATCCTGCGCAACGCCCGGACGCTGGAGCACGCCAACGTCTCCAAGTGGCTGGAAAGGCCGCTCCCCCTGGAGCCGGAGCAGGAGGCCGCCCTCCAGAAGCACGAGCAGGCCGTCGCCGCCCTGCAAGCGCGCATCCGAGCGGCCCGGGGGACGACCCTGGCCGTCAAACCCCAGGCCGCGGCCAAGAGCGTCCTGGCCGTCACCGACGTACCCGGCATCGTTGTCGATGACGCCCAGGCCATCAAGGTCGGGGCGTGGCGGGAGTCGCAGGCCGTCAAGCCCTACATCGGCGCCGGCTATGTTCACGATCAGAACGAAGGCAAGGGGAAGAAGACGCTGACCTTCCATCCAGAGTTGCCGGCCCCGGGGAAGTACGAAGTCCTGCTCGCCTACTCGCCGGGGACCAATCGGGCGGCCGCCGTCCCGGTGACCATCCTCAGCGCCGAGGGGGAGCACATGGTCCGGGTGAACATGCAGCCGCCACCCCCGATCGACGGCCGGTTCATCTCGCTGGGGCAATACCTCTTCGAGCGGAACAACCAGGGCTATGTGATCATTTCCAACGAGGGGACCACCGGACATGTGACTGCCGACGCCGTGGTCTTCCTTCCGGCGGAGAAAGCCGTCAACGGCAGCGGCCTAGCCAACGGCGCCAAGCCGGCGGACAAGATGGACCCGGAGCAGATCAAGCGGCTCGAGGCAGAATTGAAGCGGCTGCAAGCGAATGGGCCGACCCGGCCGATGGTCATGACCGTCTTCGAGGAAAAGGAAATCGAGGACACACATGTCCACATCCGCGGGAGCGTACACACTCTGGGCGAGAAGGTGCCGCGCGGCTTCCTGCAAGTGGCGACCTACGGCACACCGCCGGCCATCCCAGCCGGGGAGAGCGGTCGCCGCCAGCTGGGGGAGTGGATCGCCTCGCCCCAGAATCCGTTGACCGCGCGGGTCATCGTGAATCGGGCCTGGCATTGGCTCTTCGGGGCCGGCCTGGTCCGCACCACCGACAATTTCGGCACCACCGGCGAGCCCCCCTCTCACCCAGAGCTGCTCGACTACCTGGCAGTGCGCTTCATGGAGGAGGGCTGGTCGATCAAGAAGCTGGTCCGGGGATTGGTGCTGTCGCGGGCCTATCGGCTCTCCTCGACCGCGGACCGGGAGAACCTGACGGCCGACCCGGAGAACCGCCTGTTGGGACGGATGAACCGCCGCCGCCTGGAAGCCGAGTGCATCCGCGACGCCATGCTCGCCGTCAGCGGGCAGCTTGACTTGACCCCGGGCGGGCCGACGTTCCCGGCGAGCCTGACCTCGGACTTCAATTACAAGCCGACCGACATCCGGCGGCGGAGCGTTTATGTGCCGGTCTTCCGGAACGCCCTGCCTGACCTGTTCGAGGTGTTCGATTTCGCCGACCCGAGCATGGTGACCGGCCGGCGCAACGTCACCACGGTGACACCGCAGGCGTTGTTCCTGCTGAACCATCCGTTCGTCCTGGAGCAGGCGCGGCACGCCGCAGACCGGCTCCTGGCTGAGCGGGAGCTGGACGACGAGGGACGGATCACCCGGGCGTACCGGCTAGCGCTGGGCCGGCCGCCGACCGAGGCCGAGCGCCGGATCGCCCGTGAGTTCCTGGTCGCCTCCCTCACCCTACCCTCTCCCCCCGCCGCGGGGGGAGAGGGTAGGGTGAGGGGGGCGGGCGATGCGCGGCAGGCCTGGGCGATCCTGGTTCAGGCGCTGTTCGCCTCGGTGGATTTCCGCTACGTGGACTGACCCGGGGCCGCCCAAAGCCGCTTGCGGTTTTCCAGCTGCTTGCGGTTTTCCAGCCGCTTGCGGCTTAGCGCTCTGCTACGCGAGAGAACCGTAACGATGTAATGAGGAATGATACTATGTTGCAGCCGATGAGCCGTCGCGACTGGTTGAAGCAGGCGGGTTGTGGTTTCGGCTACCTGGCCCTGGCCGGCCTGGCCGCCGAGCAGGCGGCAGCCGCCGCGGCCGATCCGCTGGCCGCCCGGGCCCCTCACTTCCCGGCGCGGGCCAAGCGCGTCATCTTCCTGTTCATGCAGGGGGGCGTCAGCCAAGTCGATTCCTACGATTACAAGCCGCGCCTGGAGAAGGACGACGGCAAGATGATGTCCTTCGACGACGCCCGCATCATTGCCAACACCGGCATGCGCGGCTCATCGCAGCGGGTGATGAAGCCGCTCTGGAAGTTCGCCCAGCACGGCGCCTGCGGCCGCTGGGCCTCCGCCCTCTTCCCCGAGATCAACAAGCACGTGGACGACCTCTGCTTCATCCACTCGCTGCACACCGAAGGAGTCGCCCACGGGCCGGCTACCCTCTTCCTTCACTGCGGCTCAACCAATTTTGTTCGTCCGTCGATCGGCTCGTGGGTGCTCTACGGGTTGGGGACGGAGAACCGGAACCTGCCCGGGTTCGTGTCGATCGCGCCGTCGGCGGGCAACGGCGGCCCACGGAACTACGGCAACGCCTTCCTGCCGGCGGCGTACCAGGGAACGGCCGTCGGCAAGGCCGGCGCCCCCGTCGCCGAGGCAACCATCCGCAACCTCGACAACCCGCACCAGTCCGCCGCCGTCCGCCGCCGTCATTTCGAGTTGCTCCGCCGGCTCAACGCCGAGCAGCTCCGCCAGAACCCCGGTGATGCCGAGCTGGAGGCCGTCGCCGGCTCCTACGAGTTGGCCTGGCGGATGCAGAGCCATGCCCCGGATGTCTTCGACCTGTCGCGGGAGACGAAGCAGACGCTGGCCCTGTACGGCATCGGCGAAAAGGAGACAGACACCTTCGGCCGGCAGTGCCTGCTGGCCCGGCGGCTGTGCGAGGCCGGGGTCCGGTTTGTGCAGGTGACCTACGGCGACAGCAGCGCCAACCCTGCCTGGGACCAACATTCCAACATGCCCAAGCACGCCGACCATGCCCGGGCGGTGGATCGGCCGATCGCCGGCCTGTTGACCGACCTGAAGCGGCGCGGCCTGCTGGAAGACACACTGGTCTGGTGGGGCAGCGAGTTCGGACGGACGCCGTATGCTCAGCAGAACGGCACCGGCCGCGACCACAACCCCGGCGGCTTCACCATCTGGCTCGCCGGCGGCGGTGTCCGGCCGGGCTTCGCCTACGGTGCGACCGACGAGTTCGGCCATCTCGCCGTCGAAGACAAGGTCCATATGCACGACCTGCACGCCACGATCTTGTACCTGCTCGGCCTGGACCACGAACGACTGACCTTCCGCTACAGCGGCCGTGACTTCCGCCTCACCGACGTCCACGGCCGGGTAGTGAAGGAGATCCTCGCCTGATAGGAAAACTGCGATTCGGGAGATTATTTCATGTTAGCTTCGCACAAGAACCGTTCAGGTTTCACCTTGATTGAGCTCTTGGTGGTGATCGCCATTATCGCCATCTTGATTGCGCTCTTGCTGCCGGCCGTGCAGAAGGTGCGCGAGGCGGCGGCTCGCAGCCAGTGTGCCAACAATCTCAAACAAATCGGCCTGGCCGTTCACAATTATCACGACTCTTACGGCAAGCTCCCCAATGCCTATGCCGCAACGACCGGGCTGAGCTGGCACGTCTATCTCCTGCCGTACATCGAGCAGGATAATCTCTACCGCCGGTTTGACACGACAACGGTCAACCCCTCGCACACGGCGCCCAACCGCAATGATCCGAACGGGCTGGTGAAAGTCGCCGTGTACCAGTGCCCGTCGTGCCCGCTCCGCGAACAGGCGTTCGGCCCTCCGCATCACACGAATGGCCCGTCCGACCTGATTCCCCCCAACACGGGGGCGCCGGCGGCCATTCCGCATTATTACGGTGTCAATGGTCCCCGCGGCACCAATCCGGCCACCGGGACTCCCTATCCGGTCGGCACCGCGACCCATGAAGGGGTTCCGGTCGCAACCTCGGGCATGTTTCAACGCGATGGGGCGATCACGCTGGTCGGCATCACGGACGGTACCTCGAACACCCTTATGATCGCGGAGATGTCGTGGGTGTCCCCGCAATTCGGAACAAGGTATCGGTCGTGGGTCCGCGGAGGGGATGAGTACTCGGGGGTGATCGCCGGCCGGCCGTCGTTCGTGGTCAGCTGTCGCAATGTCACGAACGCTATCAACTCGATCTTCACTGCCAACCTGATTGTACCGTTCAACGATGTGCCGTTCGGCAGCATGCATCCTGGAGGGATGAACGCTTGCTTCGGTGACGGGTCGGTGCGTTTCCTCAATCAGTCGCTCAACATGGCCGCCTACCGCGCCCTCGCCAGTCGGAACGGCGGCGAGGTCGTCAGTGAGTAATCGGAGGTCGAATGATGCGGCTGGTATCATGCAGACACGCTGTTGCGGGGCTGATCCTCGGGCTCGTCATCCTGGCCGGGTGTGGGAGTGAGGAAAAACTCTACCGCGTATCCGGCACCGTCACCTACAACGGCCAACCGATCCCCAAGGGGTTGATCTTCTTTGATCCGGACGTGACAAAGGGGACGACCGGCCCGCAGGGGTTCGCCAACATCCTGGACGGAAAGTACGACACCGCCGAGATGGGCAAAGGGGTCCGCGGCGGAGCGTATGTGATCCGGGTAAACGGCTACGACGGCAAGCCGGCGTACGAGGCGCCCTTCGGCCAACCGTTATTCCCGGAGTACACATGCACGAAGGATTTGCCCAAGGAGGATTCGACCTTCGACGTGAACGTACCCAAGGTACGTTAATCCTTCCGCAAGGCGGGTGCGGCCCGCCGGGAGGCCGCCGCGGACCGGCTCCCGCCCCGAGTCTCCAGGGACCGGAAAGCGATACGAAGGGACCAGAACGCGAGCACGCCAAGGGACCGAGGCTACCCAAACCGGCGGGGCGCGAGGTGCTGACCACCTCGCGCCCCGTCGGTTTCACTTCCCACCTTGCACCCCAATTTCAGTAGCCAGGTCGGCTTCTCCGCACCTCGCTTGCGTCACGCTTCGATGGCGCTTCCACCGGACAGCACAGGGCGGAGAAACTCAGACGGTTTGCCCACCCATGTAACAATAAGCTCATCACGGGCGCGGGTTGCACTAACGTAAAGTAACTGTCTCTCCAGTGACCGAACTGCGTCCTGATCTGCGACATCAGCCTCTCTAATCGCAGCATAGTTAGGGATCTGACCATGCTGGCAATAAGCGATAATGACGGCCCTAAACTCAAGGCCCTTGGCGCGGTGCATCGTACCAACACTCACCCCTTCCTCCGCGTCACCGAGCCGGATGGCGCGGACGCCTTCCTTCGAGAGAAGTGAAATGAGTTCGTTTGCCAGCTTGTTGGAGCGAACAAATATCCCAACTTCATGGTCCGCAATCCCGCGATCCCGTAAGCTGGCCAAGGTCTTTGCGATATAAGCGGCTTGTTGCTCAGGCGTTGCGAATCCCTGGAGGGTGGGCGGTGTGCCCTTGGCAAGGCTGAACGAGTCGGAAGACGATTCACTGCCACCATCCAGGTCATCCCGGCTGTCCGCTGAAATGCGCGCAGCGAAGCGTCGAATCTCCTCGCTCGTGCGGTAGACAACTCTGAGGCGCTTTGAACGCCCGGACACATTGATTCCGAGGGCCTTCAAGCTATACCCTCCAGGGTAGATACGTTGGCCAGCATCTCCAACAAGCATGAGCCCGGCGGGATTCGCGGCTGTTAAGGCGGCCAGCAGACGGATCTCCTGTTGCCCCAAGTCTTGGGCTTCGTCGGCGATCACAGCATCAAACGGAGAAGCGATCCGCCCTGCCTCAAGGAATTCACGGGCTTGGCGACAGACTAATGCATAAGGGACCTTCCCCTTGTTGCGAAGTTCTTCAAGGATACGGGCAAATACTTCCCAGACTCGACGGCGCTGCTCGGCGGACAACGAACTGCCACGCCCTGTGCGTTGAGAAGCCATGTACTCTTCAGCAGTAAGAATTCCCTGTGCCCTGATGACGCCTTTCCACTCGGATTTGAGGAACTCGGAGGAAAACCCGCCGCCAACCTGCGCGAATTCCCCAATCAGCTTGTCGATCTCCGTATCATCGGCTGGTTCGATCTCAACGCCTGCTTCGCGAACCAATCGCAGTGCAAGTCGATGGATGTTAAGAACAGTAACATTGCACAAAACGTCCTTGGGGCAAAGCGACTCTAGTTGCGTGCGCAGATGGTGGCAAAGCGTCGTCACGAAGCTCGTCAGCAGCACCTTCTTACCTTTATGCGCGAGAAAGGCAGCCCGGTGGATCGCCACGACCGTCTTGCCGGTCCCAGCTGCACCGGTGACCTTGACAGGGCCATTGTACTCATTCTGCACGAGTTCGAGCTGTGCGGGATGGAGATACCGCTCCCATTCCTGCCAGGGTTGGCTCTTTGCTTGTTCCAGTTCCTCCAACTCATCAACGACCCATGAGGGACGGCCCGTCGCGTCTCCGACCGCAGGTTGGACCGGTTTTTCAACAGCCGGCACAACAACATCACCGTTGGCGAGACGGAGCAAGCGGTCCCACACGTCCCCGGCCTCGGGATAACGGGTCGCAGCATCGAGCAATTGGTCTGCATTATGGACTTGCCTTATTGCCGGGAGCCAGTCGGCCGGAACACCAAGTTTCAGAAGGTACTGATCGTCGTACTTGTCGAAGAGTGGCGGCGCCTGTGGCTCAACGTGGGGAACATCCTTTATCGCCTCGGTAACCGATTCCACGGTAGCCAGCACCTGAATGTCACCTGTATCGGGATTACGCGAGACACGCCGCTCAGCAGCCCACCGATACGCCTCATCGTGGCCATCGACATGAAGCAGCACCATAGCTCCTTGGTCGCAGTGTATCACTGCCCGGATCTTGTGGGAAACGCGGGCGGTGTGCATCCGAGGATCACGGGCACTTTCTACCCGTTCAAGGTTAATTCCCCGTCGCAACGGGTTCTCCCCGAGCTTGGCGATAAACGAGAGGATCTTTCCTTGATCTGTTTGGGAAAATTGCTGCGCTGCTTTGAGGAACGACTTGGTGAGAACAACTCCGGTCATGGCGGTTTCCGAATCAGTCTATGGTCATGCAACGCGCCGACCGTCCGATTCAGCACGTCATCGCCCTCTCCGCGGGCGGTGTCCCAGACGCACCACGACGAGAACTGAACAACCTCACGCACTACTGCCGCTCCCCACCGAACGCCCCCGCGCAGCGACCGGGGCCGCCTGCAACGCCTTCACGTTGCGCAAAACCAAAACGGCGGCCCCGGTCAACTGCAGCGCCGGCTGCGGCTCCCTGAGACGGCACGTCCCTTTTAGCTCGTTGCCCGTGCGCGCTGCCGTCGCACTCCACTGTACCCGAGCGTGACACCCAGACCAGTGACAAGCAGCACCAGCGTGCTCGGTTCGGGAACAACCTGCCCTTCCAACGAGAACGCACGGTCTCCTTCGCGGGGCGGGAATCTGAACCCGCCCGGGTATGCTTCTTGAATCGTGATCCCATCTCCGCCCGTACCCTGGAACCACAACCACACCACCGGGTTGACATTCGGGGAGTAGGATGTCACGGACAGCCAATAGGTGGTTCCGGGATTGGCCAAGAAAGGAGTGGGCAGATCGGCTTCAAAGTTAAAGAGGACGACGGGGACGGAGGGAGGCAGGTCCAAGGACGTAGTGCCTAGGACCGTTGTTTGTACGTTGGCAGCGGGAAGGGTTTGGCTGTACAGGAGCGCATCACGCTGACCGTTAAAGTCCGACCAGAAGCTAATCTCCCAGAAAATGGCGTCGGGCGCCGGCGGGTTGTTCCCTGGGGTGACGAAGTCCAGGTAGAACCCTTGCCAGTTGACGCCATCGATCAGGGTTAGCTGGGGTAGGCTGAAGTTGTCATAGCTGCGGAATCCGAATCCGTTACCAGCCACCTCGCGGTCTGATGTCCAGACAGCATACGGGGAGGTCAGGGATACGATGGGTTGGTTGTACACGATCGGGCCGGCGTAGGCACCAGCCGCACGAAGCAGGGTGAACCCGACGACCACTAGGAAGAGAGTAAAGTGGGTAACAAAGTTTCTCCTCATAGCCTCTTCTAGAACGGTTGCATGTCGGGCACCGCGGCTAAACTTGGTATTAGCTTGCACCGACGCAAGCTCTTCGCTGAGCCGTTCGGACCGCCCGAACGGCCCTAACTCTAAAAATATTATTACCACTGAGGGCGGCGGGCAGTCAAGCAAAAACCCGCGCTAGCCATCTTGTTAAGGGACCTTGCTCGCCGGATGAAGGAGAACGTTTTAGAGGAATTGCGTACAGAATGGCCGCAAGAGCGACTCGGGATAGAGGCAGAAGGGGTAGTCGCGCCGCCGCAGGATGGCGTTGGCCTGGAGACGCCGCTCACACTCGGCTAACTCCTGTTCCTGTTGCGCAATCCGCCCTCCCAGGGCGGAGCGTAGCTGTTCGGTGAGCGCACGCAGCATCTGGAAGCGCTCCCGGCGCTGGGACCGGTCGGTCGGCTGCCGGGCGATCCACGCCTGTTTTTGCGCCACCAGATGGCCGAGGTCCGGTCGGTCCGCCAGATACCGCTGCGGGTTGTAATACAGGTCGCGCAGCTGCTGCGCCAGCCGGCGGCAATCGTCGGCGCTTTCGGGGTAACAGGGGAGCGGCAGCAGCAGTGTCGCCGACAGCACCAGGTAGCCGGGCGGCTCCAGGCCATAGAAACGCCGGATGATTTCGTCGGTCAGCTCGTCGTACTTACCGCCGCCGATGCCGTGAAGGAACAGATCGCCCAGGAAGAGCCGAACAAACAGCGTGTTGGTCAAGGCCCGGCTGCGCACCTTGAAGCCGTGCGCCTCCAGCGACCGCCAGGCGGCCGTCATCTGGTGAGTGGTGAGTGGGAGCGAGGGCCATTGCTCATCGCCGACGCGAAGTTCAAGGGTAGATTCGCTGATCCGCGCCATCAATCGGCCGCGCCGCAGCTGCCCCGATCGCCAGGCCCAGAACGGTGCCTCTAGCCAATCGTCTTGGGCCGCCAGGTCCGGCACTGGATGATTGCGACTGCGGATGCCGTACTGCCGGCGGTACTCGTGGACGCAGGCGTTGTAGATGGCGTGCAGCCGCGGCAGCTCGGCCAGCAGGTGGCAGGCGAACCAGGCGAACGGCTCGGTCCGGCAAAGGACGCTGACCGGCAATTCCAGGTTGTGACAGCCCCAGCGCCGTTCCCAGGTCCGGCGGGCCGCCGCCAGCCGCTCCCCCAGCAGGTCGGTGCGCTGCGCCTGTCGAAGCACCTCGGCCCAGAATTCGTCGAGCAGGGGAACATAGCCCCACGGCTGCCGGGCACGGTCGGGGAGGCTGGCGAAGAGCGCCTCATCCTGAACCGTTCGCTCCTCGTAGGGGACCTCCGGCGACCACCGGTCGAAGGAGACGGACAGGAGGTGCGGCTGAAATGCGCTGGTCGGCGGCAGCGGGACGCGGACGGCAGGCAGGTGCAGGGCCGTCGATTTGACCGTGTCGTTATCGATGATGAGGTTGATCGGCGTTGCGCCGTGTCGGCGGGCCAAGCCGTTCAGGGCGAAGTTTTTGACCCAGACGCCAGGATGGAACAGCTCCGGCTGGTGCCCGGCCAGGAGGAGAGAGGCAGGGTCGGCGGAAGGGACGGGCTCGCCGGCGCGGCGCAGGTAGTCCTGGGCCGCCGTGACAGCGGCCTGCCGCGCCTGCCAGCGCAGGTCATCCCAGGGCCGGCCCAGGATGGTGAAGCCCGGCGGGCGAAGGCGCTGACGGTTAAGGACCAGGAGCGGGCCGACCTCATCCAGGGGGGGCTCGGCCACCACCTCCCCATGACGGCGCGGCGCCCGCAGTCGGTGAGGCGCGATCACCGACAGCTCTCCCTCGGCAGCGGAAAGTCGGGACAGAGCGAGCCCGCCAGCGCGCTGCCGGGCAGCAGCGGCAGGTCGGCCTCGGCGGCGGCAATCACCCGGCGGTAATAGGCAAGCCGCTCCTCGGCGTCGTCGAGGATGCCGCCGAAGGCACGGTTGGGATCGAGGTAGATCCGGGGCACGCCGACCTCCTTGATGCGCAGTCCCAAGTAGGCGGCCTGGACCCACAATTGCAACGGCATCCCCCAACCCGTCTCGGTGATGCGCAGCCGGGCCAGTGCTTCGCGGCGGTAAGCCTTGAAGCCGCAGAAGGCATCCGTGAGGTTCAGCCCAAAGCGGGCGTTGAGCTGGGCGGTGATCTCGCGGTTGATCCGCCGCCGGTCGCGGGGCGGCACGGTATCCTGGCGGAAGTCGCGGAGGTAGCGGCTGCCGGAGACGATGTCCGCGTCGTGGATCGCCTCCAGTAATACCGGGATGCGGGCCGGCTCGTGCTGGCCATCGCAGTCCATAGTCACCAGCACGTCGATGTCCTGTTCCACAGCATAGGCAAAGGCGGAGATCAGGGCCGCCCCATAACCACGGTTGTGCGGATGGGTGATGACCGCAAGGCCGGGCTGCCCCGCGAGGATCTCTGCGGTCCGATCGGTGGAGCCGTCATTGACGACCAGGATGTTATCGCTGTAGCGACGGACCTGGTCGAGGACAGCTTCGACATACCGCTCTTCGTTGAAGACGGGGATGGCGGTCAGGAACTTCATCCGGCGCTCCTTCGGGCGGACCTCGATGAGCGGGCTAACCTCATTCTAACCATGAGGGGGAGGGTGTCAAACCTGAGCCCGGAGCGTGAGCGACGGGTCCTCCGAGCCCGGAGCATCAGCGACGGGAAAGATGAGCCCGGAGCGTGAGCGACGGGTCCGGAGCGTCAGCGACGGGGAGCAACCGTCTGATCGCCCGGTTCCCTGGTGCCCCGCGGTTGGTCGAGCAGCTGTTTGAACCGAGGATGGTCCCGGAGGCCCGCCAGGTCCGGGTCCTGTGCGGCCCGCTGGGTGTCGATGCCGTCGGCCAAGGCCCGCTCCAGCAGGTTCAACGCCTGGTCGGTCAGCCCGGGGTCAAGCAGCCGCTGGCCCGCGCGGGCGGCCACGCAGGCGGCGGCATACAGGGTGGCTCCCGAGCGAGGCTCTCGCTCCAGGCACCAGTTGATGTCCTGACTGGCCCGCTCCAGGGAGCCGGTGCGGGCAAGCAGCACGGCCCGGTAGCGGCGGGCCTCGAGGAAACCAGGATCGGCCTCCAGGGCGCGGTCGAAGAAGCGCAGGGCCTCGGCCGACCGGTCTTGGGCCATCGCCAGCATGGCCCGGCCATAAAGGGCCTGGGCATGTCGCGGATCATGACGAAGCACGTCATCGAAAGCCCGCCGCGCCTCCTCCGGCAACCGAGCGGACACGGCGAACCCGTAGGTCCAGCGGATGCGCAGCTGCTCGGCCTCTGTCCCGACGGCGGCAAAGGCCAGGCGGAAAGCGGCGTCCGCCTCGGCATGGCGGCCGAGGGCTTCCAGGGCCATGCCCCGGGCCGCGTGCAGCGACGCCTCCGCCTTGCCCCGCCTCTGGGCTTCCGCAAAATCCGCCAGCGCCGCCTCGTGCTGACGCAGCTCCAGCCGGGCCAGGCCCCGGTTGACGTAGGCGGGCACCAGGTCCGGATCACGGGCCAGGGCCGCGGTGTAGTCGGCGATGGCCTCGGCCTTCCGGCCGCTGCGGTCCAGGACGTAGCCGTGGTTGAAATAGCCCCAGGCAAAGTCGGGCCATAGACCGATGCAGGCGCCGAAGCTCCGGGCCGCCTGGAGGTCTTCGCCCCGCTCCAGATGGCAGATCCCCTTCTGGACCCAGGACCAGTAATGACGCGGGTTCAGCCGCAGCGCCTGGTCCAGCTCCGCCAACGCCCGGGCATGTCCTTCGGCATCCCCCCGGCGGGCATGGACGGTCGCCAACAGGTAGTGATCACGGGCGGTCGCGGCCGGGATTTCCTCAGCCTTCCGACGGACGG
This sequence comes from Gemmataceae bacterium, assembly GCA_035575035.1. Taxonomy (GTDB): domain Bacteria; phylum Planctomycetota; class Planctomycetia; order Gemmatales; family Gemmataceae; genus DATLYH01. The sequence goes on from DATLYH010000155.1 coordinate 30,169, forward strand.
CGTCAGCCTCGTCGGCCCGACCGAGTTGGTTCAGATACTCGGCCCGGTCCAGCCACAAGGCCCGGGATGGTTCGAGATCCGGGATCGCCTCGGCCCGGTCGAGCAGGGCCAAGGCGGAACGAAGGACGGCCGGATCGCCGGGGGCCAGGCGCACACGGGCGCCGGCCAAAAGGAGCAGCAGCTCCCGGGTGTCCTCCGCCAACTTCCGGCGATCTTCCGCGGGGAGGCGGGCCCAGTCGGCCGGCTCCTGCCAGCCCTCGCCCTCCAGGAGGCCGTACAGGCCGAGGGTTTCCTCACAAATGCCCGCCCCCTGGCGCAGATGGTCCTGCAAGCGGGCCGAGGTGTTCACCAGACACAAGGCCCGGATCGTCCCCGCTTCGTAGCGTTGCTTTCGTTCCCGAGCCTGGCTTGTCTTCAACTCGTCCGTCGTGCTGGCGAGGCGGCCGCTGACCGCGGCTAGGGCGGCGGCGGCCGTCAGCAGCAGGAACAGGGTCGCCAGTGCCACCGAGCCGGCCGAGGTCAGCCGCGGATGCCGCCGGGCCCACTTCCGGATGCGCTCGGCTTGGCTTAGCTCCGGCGCATACTTCAGGGGCCGGTCGTCGAGGAAACGGCGCAGGTCCTCGGCCAGATGTTCGGCCTGTTGATAGCGCCGGTCGGGCCGGGGATCGAGGCACTTGCGAAGGATACTCTCCAGGCTCCAGGGAAGGTCCGCCCGCTGCTGCCGTGCTGAGGGGATGGCCTTGCTCCGCTCCACGGCCATGGCTTCGAGCTGAAGCGGCAGAGCGGAGTAGCTGGCCTTCTCCTGGAAGGGGCTTTGGCCGGTGAGCATTTCGTGCAGGACCATGCCGAGGGAATAGATGTCCGAGCGGTGGTCCACCCGGCCGATCAGGGCCGCCGTCCGGCCGGCCAGGGCGTGCAGGTGTTCGGGGGCCATGTAGGCGACCGTGCCGCCCAGCACCGTCTCGGCAAAGTCGGCCTTCTGGTCGTGGGCCAGGTTGAAGTCCAGCAACATCGGCTGGCCGTCGGCGCCGATCAGGATATTGGACGGCTTGATGTCGCGGTGCAGGATCCCTCGCTGGTGGGCATGTTGCAGCCCTTCGGCAAGGCGGGCCACGATCCAGGCACTGGCGCGCGGGTAATCGAGTTTGCTCAGCAGGGTGAGTGGGGTCTGGCCGCCAACGCCGCCGGCTTCCGTGGAAGTGCCCGGCGTGCCCCTTCTCCAGGGGTCAGGCCCGGCCGCCCTGTCCCCTGACCCCTCGGGATGGGTATCCTGGACCCTTTCCAGGGCCTGCACCAGTTGTCGGCCGTGGTCCGGCGGGTGCCCTTCCCGCC